>JAPLGZ010000113.1 GCA_026389895.1 Chloroflexota bacterium | reverse complement strand
TAAATAATGAAGTGGATGACTTGGCGCCTCTCTAACAATTGCGATATTCTGAGCTGGATTTGCGGCCTGTAAGCGTTCGTCTGCTGTTACAAGGTGACAAAAGAACCGAGTTAATTCCCTGAGAGTGTTGTTGGAACTTATCCAAAAAGCTTGGGCTTGACTGAGATGAATACCTACCCCAAGTGCTTGGAAAACTGGATTTGTCGGTGAATCCTCGTTCTTTCTTGCAAATTTATTTATCCATGCAATAAGATCATCGATTGTTCCTTCTCTTTGCAGCTCTATCTGAAATATAATGGGACTACGATGTTCAGGATTAATTAGCCTGTCACGAATAGCTCGCAATGTAGCACTTTTCCCTACATTGTTAGGACCAACGATAAGCACAATATCACTTTTTTCTAAGTGAAGCTCCGTGCCATTACTAAACGTTAAACGGCTAATATATGCTCTTGGTATCATGTGTAACCTTGGAAGATTTATGGTAGAGATAGGATTTACATGTCTGATAGAGGGTAAACAAGACTACGGTGAGTAATTACAAAGCAGACGTACTTAATTGGTCAGAACAAAACTATACTTACAGTGTACTTAATTCAAATCACTTTGTCAATATTCTTTTATTTCTTCCTAGATTATTAATCGGGAAGAGAGTAAAAACCTGGTATAGACAAATGCTCTATTCAAATATGAATAGAAGATTAAACTGTTATATTGTTCGGTTTGCTTGAAATAAGGTAGGAAGCGGACCTTGAGTACGACCATCGAAGTAAGCGTCACTTACAATAGGCTTACCCCATTAACCTTATCAATATCTTTCCGTATCTTACTTTGGCTAGCATATGATAGGGCTTGGATTCGATTGGAAATTTCGTTATGATATAAAGAATAAGCCATTCAAACCTGATTACTCAACAAGGAGCATGACCCGTGCAAGACAATTTTGAAGAATATGGCGTGCGCACCAAAGCGATCCATGCCGGCGAACGGCCCGACCCAACGACCGGTGCATCGGCGCCCAATTTGGTGATGTCCACAACTTTTTTGGCCGACCCCGAGGCCAATTTTTCGGTTGAAGGCCTAGAGGCGGATGCGCCCTATTTTTATACGCGCTGGGGCAATCCCACCGTGCATCAGCTAGAGCAAAAGCTTTGTGCGCTGGAAGGCGCCGAAGCCGCGGTGGCGTTTGGCAGCGGCATGGCGGCGATCTCTGCGCTCTTTTTTCACCTGTTACGCAGTGGTGACCATCTGGTGATCAGCGATGTGACGTATGCCGCCGCGGCGGAGATGGCCAACGATCTTTTGCCCGGCCTGGGGATTCAAATTACCAAAGTGGATATGTCTGATTTGGACGCAGTGGCAGCGGCGCTCACCCCGCAGACCAAGTTGGTCTATGCCGAAACGCCCTGCAATCCGATCCTGCGCTTGACGGATATCCACGCGGTGGCTGAATTAGCGCATAGTGTGGGCGCCGTGTTGGCGGTTGATTCGACCTTTGCCACGCCGATTGGTACGCGCCCACTTACGTTGGGGGCGGATTTTGTACTTCATTCGCTGACTAAATATATCGGTGGTCATGGTGATGCGCTGGGTGGTGCTCTGCTGGGGGGCGCGAGTGAGATTGAAAAGATGCGCCAGAAGGTGGCGATCCGCACGGGCGGGATTCTCAGCCCCTTCAATGCCTGGTTGATTATGCGGGGGATGGCGACCTTGCCGTTACGCATGCGGGCGCATGAAGAAAACGCGTTACAAGTGGCGAATTTCTTGGAAAAACATGCAAAGATCAAACGGGTGATCTATCCAGGGTTGCCATCGCACCCACAATTTGCTTTAGCGCAACGGCAGATGAAGAATTTTTCTGGCATGCTCACGTTCCAGGTAGCCGATGGCCCGGCAATGGCCCGTCAATTGGCCGAACGGCTCAAAGTATTTCATTATGCCGTCTCGCTAGGTCATCATCGGAGCCTGCTTTTTTATATGCCGACCGCCGATTTACAGGCCTCATCTTTCCGACTGCCCCCCAAACAGTTTGCTAGTTTACAAGCCTATGCTGGCGAAGGGATCTTTCGCGTCTCGATTGGGATTGAGGATGCCGAGGATTTGTGCGCGGATCTGGCGCAGGCGCTGACAGCGGATTAGGGGAGCGGATTGAACGGAGGACAAAACTACCTTATCTGTTCAATCCCTTCCCCGAATCCGCTAACTGTTAGCCGCCAATATAGACGATGCGGTAGATATTGCCGTTCTGATCATCACTGACAAACAATTCACCATTGGCCCCAACCGTGACACCGGCTGGGCGACCCCAGGCGCTGCCACATTGTTGTTGATCGTTGTCACGGAAACCGGTCATAAAGGTTTCGCTGGAGACGGGCGCGCCATCTTGCACAACGATGCGTTGTACTTTGCAATCGCGGGAGACACTGCTGTTCCACGAGCCATGATAAGCCTCAAACAAGTTTCCTTGATAGTCAGCCGGGAAGGCTGCGCCATTGTATTGGGTCATGCCAATCGGTGCAGAATGGGCCAGATCGGTAAAGATCGCCGGTGCGACTACATCACAGCTGGCCACGTCGTCGCCGAAGGGCACACGTTCGTCATGGACTTCTTTGGTGCCGGCGGGTACAACACCTTCGGTTGGCGTGTAACAATAGGGCCACCCATAGTGTTTGCCTTTTTCCACCTGATTCACCACTTCTTCCGGTGGGACATCATCGCCTAGCTCGTCGCTGCCTTGATGATCCGCCCAAATCCGGCCATCCGCCAAAAAGATAAAATCAACACTGTTGCGCAAGCCTTCGGCCCAGATAGGACGGCGCTGCTCATTGGCATCCGTCGCAAAAGGGTTGTCTTCGGGGATCGAGCCATCGGCATTAAAGCGTAGCATGGCCGCTCGGCGTGGATCGGTTTCTGGGTCGTTGTTGCTGCTCGAACCAGTGGTGACATACAGCTTGCCGTCTGGTCCAAAATGCAGCGTGCGTGAGGTGTGATGCACTGGCGCAGGAATGTTATCGGTTACTAATTCCTTGGTTTCAAATTGACCATCGCCATCTTTGTCTTGCAGCCGTTCAATTTGGCCGCCTTCGGAGACATAGAGCCAATCCTCATGCCATTCCAGGCTGTGCACGCCGTCGAGACCAGTGGCGATCACTTGATTCTCATCCGCCAGACCATCATTGTTCGCATCGGTCAGGCGCACCACCGAATTGGCGCCGCGCTCGGCCACATACAAATAGCCATCGGGTCCAAGTGTCATCAAGCGGGGTTCGTCCAAGTCTTTGGCATAAATCCGCACAGCAAAACCTTCAGGTACTTTTAAGCGGGCGCTCGCAGCATCTTCCGCGGGGACAACCGGTGCATCCGCTGTGGTCGTGCTCGTGGTCGTGGCCGTCACGACCGGCGTTTCAGCGGGCACAGTGCCTGTAGGTGCGCTGGTTGTAGCAGTACCAGTGACAGGTGTGGTAGTGGTCGCTTCTGTAGCGGCGGTAGGCGTAGTGCCTGGGGTAGTCGGTGGTTGAATGCCTAAAGCACAGGCACCGAATAAAAGCACCCCGGTGCTTAGCAGAACAAACTTCACGATCCATCTATTCATTTGATTATCCTCCAATATCTACATTGATTCACAGTGTACCAGTGTAGTGTATGAAAGATGCTGCTCAACTAACGGTGGCTACTCTTACGATTTAGATAGATATACAAGCGCCTGCAAGGTATAGATCGAGATACATCTTCAAACCTATGCCCCGCGTAAGCCCTATTTGGGAGGCTCTTTTTTTCGACTTTTACGTTTTTCCAACACCGTCTCCACATCTTTGATGTCGTCTGAGATCAGCGGTGTATTCTGCTGACGCAGCTTCGAGAATTCCGCTTGGAGCTTTTCTAGCTCCTCATCGGACATATCTTCCAGATCGACCAATTCGGTACGCGCATCCTTCACCCCGCGCAGCAGTTCATCTAACTTTAAGTGGATGGCATGGGCGTCGCGATTCTGGGTGTTCTGGATCAGAAACACCATCAAAAACGTGATAATGGTTGTACTGGTGTTGATCACCAATTGCCAGGTATCAGAGAAGTGAAAGAGTGGACCACTGAGCGCCCAGGCAAGGATGATCACGACCGCAACGATAAAAGACCAGGGTGAGCCAACAATGACTGAGGTTTTATGGGCAAATTTACGAAAAAATTCATTCATACAACAGAATTCCTATAGTAAGGATACGATAGGCAGCAAACACCACCAAACTTGGGCTGACTAACGGCTAATCTGCCACTGCTTGATCGCATCAACCGGATAGAGCAACATGATAATGTTGAAGATGAGCCCATCTTTAATCCAAAAAACTAAGACAATTTCTACCAAAATAAAGATCGCTAAGGAGCGGCGAAAGCCAAGCTTGCGGGCCAGCAAAACACCAAGACCACAGACGAGGATATCGCCCACCGAGTTAACAATCGTATCGCCTTGATAGCCAAGCGCCGCGGTCGTGCTGCGATAGCGATCGATGATGAAGGCAGAATTCTCGATCATTTCCCACGTTGCTTCAACGGCGATTGCCAGCCAGAGCTGCCACTCAGGCGCCAGGCGGGGCAAAAGCCATTTCAGCAACCAGTAAAAGATGAAACCATGCAGCAGATGGGTGAAGCTATATGGATCGAGCAACTGTTGCGAATTTTCAGCACTCCAGATATCGCCAGCCCATAAGCGAAAATGGCCACAAGCACACCACCAGAGACGCCCCTGGCGATGTAGTTCGTAGATCGCAATTAGCAAAACGGCGAGGATGGCCAGCCAGGCCCGCCGCGACTTCAGATAGTGTGGGACAGAGGGGATATGCATAAATTTAGATTACCCGATCATTTCCGCCATCAACAGGCACCTGGGCGCCGGTCGTCTTGGCGAAAAGTGGTCCGGCCATCGCACACGCCAGGGCCGCCACATCTTTTGAAGTGATCTCGACCTTGAGGATGTTATTCTTTTTGTACTCCTCGACACTGATCCCGTAGCTGGCGGCGCGTTTGGCCAGTACTTCGGGCGTCCAGATGCCGGTGTCAAAGACCGCATTGGGATGCATCATATTAACACGGATGCCGAACGGCCCCAATTCCATGGCAGCCACGCGCCCTAGCTGCGTTAGACCGGCCTTGGCGGCAGAGTATGCCCCCGCCCCTGGACCTGGCGCTGGTACATTCTTTGAAGCAATAATCACGACAGCCGGATCAACGCCCAGTTTGAGATAGGGAATGCTACGCTGTAACAAGCGTTGGTGACTGGTCAGGTTTAGTTCCAGGCTGCGTGACCAGGCATTGGGATCCATGTCGGCAATCGTCTGGCTGCTGGGAAACATGCCGGCGTTGCAGATCACAATATCCAGCCCACCAAAGCGGCGTACGGTGTTTTCAATGGCGGCATTGAGTTGTTCATCGCTGGTCACGTCGCACACCTGGCCGGAAATACCTTTTTGTGTAAATTGTGTTGTGATGCCGGGATTGATATCCAATGCCGCCACGACCGCGCCTTGGGCATTCAACGCTTCGACGCACGCTTTGCCAATCCCGCTCGCGGCGCCCGACACCAGGGCAATTTTGCCCTGCAAGACAGGGGCGACGCCGGTGGCCCGTGCTTTGGCTTGTTCCAACTCCCAATATTCCACTTCAAAAATTTCCGCTTCGTTCAAGACCTGCCAACCGCCTAAACCTTCCGCTTGCTCGATGGCCTGCCGGGTGTGTTGATTGATCTCATGGATAATCCCAGCCTCGCCCAACGTGCGCCCAAAGGCGACCGTCCCATGCCCCGGCCAAACGGCCCAGCGCGGCGCCGGATCAAGAACGGTTAATTTTGTGTTGGCATAGATATTTTGGTTACGCTCGAAATAAGCGCGATAGGCCTCGCCATAGTGCGTGATCGCCTGTTCCATATCTTCTGTAATGACCACCGGAATTCGTTTGGTGCGCAAGACATGATCGGGCGTAAGCAGACCGCGGGTGGCAATGTCGCTGACATTCGGCAGATTGGCAAAGGCAACGGCTTCGGGGCTGGCATCCTGGTGCGTCAAAACGGCCGCGCCGCGCGCCTGTGAAACCGCCCGCCGCAAGCGCGCCACCCCCAGCAGATCTTCTGGGGGTGGCACAGCTGCAACTGGGCGAACTGGGGCGTTGTTCGCCAGATATTCCTCGGCTCGGTTGACAAGCTCAATATGGCGCTCATAGCTCCGTTTGGCGTCGTTATCAAACGTAAACAGACCATGATTCATCAACATGATCCCGTCAAGCTGTTGCCAATCGATATCTCGTGTCACCATGTAGACGGTACGCGCCAAGACAAAGCCGGGCATTACATAGGGGATGATCAACATGTTCTGCCCATAGATTTGGCGAATTCGTTCCTCACCGTCGGGTGTGTTCATAATCGTCACCACGGTGTCGGCGTGTGTGTGATCGACGAAGGTGAAGGGAATAATGGCGTGCAAGATCGTCTCGACCGAAGGCGTCGGCGCATTGGGATCCAACATGGCACCGCGCAAATTTTTGACCATATCGGTGTCGCTTAGATCTTCGAGTTCTGCCAGGCGCAAGGGTACGCTCAGGCGCACTGGTGCAAACCCTGGGGCTTGGATCGTGCCCAGATCCCAACCGCTACCTTTGACGTAAAGCACCTCTTCTTCATCGCCAAAAAAATTCTGCACTGTGGCTTTGACCGATGTATTGCCACCGCCATGCAACACCAATGCCGGATCACCGCCCAGCAAACGTGAGCTATAGACGCGTAGCGCCAGTGGATCATCGGCAAGTGCCGCGGCTTTTTGATCATCCCATAAACTTTTCATCTGTGGTTTCCTATCTTAACCTGATTGGGGAAGCGCCTGGGCAACAGGGCTTTGGCTAGCGTAGGGGGCGAAGCATAACTCGCCCCCTACGCTATTTAATTCCAGCTATTTTACCATTTTTTTACAACAAAGCTTTGCTTACGACCAACGATGAACGCGAATGCCTTTGCTCTTGGCCAGTGCTTCAGCCCAGGTCTGCGCCCAGATCGCATAATTGGTCAGGACTTCGGTTGGATGCGCCGCGCTGCGGACGACGAAGTGAGGATGAAAAGGGCGCCCCGTAGGTGTACCCGTGGGCTGGTAACGGATATCCATGCTCCAGCGCACGCGGTCCGTGTTATTGCGGGTTGAGCAGTGCGGTGTATGTTTGTGCATCAGCAAAACACTGCCTTTGGGCAAAGGGAGCGTCACAATCTTGGTGTGCGGTAAGGCTTCTGGCGAAATCGCGGTGCCGAGCCCAGATTTGGTGCGATGGCGCAGCAGACCTTGCTTGTGTACGCCCGGCATGACGCGCAGACAGCCATTCTCTGGCGTGGCATCAGTCAACGGCAGCCAGACGGTCAGGATAAAATGCGGATCCGCTTCTTCCCAGGTGACGCCTGCATCTTGGTGCCAATGCACCACATGCGGATCACTGCCGCGCGGCGTCAAGCCAGCCGGCAACTTGGGCCGCACATGTTGAATGGGGCTGCAGGTGATCTCTGGGCCGATGAACGCCTCTACCAAATCGAGCAGCTTCTCGTTGCGCAAAAACGTAAAGGCCGCTTGACCCCGCAGAAACATGATATCCAGTTCGGGATAGATTTCGCTGTTTTCCCGACAGATCGAGGCCAGACGGCGGTCAAACAATTGATCAGCGTAAAGCTGGGTCAGTTTGCCAGCCGCCAAAAGTTCATTGGCTCGCCGGTCAATGTAGACTCGGTATTCTTCGATCATTGGCGCGAGGTCGCTGTCGGTCAGCACATCTTCTAGAATGAGGAAACCATCTTTGTGGAATTGCTCAAGTTGGGGTTGCGTTAGTTTCACGTTTTATGACTCAGATCATTGATTGCGATTTTAGCTATCTGACCCTTTGGCCTGGAGCATTAAAATGCTCGGCTGACAGCGCAGGAAGTGCCCTCAGGCACTAGGCGTTTAGTCGCTGAGGCGACTTGCTATTGTCAGCCCAGGGTTTCAACCCTGCTGCTCTCCCGGTTGCGATTATTGGTGGTTCACATCCCAAGTGCGTCCCCATTCGAGAAGCACCGTTGCAGATGTGAACCATCCAGCGTTGTTTATCCGGCGGCTAGCTACTGCCAGCGGTGGCCGCGAACCCCTTTGCTACTTTCTAGCGCCTCGGCCCACAGGTGATCCCAGGTGGCCCAATCCGTTAACACAGTGGCCGGCTCCGCTTGGCTACGTGCCACAAAATCGGGCCAAAAGGGGCGCCCGGTCGGTGTGCCCGTTTTTTGATAACGCAGATCAGCGCTCCAACGCACCGTGTCGGTCACATTCGGCGTTGAACGATGGGGGATTTCTTTGTGCATCAATAGGATGTCACCTTTGTTCATCGGCAAGGTGACCACTTCACCAGTTGGCATTGCTTCTTCGACAATCGTCGTGCCCACACTGGGTTTGCTATGGTGCAGCAATAACCCTTGCCCATAGGTGCGCGGGATCACTTGGAGACAACCGTTTTCTGGGGTGGCCGCCGCGAAGGGCAGCCAGACGGTCAGGATAAAATAGGGATCGGCTTCTGCCCAGGTGACGCCCGCGTCTTGGTGCCAGGGTGCAACGTGTTGATCGCCGCCGGCTGGCGTGAGACCTTCGGGCAGCTTGGCGCGAATATGCTGAATCGGGCTACAAGTGATCTCTGATCCCACCAAACCTTCGACGATATCCAGCAAATTTTGGTTGCGCAAAAAGGCAAAGGAAGCTTTGCCGCGCAAGTGCATAATATCCAGTTCGGGATAGATCTCGTTATTTTCGCGACAGATCAGGGCCAGGCGGCGATTAAAGGGCTCATCCGCATAGAGTTGAGAAATTTTGCCCGCTGCGAAAAGTTCCTGCGCCCGCTTATCAATATAGGCGGCGTATTCTTCAATCACCGGATCGATATCGCTGGCATCCAGCGCATTGCGAACAACCAAATAACCTTCGGCATTAAATTGATCGATTTGAGCCTGCGTCAGTTTCATCATTCTCTCCTTTTATGAGCGCGCCTCACCCCCCCGCTTCTACTGAAGCGCCCACTCTTCTGAACTTAGGCCTTCCGTTCGCGGGAGGGGGTGAGGTGCGCGTGTTACCGATAAATTAACGACAGAATGTCATCTGCTTCATAGCGCACCGTCTGGCTATCGACGCGAATGGCGCCCGGCTGTAACGCCGCTTGATCGGCGACATGGGTATGGAAAAAGCGTTTTTCCAAGCAATAGGGGCCTGGCCACGTCAATGGTGCGATGGGTTGGGCCTGATGGTGTTCAATTGCCTGGCGGATGCCATCGCGAATCAGGCTGCGCGCGGCGCTGGCCGAAAGCGAGATTGCCGCGCCGCGACTCAACCCTTGCTTCACGCTGGTGGTCGTAATGCCGGGGATCAAGGCTTCGGCTTCTTTGCAGGCGTCAATTTCGCCGCTCAGGTAGATGAGTGGTTTGCCGCGTGCGCCACAATAGAGGGCAAACTGTGCGATTTCACCGATCAACTGGCCATTGAGTTTCATGTAGTCAATCGTTTGGCTGGATTGCGTATGATTCTGGTTGCTGGTGGGGACGCCCGCCATCGCATGTTGGCCGATCATCACCACCGCTTCATAGTCCGCCAGCGGCGCAAAAAGTTGCGGAATGGTAATTGGCCGGCCATGCAACAATTTAGCCTTGGGGTGGATATCTTCAAACCAAAGCCCACCCGCGCCATGTCCATCGCAGATCAGAACATCCTCGACCCCAGCATCGAGCAAGCCATCTACCGCCGCATTGACCTCCGCCGTGACCAGTCGTTTGGCCTGATCGTAATAACGCCCTGTGGCAAAGGCTTGATCCTCAAAAGAGACGACTCCGGCCACACCCTCTAAGTCTGTCATCATGTAGACACTGCGCATTGTTAATTCTACCTCGCAATCTGAAGTTTGTTATCTTGTAAGCCACCCCTTTTAGGGCGACAATCAGTGTACGTTAGATAATTTCAGCAGCAGGTTGAAACCTTGGACCTGTCAGCTGGCCATTTGAATAGTCTTGGCAAAAGTGGCGAATCACATCCTTATTATTCACGCATGTTGCGCAGGCCAAAACGTTACACAGAGTACACGGAGGAGCCACAGAGAACACGGAGAAAAATTAAATCCACCCTTGTGTTATTTCTCTGTGTTCTCTGTGTAGCTTTTTCTCTGCGTCCTCTGTGTAACCGATTTTGCTTATGGCTTGCGCCCCCTGCGTTATTCATTCCAACGGAACCAACTTTTGTGCGTTCTGGAAAAAGAGTTTATCCCGCACGGTCTGGGGCAAATCGAGCGTTTTCAGAAATTCCTGTAACGCGTTGCCTTTGTTATCGCGGCCATAAAGCAGCCGGTCGGCATAACGAATTAAGAAATCGCGCGCAAAGCCAGGGTCGCGGCGCAGCGCGCCCAAGCCGGAGCCAGCCGACAGATCGGCCCAGAGATTAGGAAATTGCTCAAACAGTTCGAGCAAACGGCCGCCTGGTTGAATAGGTCCAGCCGGATAAATGGCGCGTTCAGTGGCTTCATCACCGCTCAGGTAACGCCAGAAACCAGGGGCATGTCCAATAAAAATCGTTGCTGGACAAGCCTGCAAAGCGCGTGCCAGCGCCTCAAGATTGCCGCCGTACCAGAATTCTTGATAAACCGGCTTACCTTGGGCGTCGGGCAGATAGGGCGCATCAATGTGCAACACAACCGGGCAGTGCAGCTGACCAGCGCGACGAAACAGTTCGATCGCCCGCGGATCATCTAGCACGGTGCGATAGCTCCACTCACCGCAGATCCGCACGCCATAGACGCGGTACGCGGCCTCAAAGAGATCGGCGGCGTTGCCTTCTGTGGGGCAAGGACAGTAGCCGGCGACAAAACGCGCCGGAAAGCGTTGGCAAGTCTCCAGCACATCAGCCAGGATGACGCCGGCATGGGTGCCATCGGGGCGTACATTGCGTGGATTAAAGGCGCGATGCGAGCTTGGCACATGCTCACTGGGTGGCAGATACCAGGTCAAGAGCCAGGCCAGATCGATGCCAAACGCATCCATTTCGGCGATCAACCCTTCTGGGCCGACGCCATTATAGTGGCTATGATTATGCGAATCGATAAGCATACAGTTAGCTCAAGTAAGCGATGGTTTGGGGGCCTTCGGGCAGCACGCAAATGCGCGGGTTAGGGCCATATTTTTCTTGTAAACAAGCGATAGTCGCGGCCAGATCGCGGCACGGCTTGAAGAGCGCGCGTTCAATCTGTTGATCACTTAAACCGTCGCTGTAGACGTAGACATCGGCGTGTAATTGAATCTGCGCCTGGACTTGCACCTGCCATTGATCCTGGGCGCTAAAACCTGGCTGGGCGATCAGATCCAATATGCCTTGCGGCGACCCGCCAGTCGTTAACAGTTCGGCATAGCGCCCGTGGTCCGGCAGGCCATCATAACAGGCGCCTGCCATGATGATCGTGCCACCCTTGCGCACAATCTCCTTGGCCGCACTCATGCCTTTGACACATTGGTAAAGATTCTGATCCAGCGGATAGCCACTGTTGGTGGTGAGCACAATGTCATAGGGTTCGCGCACTGGCACCATCGCGCTCTGGCGCACAAATTCTGTGCCTTGCTTGTGCGCGGCTAGCAGGTCACCAGCAAAGACACCCGTAATCTGTTTGTGCGCGTTGAGGGTCACATTGAGCAGCAAGGTCGGCTTGGCCATCAACGCCGCTTCGCACATCTCTTCCCAGATCGGGTTGCCTTGGGTGCTGCCCCAGGTAGCCTTCGGATGGGCAATCATCGTGCGGCCATGATTGGTCAAGACGCTCTCTTGACCAGCCAGCGCGGGCAGCACCCCTTTAGGCCCGCCACTAAACCCGGCGAAGAAATGGGGCTCGATAAAACCGGTAAGAATCTTGACATCCGCCTCCGCTAGCAACCGGTTGACGCGCACTGCGTTGCCAAAAGAGGTGGTGCCCAGGGCAACCAGATTGGCATCATCAAAGGCGTCATGTTGCAGACAGCGATAATTGTCGACAATTGCGTCACCCAGCATCATGCGTAATTCGGCGTCGGTTTGGGGGCGGTGCGTACCCAGCGCGTTGAGCAACGTAATATCGGCCCGTGCAATACCGGCGGCCTCTAATTCGGCCACCAGCACCGGCATGATGCGGTCGTTGGGCGTCGCCCGCGTGATGTCGCTATGGCAGATCACCACCTTGTCACCCGGTTTGACCTTGGCAGCCAACGGCAATGAAGCAATCGGGTTGCGCAAGGCGGCGCGTAAAGCACCTGCTTCGTCCGGCACACCTGGCGTGAAGCGTGCCGTCAGCACATCGGTTGTGGCCGGCAAATCCACCGCCAGACCATCGCGGCCATAAGCCAGATGAACGTTCATGATGGGAGCTGTTCCTTTCTAACCAGCGTAAATCTCATGCAAAGGCACAAAGTTCGTCCGTTGCCGATGCTTTTCTTTGCGCCTTTGTGTGAGTAAGCCCTTCTTATTACTTTACCAGCCCAACCCGCGAGCGATATGGCGGCTGGCCTTTGACACCCAGCCGCAGCCGGAAGAGCGCCCCGGCGCCGGGACCGTTTTCCGCTTTGTCATTGCCACCAGCACTGGTGACATACATATCCGTGTAGTCTGGCCCGCCAAAAGTGACGCTGGAGACTTTCTTCACGGGGAATTGGATGCGTTGCAATTCTTTGCCCATCGCGTTGTAGCGGGTCAAGCGCCACCCATCCCAGCGCGCCGACCAGACATCGCCTTGGGCATCCACCGCCATCCCGTCGGGCACCCCTTCTTCGTCGATGGTGCTTACAAAGACCCGTTGATTGGCCAGTGCGCCCGTGGTCTGATTGTAATCAAAGAGGAAGATCCGCTTGGGCAGCGAGAGCGTGTAATACAGCTGCTTCCGGTCTGGTGTAAAGCCGAAGCCGTTCGAGATATCGATCCCATCCATCAATTTGGTGATCTGGCCTTCGGGATTGAGATAATAGAGATGCCCCAAGCTGTCTGGAGAAGGCATCGTGCCGCAAAAGACACCCCCGCGCGGATCCGCAATTACATCGTTGAAGCGGGAATCTTCTTCACCAGGAATGCCATCCAAGACCGTTGTCAGCTTGCCATTGCGCAAAATTTTGATCGCGCCCTTGGCCATAAAAAGCAGAAATGAGCCATCAGCCTGGAGGGTATAACCGCCGATCACACCCTCTTCAAAAAACTGTTCATGTTTGCCAGTGGCTGGGTCATAGCGAAAGATGCGCCCCTTGGGAATATCGGCCCAGTAGACGCATTGTTCGTCGGGATGCCAGAGCGGGCCCTCGCCGGTGACACATTCATAATCGGCAATCAATTCTGGTTCCATTGTTTTCTCCTTCTTATTGATGTTGTTTGGTTTATCACCCTATCCAGCTTTCCCCTAAAAAGGGGTAGAGCCGTTGAGTAAACGGAGTATGATTTGTAATGAATTTGGATTTATAGCCATCCGACCAACAGTCCCTTCCCTTTTAGGCGAGGTTAGGATGAGGGAGCGCGAGCTATTGCCTGAGCAATCATTTTTATTACACGGCCGGGATCTTGTAATGTTTCGATATTGCTAAAACGCAACACGTGAAATCCCATACTTTCTAAAAATTCCTGGCGAATCGCATCCTCGGCCTTGCTATATTGATGAATTAGACCATCGACTTCAATAATCAGATGTACCTCTAAACTGCAAAAATCAACAACGAAACGCTCAATCGCTAACTGACGTCGAAACTTGACCCCATTCAACTGTTGTTTGCGAATCCGTTGCCACAATATAGATTCCGCTAACGTCGGCTCTCTACGCATTTGGCGCGCAACTGGTTTTAACTTACGCCATAATTCTGCTGAAGGGCGCCAATCCTTGTGCATAGCATTTTACCCCACCCTAACCCTCCCCTAGGAAGGGAGGGAATTGTTGGTTGAGTCTTCAATCATCTATGTTTATACAAGATTTATATTTATCTGATCTTTATAGCCACCCGACCAATAGTTCCCTCCCTTCCTAGGGGAGGGTTAGGGTGGGGTGGATAAATCAAACTCTAATGCGAAAGCCGCCATTTGTCAACCAGTCCGCGCACCTGGGGTGTATCCCAAATTTTAGGCGCAAATGAAATTTGGCCTCTGAGAGTAGCAAGTCGCCTCAGCGACTGAATCCAAGGCCCTTAGTCGCTGAGGCGACTTGCTGTTGTCAGCCGCGGGATTTATCCCCGCGAACCATTCCCCTAATTCTGGGAGGCACCCGCGCACCTGTGATCTAGCACACAATGACGGCGTGTTCTACAAGCTATCTGGCCTCTCGTATTATTTATACAATCGGTCTACCACAATTAGAACCCCGTCATTGCAGTGGCGCAGCGCAAAATTTCATCGAATCACTTCACTGGCTATGTAGGTAGAAGCTCGCGCAAAAGGAGGGATTATGTGATCTATCATCTGCTCAATCCGTCACTATCAGCTTGCTCTCCGTGTAACTCAACAGCACTTGAAGTTGTGAAAGTCGTGTTTCAGATAAAGCGTCTCACCTCTCGAGACCTAAAGGAGCAAACATGTTTCGTAAATACCCCATCCTATTGATATTTCTGGCGCTGTTCAGTCTATTTGCCTTTAGCGCCGTGGCCTTTGCCCACGGCGTCGATCAGCCGCCCGACCCTGCCGCCGCGGGCGAAGTCCAAGTGGCAGCACTGACCGGCCCGAATGTGATCACCGCCCCCTGCGCGGGTGGCCCCGTGATCGATGGCATTACGCTCGACGAATGTGTTGTCCGCAATTTCAACGTAGGCCCCGACCCCAAATCGGTCACGGTTTGGTATACGAAAATCACGGTGACGGCCACCCGCACCATTGACGGCAACCCAGTGACGATGCGGCATTGGATCGATACCGATGCCCAGGCGCAGCAAGTCGCCCAGTGGTTTGAGCAGGCGTGGCAACGCTATCATACAGACTCTGGCCACCATCTCTATGACAATGGTTGTAGCAACAATCTCAACGTGCGCATGGAACAAGGGGTCGGCTGGTCGGGCATTGCTTATTGGGCCAGTGCGGGTAATTGTTGGATCGGCATTGATTCAGGCACCATCCGCGCGGGCGGCGGTCAGTGGACGGTCTATCACGAGGCGCAGCACTATCTGCAATACTCATTTGATAGTGGCTGTTATGACTATTTGCGCCCGAACTATCCCGATGACAGCGAATTTGTCGAAGGCTATGCTGATCTGGGGGCGGATACCGTGGATGCCGTGCTCGATGCGTCGGGTTATGCAGGCAGCACTTATAACCCCGACACATCTATGTACGACAAATCCTACGGCAATATCTTTAATAAGTATTTCATTGAACAGCTAGGGACCGTGGGCACGCCCGCCAATCCTTGGCACCACATCGATGCACTCTACAATCACTATCGCGAGTGTGATACGCAAAATACGCTCTATGTGCTTGATTCGCTGATCCCATCGTTGAGTGGTGGCAAGTGGAATATCAACCAATTTTTCCTCAATTTCTTTGCGGCCAACTGGTCTAAAGATTGGGCGGATGCGGCCACCCAGCCAGAACTGGTCTACACCGACGATGATGCCAGCCCGTATGGCAATCTGGCCCCACTGACCCAAGATGTGAGTATTGCCGGTGGCGTGCAAAGCTGGTCGGACGCGACACCGGATGACTGGGCGGCCAGATATTATCAAGTGCGCCCCCAGGCTGGCTGCCCCTATGTGCAAGCTGAAGTGAATGGCGCATCTGGTGCACAGTTGGGCATCAATTTCATGGCAGCTGACACAAGCGCACCAACCCGTGTGCTGCGTTCGGCCAAAATCGGTGAAGATTATATCCGCACCTTTGCCGGCGCGGGCGTCAATGACCGGATCGTTGCCGTGGTGAATAGCTTTGGCAACAATTATAACTACAATGTGAGCTTCACGTGCGTTAGCCCCACCCTGGATATCAAAGAGCCACGCCAGGTGCGGATTGCAATGGTTGGTTCACCAGCCAGTCCGATTGCCTATCTAGCCCGTTGGACCGTCACCGATGGCGCTTCCAATGTTCGGGGTCTGCTTGAATCCAGCTTCACGTTTAGAGCGGGCGCCGACCCGGTAACCGTCGTCGCCGGCAGTTTTCAAGAGGTAGGCGACGAATATTGGGCGATCTTATTGCCGCCCGTCAAGCCAGCTGGGACAACCTTTGTCGATTTCACAGCCTGTCTGGACACCATCTGCGACACCGAGACCAATGCTTTACTCTATGTCGATCCTGGTGACAGTGACATTGCCCTCAGCTTTGACGCCAGCGGTTCGATGACAACCGAGGATGTAATCGGGGAAGGCACCCGCTTGAGCAATGCCCAAAAGGCCGGCAAAGTTGTGGCCGACTTGCTCCACCCCGGCGACCGGATTGTCGTGTTGGATTGGTCGGGCAAGGATCAACCAGCCGGTTGTGGTCTACCACCCGATGGCTCGGGTTCGGGCAACTGTCTCTTTGACCCACGCCTGTTGCTCTCGCGGCGGGATGTGACAACACCCACGTTGACCACCGACATCAACAACGCCCGCAGTGCCATTGATGGCATTACAGCCCGCGAATGGACGCCGGTTGGTAGTGGCATCCAAGACGCGAAGAACAAACTATTAGCGGCGCCATTCTCGCTCAATCCGAAGCACATCTTCTTGCTCAGCGACGGGCGTGAGAATGTTCACCCGCTCTACAGCGAAATCAAAACCGAAGTGGTGGATTCCGGCGTTGTTGTCAATACAATTGGTCTTGGCCCGGAAGCCCCAGGCAACCTGTTGGCGCAGATTGCTGCTGATACGAATGGCATCTATCGCCCTGTGCCGACCACAGCAACGGGCACCGGCATGGTAAGCGCCGCCAGCACCAATGCCACGAGCGCGCTGAATGCCCCCTCCGACATTGAGGAAGCATTGGCCACCCCGTTCCTGCCCGGTCAACTTGGGCTGGCGGATACCTATGACTATTTTGATACAAAAGCACAAGGCGCAGCTCGGATCTTCGGCGCCAACTATACGAATGTACCGGCCTTTGATGCCGTCGGCAGCCGCAAAGAATTGACGATCAATATTGATAAGAGCGTCAATGAGATGCGCTTGGTCGTGGCTGGCAAACAGCCAGATGATGATAACCTGAGTTGCACAAATAGTGACGCCCGCAAGGTGGAAGTTCTGCTGCCCGGCATGGACCCGCAGAAAGATCGCTGGATCCCGATTAGCCCACGCACCGGCGCCACACCCCCAGAATGGGATATTCGTAACAACCGCTTTGATGATGTGTTGGTGGTGACCAATCCCGCCGAAGGCGCCTGGCGCTTCCGCACTTACTACTTTGCGCTCAATTGCATTCCGCGCCAGGCGAATAGCCAAGATGCGCCCAATGCGCCAACCAACGGCGGCCCTTATGACTTCTTGATGAACGTCTCGGTGCAGTCCACGATCCAGCTTGAAGGGCGCTTCCTGGGCTTGAATGCCAACCAGGGTAACGCTGGCGATGTCGTGTCGATTGTGGGCACACTGTTGACCCGCGATGGAACAATCCCTGGGGCCACGGTGTTGGTCTTGATCGATAGCCTGCGGGGTACGGATACACTCGTTTTGAAGGATGACGGTTTGCACGGCGATGGCGCCGCCAATGACGGCATCTACGCAGCCCCGTTTGTGAACACCACGGTGGGTGGCTCGTACAGCGTGCGCATGTTGGCCGTTTTCAAGGACCCCGCGAACCCGGCCAACAATCTGATTCGCGAATGGGACAATGGTTTCTGGATCAATGGCCCAAGACCCGAGCAGAAATGCGATCAAGAAAACGACAAAGACTGTGATGGCATGCCCGACAAATGGGAACTCCGTTGCAAACTTGACATTACACGCAACGATGCCAATGAAGATTTGGACAAAGATGGGCTGACCAACGTTCAAGAATTCCAAGCTGGCACCCTACCCTGCCGTGCCGACACTGATCACGGTGGTGAGAAAGATGGCTCTGAGGTTAATCATGGCCGCAACCCGCTCGATGCCAAAGACGATCGCGTGCGGCCCATCGGGCATATCAATGTGCGCCCGCTCAACAAGTTGATCTTGATTGATTGGACAACACCGCTCTCCTACACCAACATGTTGCTCTACATCTCGACGGACATTAACGATATCGGCAAACCCATTTCCATGGGCCAGAGCAACAACTTCACGGTGGAGAATGTGCTCAACGATCAAACCTATTACGTGCGGCTAAGTGGCGTCATTTCGGACACCGAAGGTGATTACAGCGACCCGATTGCGGTGACGCCAAAGGCCGATCCAGATGCACCGGCGGGCGCGATGGTGATCAACGGTGGCGCCGAGACAACACCGGCCAAACAAGTCGTGCTCAACGTCAGTTCGACAGACACGCCACTTGAAGGCGCCGCAGAAAGCGCCAATGCGCACCAGACTGATCGATTCTCACTGCTCTATAATGAAGTGAGTGCTGGCGTAGAGATGCGCTTCTCGAACAGTTCTGACATGGCCGGGGCCACATGGGAGCCATTAGCCTCCACCAAACCCTGGACATTGGCCTGCGCCGATGGTGAAACCTGTCGAGTCTATGCCCAGTTCCGCGATGCAGCCAAGAATGAATCACTCATTATCGACGATTTCATCGTGCTGCATGAGCAACAAGCGACGGATCAACACATCTTCTTGCCGCTAATTAATAAGTAGGGGCAGATCAGACCCCGCCTTAGCCCTCTGGCGGGGTCTGCTTCCTAGAAAACGAAGCCATTTGTGCGCTCCCTATTCTGTCCCCGCCAGAGGGTTAGGGAGAGGTCACACCAAAGGTGGACGCGCAGTGCGTCCACCTTTGCTTTTTGCATAACCCCATTGAATGGCGAATCTTTGGCCGCAGAGTTGTCTTAACCTCCAGCCAGTGATACGATTGAGAAATGCGCCAACCAGCCAAGCCCATCATCGCGTCGCCTCAACCATCCGCAGCCAATTCTGTCAGTTTCTGGCTTTGGATCATTGTGTTCTTGTGTGGGATTGGTGGCGTTGCCTGGTTGGTCATGGTGCAAATCAATCAACCAGAGCCCCGCCTTCTTCAGCCTACACAAATCAGACAACTACAAAGTGGTAACGTAGCCACCATGGACAGCGCCGGTTTCACCTACAGCCCGGGTTGGCATGTTGACAAAACGGGCGCCGATCCCCGTGAACCAGCCCATCCGCTGCAAGAGCCATCCGGCACGGTGACCTTTGGGTATACCGGTTCCGAATTAGATTTATTGCTGGCCATCGGCGATTACTGGGGTTATCTCTATGTAACCATCGACGGTCAACCGGCAAATTTGCTGCCTGTGATACCAGGAAATCACGATAGTCAGGGTGCAATGGCTGGTTACCGAACCTTTTATGCACCCGAGAAACAAGGCGTAGCGGGCGCAAGTGAACAGTGGGTGCGCGTCCACCGCGCGCCTGGCCAGCGAGAAGCCCACCAAGTGCGCATCGAAATTTGGCGCAGTTGGGGGCAACGCCCCTTACGCGCGGTGGCCATTGATGCGCTGCCACCGCGGCCCTATCCACGCTGGCCTGGGGTAGCGTTGTTGGTCATCGCCGGTTGGGGTATCGTCCTTGCCGCGTCCAGAAGCCAATTCGCGCCCTGGTTACGCGCAAACAGGGCCAGACGCGTACCAATTCAGCTTACACAATTGCTTCAACCGGTCTGGATCAAACAATCCGCGCCTTTGCTGGCGATTGGTGGCCTTCTGCTAATTGTCATTGGCGTGGCATTGCACCAATGGCTCATTACCTTGGCAGGGTTGGCTTGGCTCGCGTGGGTAGCCTTACAGCGTCCAGTGCTTTGGCTCAGCGCCCTCCTCTTTGCGCTTCCATTCTACTACGCCTTCCCGCTGCCGATTCTGCCCAATCGAGCGCTTAGCTTGATTGATGTGGGGATCTTAGGCGGAATTTTCGTGTGTAGCCTTCACTGGCTCTTAGCCAGCAATCAGGACCGAGCCACAGACCAAACTACGCACACCACACCCAAAACGCGTGTTGTTCCTATGCCGACGCTGCTTTTGTTGGCGATCACCAGTTGGGCGCTCATTGTCAGCTTTAACGCCGAAAATTTCGCGGTGGCGTTCCATGAATGGCGCACGGTCTTCCTGATGGCCAGTTTATTGGGCTTGTTGCTGATCTGGATCTACCAAAATTCAGAAAATCAGCAGCGCGATCAATGGTGGCTTATGACAGGCTGGCTTGCCGGTAGCGTGGTGGTGGCGCTGGTTGGCTTGTGGCAATATGCCAGCGGCGCAGGCTTGATTACGGCGGAGGGCGTCTGGCGGGTGCGAGCATTTTACGGTTCACCAAACAATCTGGCGCTTTATCTGGAGCGGACGTTAGCCGTGACATTGGCCTTTGCCCTGTTTACCCCCACCCTGCGGCCACGGTTATGGTGGAGTTGCTTGACTGTGCTTCAAGCGGCGGCGCTTTTGTTGACCTTTAGCAAAGGAGCGTTGTTATTTGGTCTGCCGGCCTTGCTTTTCACGCTCTGGTTCGGCGGATTGGTCTTGCTCGCCGAGCGCAATCAATCACGGCGCCCGCTGTGGTGGATTGCGGCAGCGGGCATTTTTGCGATCATGGCGTTAACGCCTTTCTTGGGTGCCGAACGTTTTCAACGCTTGCTAGATTTTCGCCAGGGAACCGGTTTTGTCCGTTTGCAACTATGGCAGAGCGCCTGGCAGATGGCGCTGGATCATCGGTGGTTGGGGGTGGGGCCAGATAATTTTCTCTATACATTTCGGAGTTACTATATCTTGCCCGCCGCTTGGCAGGAGCCCAATCTCAACCATCCACATAACTGGTTATTAGATTGGTGGACGCGGTTGGGGTTGCCAGGGTTAGCGTTGGCCGTGGCCTTCTTCGGTATTACCATGCGCCAATTGTGGGTTAATGTGCGCCATTCTGCCGCACCTATTCTGAGTTTAGGTTTGTTGGCCGCAGTCGTGACTGGTTTGGCGCATGGCTTGATCGACGCCAGTTACGCCCTCCCCGACTTAATGATCGTTTGGGCCTTGTTGGCTAATCTTGATCGTCCGGGGTTAATTGAGCCACAGAAGAAAGCAGAGGTCAACGTAAAATTTTCGTGACACCTTCGGCCAAAGTAATCCGATTCATCTCGCCCATCCACATGTGGCGAATCACGCCGTCGCCGTCAATGAAGAAGGTCGTCGGCATCCCTTTCACGTTGTAGTGATTGGCCACACTGTTATCTTTGTCCATCACAATCGGATAGGTCAACTGAAATTCTGCCACATAAGATTGCACAACATCTGGTGCTTCGGCCTGATCGACGCCGATCACCTGCACTTGATTGGCATAGCGGGCCGATGTCGCCTCGACAGCCGGCAACTCCTCTTGGCACGGGCCGCACCAGGTCGCCCAAAAATTAA
>JAPLGZ010000554.1 GCA_026389895.1 Chloroflexota bacterium | reverse complement strand
GGGCGGGGGGGGGGGGGGGGGGGCCGGCCGGTTTCGCTGCGGTCGCCAAGGTTACCGCTGTCTGCTCGAGCCGCGCGAATGTCAGATTCTCCAGCTTGCCAAGATAGGCTTTATGCAGGGTGCCATGGGCCGTGCGATAGGCTTGCCAATACCCACCACCGCGTGTCCGCCGCTCCTTGCGCGCCATGAAACTGCCGGATGGGCTGGTAAAGGTGAAGGAGGTTGCGTCCGCCAGCCAGGCAAACCAGGCTGGCGTGCCGACGGTTACGGGGCCAGCCACGTTGGTTGCTGCCATCAACGTGGCGCCGTCGACCCGTGCGCTTGTATGTCCCATCCCTGTCTCCTTTTCTGTTGGGGTTGTTGGGGTTACGAGCGCTCATTGTAGCACCATCCATCGGTTTTCCCATCATGGCGTATATTAACCCTCACCTGCTTTCGTGGAGACGTAGTTGAAGCATCGTTGATCCAGAGACCTCTAAACTGATTCGTTAAAATAGAACGGACTGTCGTGCCAAGCGCGATATTGTCAAGCATGGCGAGGCTAAACAGATCTAACTGATCTACCTTAGAGCGTAGACCGCCAGGCAATCGTCAGCATTGTGCTATTTTCTGCGTTGGTTCACAACAGAGGAATAGACAGATGAAACTTCGCGCCATTATGGCATTAACCATCAAAACAACGAAACTTATCCCCTTCGCCGGTTTGTGCTGGCGAAAGGCGCGCCTGACAGCCTTCAACTCAACACTTTGTTTGTGTCTTCCAAGCGCACCCAACCACGGCGCAAAGCCAATAGCGCGGCTTGGGTGCGATCCGCGACGCCAAGCTTGTGGAACAGATTATTGATGTGATTTTTTACGGTTTGGCGACTAATATTCAATTCGCGGGCAATTTCCTTGTTGCTCGTGCCACGGGTCACGAGACCAAGAATTTGCATTTCACGAGAACTCAGCGGTGTAGATTGCTCTTGGGATGTATCGTTGTCGTTCGCATCATTTTCTATCTGTTCTATAATCCACCGGAACGCATCTGGTTTGGTTAGAAATTTATCATTGATCACATACTTGCCGTCCGCCACTGCTCGAATAGCCGCAATTAATTCACTGGGGCGTACATCCTTGGGGTAATAAGCCAAGGCGCCAGTGCGCAAGGCGTGTAAACGTTGTTCCTCATCATTGTAGGCCGTTAGGATAATGATGTTGCTTCCGTCATACGTTTGGCTATTTTTGATTTCACGTGTTGCTTGTAGACCATTTTTGCCAGGCAAGTTAATATCCATCAAAATGACATCCGGTTCAAGTTGCAGCGCACGCCTGACAGCTTCATCACCATCGGTGACCTCGGCTACGATCTCAATGTCTGGCTCTTCATCCACCATGCGGCGCAAACCTTCGATCAGTAGCGGGTGGTCTTCAACGATCATGAGCCGAATCGGCGCTCGCGTGGTTAATTCGTTCGGTTTGTTACAGCTCGTTATGGGGTTTGGGAGCAATAGGCTGCTTATTTCTGAGTTTCGCAATTTTAATCTCCTATCCACCTGTCAGTATGAAAAGCCGAGTTTTGTCATCGTAAGGGCTACATCCAAAGCTGACCCACGCAAGTTAGCCATTTACCT
>JAPLGZ010000621.1 GCA_026389895.1 Chloroflexota bacterium | reverse complement strand
TGGTGCATCCATCGTCACCCGGCGATCAAACCGACCAGGGCGAAACAATGCCGGATCCAGAATGTCTGGGCGATTGGTGGCCGCAATCAGAATGACATTGGTGTCGGTATCGAAGCCATCCATCTCAACCAAAATCTGATTGAGGGTCTGTTCGCGTTCGTCGTGCGAACCACCCAGGCCAGCCCCACGATGGCGACCGACGGCGTCAATTTCATCGACAAAGATGATGCAGGGCGAATTTTTCTTCGCTTGTTCAAAGAGATCGCGCACTCGGCTGGCGCCAACCCCAACAAACATTTCGACAAATTCTGAGCCAGAGATGCTGAAGAAAGGGACGCCTGCTTCACCAGAAACCGCTTTGGCCATCAAGGTCTTACCCGTGCCTGGCGGGCCCACGAGCAACACACCTTTGGGAATGCGGGCGCCAAGAGCGGCAAATTTCTCGGGTTCTTTGAGAAACTCGACCACTTCCTGCAACTCTTGTTTGGCTTCTTCACTGCCTGCTACATCGGCAAAAGTAATACTAGGCCGATCGCCTGTAAACATACGCGCCCGGCTCTTGCCAAAACTAAAGGCCTGGTTGCCGGCTCCTTGTGCCTGGCGCAAGATAAAATAGAAGAAGGCTGCCAAAAGAATTAACGGTAGAATGGCCAGTAAAATGCCGCTCCAATTTTCCCACCACTTGGGTTCGTCAACTTTAATATCAACCTTGCTGAGTTGATCGGCAGTCACACCTAAATTACGGAGCGTGTCTACAATGCCCGTTTGCATCTCTTTGCGCGATTGAATCTGGGTGTTGTCGCGCCGGATCACGGTTACACTATCATCTTTGACGACAAGCTCCTTCACATTCCCATCACGCACGGCCTTGGCCACATCGCCAATCGTTGCTGGCTGCGCAGCCGTGCTGGGGCGGCGCATCAGGGAAGCATAGAGAAAAGCGCCCAGTGCTAAAAGTAATAACACATAAATAGCGCCCGTTCGTAATCTTTTTGAATTCATTTTGGTTCCTGAGTTACGTAGTGCGGACTGAGGCTTGCGTAAACCACTATGCTAGGCAATCCTTCATCCGGACAGTGCAAAAAGATATTTACGCTAAACGTACAAATTAAAGAATAAAATCAATGCAAATTGTATCACACTGCACAGATTACGTCAATGGAAAGATCAGCCAAACAGATGAGCTAGGCGCTGCCCCCAGTGTACGTAATTGCTGGCCCAAAGTTTAGCAAATTTTCCACCCAAACGCAGTAGGATCGCTTCCATCACGATGTTGTTTCTGGCAAAAATTACGTAGCATCAAGTTCATTTGGCTCCCCTCACTGCGGATAAGTGACAAGGCTAACATAAGGCTGTTCCACCGTGTGAAGCGGGCAAGGTGTTGCGTCATGCGAGATAGACGCAGCGCGGGGTTTATTGGTTCCTCTGCAGCACGAGGGGCAAAGCGGGCAGGGCAGAAATCTACGCCTGATCACGCTGGCGGATTACTTCGTATAGTAGGAGGGCGGTGGATGTGGCGAGGTTGAGGCTGTCGGCGGCGCCCAGCATGGGGATGGAGACAGTCTCGTCCGCGGCGGCCAACCAGGTTGCGCCTAGGCCGTTGGCCTCGCTGCCCAGCACAATCGCAACTGGGCCGGTCATGTCTACCGAAGTGTAGCGCTGTTGGGCCTCTGGAGTGGCTGCAACAATGCGAATTTGGTGGCGTCGCAGCCAGGTGATGGCATCAAGGGTTGGCGCTTCGACCACCGGCACGGTGAAGAGTGTGCCCAGGCTGGCCCGGATCACATTGGGGTTATGCAGATCGGTCGCCCCTGCGCAGACAATTACGCCATCAAGGCCGACGGCATCGGCCGTGCGCAGGATTGCACCAAAGTTGCCGGGCTTCTCGACGCCTTCAATGACAGCCAAAAAAGGCGCTGCTCCCAGCGGCAACTGCTCAAGCGTGCGTTGTAAATAGGGTACGATGACGAGAACGCCATCGCTCTCATCGCGATAAGCCAGCTTGGCAAAGACGGCAGGCGTTACTTCAAAGAGCAGGCTCTGATGGTGCTGTTCGAATTCATACAGCCTGCGCACCACTAGCGCCACTGCGTCGCCCGTGGCAAGCTCAGGACAAATATAGGCTTCAAGTGGCACAACGCCGTTTTCGAGCGCCCGGCTTACTTCCCGCAAGCCTTCGACAACCGTCACCCGCCGCGCATCCCGTTCTTGATGTTTGGTTAATTTGAGCACATCTTTGACGTGTGGGTTTTGCAGGCTGGTGATCTTGATCATCTTAAATTGGTAGACCGCGTGGCTTGATAAAGCATGTTAAGCGCGTATGATTCATATATCAGAGAGCCGTGGGCACTGGACGCGTATCGTTTGGCGAAATTTATGCTGATCAAAAACAATGCACTGCCCTGACATAAAGGGCGGTGCAAGATTGGCGCAAACTTATCTGCGTTAAGCGCTTGTTGTAAGAGTCGCGGTTGAGTTTTATACGTTTGAACTCCAGCGGGCAAACGAGCCACTGGGCAGCAGCCGACCCACACTATCAGTGACTGTCATTTCGCCACTTTCAATTTTGCCGGGCTCCATTTGCATAATATCATCCATCTGATTATGCATGATCAGCGGTGTGAAGCCGGGCGTATGACAGCTATAGAGCAGAAATAGCGGATCTTTGGCCAGCAAGGCTTTACACCCTTCTAGCAAAGGCTCGAGGTCTTCTTCGATTTTAAAGACTTCGCCCTGGGGGCCGCGTCCAAAGGAAGGTGGGTCTAAGATAATGCCCTGATAGGTATTGCCGCGCCGTTCTTCTCGTTTGACGAATTTGAGCGCATCATCGACCAGCCAGCGAATGGGGCGTTCATCTAGCTTGCAGATTTGGGTGTTTTTACGCGCCCAATCGACGACGCCTTTGGCCGCGTCTAAATGAACCAAATGGGCGCCAGCCTGACTCGCGGCGAGCGTGCTACCGCCGGTATAGGCAAACAAATTGAGCACATATAAGTTGCGATCATTCGTGCGCTTCATGCGGTTGCGAATTTTCTGGCGCAGCCAATCCCAATTTTCTGCCTGCTCTGGGAAGAGACCCATATGCCCAAAATTGGTCAACTTGATCTGAAAGACCATATTGTTGTAAAGAATTTCAAAATCGCGCGTGACCTTGCGGTGCCACGTCCATTTGCCGCCCTCTTCGGAACCGCGTGTATAGACGCCATCGGCCTGTTTCCACTCAGATTCAGGTAGGCGTGGTCGCCACACGGCTTGGGGCGCGGGCCGGATGAGCGTATAAGGGCCAATCCGCTCTAATTTCTGCATATGGCCTGAATCAAGTAGGATATACTCGTTATCCGTCAATGATTGTGCGGCGATTTTATTTAATCTTGCGTCGTTTTGATTTGTCATAGGCAAATTTTAACATAGGTTTTCGTGACTCGACAAGAACGTGGTAGGATTGCAGCTATTGGAGCAGCACTTGTGCAACGAATCGCCTGAATGGGTGAGTGCGTTGCACGGGTCAAACCAATTTCCCTAAGAGAGACCAGCTACTGACCCGTGCGATGCACTCACTTCCACCAAGCTAATTGTACGGTGTCGCAGTAATTATTTACGCTTATTACCCGAGCATCGGGAGATCGTAGGGGCATGCGGTCGGCGGCGGAACCAACTATGGACAATCCATAAACAGATTTCGCCGTCGATTGCATGCCCTGCTGTGCGATAATTTGTCTTAACAAGACGGGCACGCAATCGACGGCGAAGGTGGATTACGGGATAAAAATTGCTAGGTTCCGCCGTCGACCGCATGCCCCTACGATCTTTCCAGGATCGCGGACTATGAGCTATTTAGTCAAGTATAAAATTCAAACATAGTTGAGCAACCCTATGACTATCTTATTACTAGAAACATTGGCCGCCAATGCCTGGCCGGCCGCCGAGATGCAACTGCTAGATGGCTGGCAATTGCGCCACACGCAGGGCGTCACGCGGCGGGCCAACTCTGTCTGGCCAAATATTGCGTTGGCTGCACTGCCCCTAGCCGAAAAATTGCGCCATGTAGAAGACTTTTATGCACGCCATCATTTGCCCGCGCGTTATCAAATTTCTCCTGCAACACAACCGGCCGATTTAGATGAATTTTTGGCCCTGCGTGGCTATCGGCGTGTGGCGAGCAGCGCAGTGCAAGTGGCCGAATTGTCGACTGTTTTGACGCAAACGCCGGCGTTACAGAAAACCCCTGAATTTGAGTTAGAAGTGGCCGAGCAATTCGATGAAGGATGGTTTGAGGCCTACGCTGAGTTTGATGCGCTGGCGGCGCAAGAGCTCACCGTGCGCCGCGCGATTTTGCAACGGATTTCGGCAGACCGGGGGTTTGTTCTCCTGCGTATCAATGGGATTGCTGCTGCCGTGGGATTGGGCGTCGTCGAAGATGACTGGCTCGGCATCTTTTGCATGACTACCCATCCTGATTTTCGACGGCGCGGCGCGGCTAGCGCAATCTTGCGCACGTTAAGCATCTGGGCCCAATTGTACGGGGCGCGTCAGGCTTATTTACAAGTGATGGACGACAATGCGTCTGCGCAACGGGTCTATGCGCGGGCTGGTTTTGTCACCCTTTACCATTATCATTATCGCGAACAGGGCTGATTGCGCTGAATTCACCCTCTAGATCCATAAAGCCTGTTGTTGAGGATTCAAAATTTAATAGAGCAACGCCTGTTCCGCATGCGCTACGTACGATCATGGCCCTGAATTTTATCCACCAAACATTACTTTTTAATTAGTTTTGGGGTTTGACAGGCAGAAATTGGTTTGTTAAACTAACTATTAAAGTATTCGTTTTGCCTAGTTGGGGTAGCACTATGATCTGCACGATATTAATGAGCAAGGGCCACTTTTTATGGGTTTTGCGTCATGCAAGGATGAAGCATAGGTTGTCTGCTTACCACTAGATTCGTAGCCGTTTGGCTGATCAGTTGGTAACGGGCCGTGGGCAATAGCTTCCCACGGTCTTTTTGTTTGCCTTGGATTAGGGAGAAAGTGTGCCTGTTTTTGAGTCGTGGTTGGCTCTAAAGCGACCCTGGTTGATTGAGGCAAACTAGTCAAGAAGGTGAAATTAAAGGAGGGATTATGCAGGGGAAATGGGATATCTACCGGCGGCTGTTGGGGTATCTAAAACCACATTGGCGCGAAGTAACGGTGGCTTATGTGGCGATGTTGATCGCCACCGTGCTCAGTTTATTGGTGCCGCAACTGGTGAAACGGGCGATTGACAGTGGCCTTTCGACGGGCAATGCCCGCGCACTTATGATGACCGGCGGGTTGATTCTGCTGGTGGCCATCGCGCGCGGTCTGGTCTCACTGGCGCACCGTTTCTATGGCGATTGGCTGACGTTTCGTGTCTCTTATGATTTGCGCGGTGACTTCTATATTAGTTTACAGAGCCTGCCGTTTGCTTTTCATGATCGTGCCAAAATTGGCGATCTGATGAGCCGGGTTACCAGCGACATTGGTGAGACGGAACGTTTTATCGGCAGCGGCTTGATGAGCCTGGTGGCCACCATCTTGTTGCTGGTTGGGGTCGTTATTGCGATGTTCTTGGAAGACTTTTGGCTGACCTTGTGGACGCTGGCGCCCTTGATTGCGTTGGTCTGGGTGGCGCTGCGCTTTGGTGGCATTGTCCGCCCGCTCTTTCGCAAAATTCAAGATCAGATGGGTATTTTGTCGTCTGTGATGCAAGAGAGCCTGACCGGGATTGGCGTGGTCAAGGCCTTTGCACGCGAGCCGCACGAATTAGAAAAATTCGACCGGGAGAGTGACATCTGGTTTGATATGCGCTACCAATCGATCAAAGTGTGGGCGCATTATTGGCCGCTCTTCAACTTCATTCTGGCGATTGCGATCTTTTTGCTGCTCTGGTTTGGCGGCCCATCCGCCTTGAGCGGGCAAATTACGGTCGGCACACTCTTCGCCATGATCTCCTATTCGCTCATGTTGAATGCCCCGGTGTCGCAACTTGGCTTCCTGGTCAACATGGCCACCAGCGCCGACGCCAGCGCCTCGCGCGTCTTCGAGATCATCGACACCCCCAACGAGGTGGTCGAGCCGGTTGATGCCATTGCCTTGGAGAAACCACGCGGCGAAGTCCGCTTCGAAAATGTTAGCTTCGCCTACCAGGAAGGCCGCAGCATCCTGCGTGAGGTGAACTTTGTGGCGGAGCCCGATCAAGTCGTCGCGCTGATCGGGCCGACTGGGTCCGGCAAATCGACGATCACCAATTTGATCCCCCGCTTTTATGATCCGAGCGAAGGACGTATCTTGGTCGATGGGATTGACATTCGCCAATTGCAGTTAAAAAGTCTGCGCAGCCAGATTGGGATCGTGCTACAAGAGCCTTTTCTCTTTAACGCCACAATTGCGGAAAACATTGCCTATGGCCGGCCAGAAGCGCCACTGTCGGAGATTATTGCCGCCGCCAAAGCGGCCAGTGCCCACGACTTTATCGAGGCAACCGCGAAAGGCTATGAAACAATGGTCGGCGAGCGCGGTGTAACGTTGAGTGGTGGCCAGAAACAACGCCTGGCCATTGCGCGCGCGCTGTTATACAACCCGCGCATTTTGATCCTGGACGATTCGACCAGCAGTGTGGATACCGAGACCGAACACCTGATTCAAGCTGCGCTGGCCATTTTGATGAAAGGTCGCACCACCTTTGTGATTGCGCAACGGCTCGTCACCCTGAAAAGTGCCGACCTGATCCTCGTGCTTGACCACGGGCGTATTGTCGAGCGCGGCACGCATGATGAATTGTTGGCGCGCAGTGGTCTCTATCACACGATTTATGATCTGCAATTGAAAGATCAAGAGGATTTCCTGGCCTTACAGCGCGGGAAAATTGATGAAGAGCATGTGCACAAAGCGATGGAAATGGCGACAAGCATGGCCCCTGAAAAAATAATCGAGAGGTAATTTATGGCAATCCAGAGTAAAAGTCTCCAAATTGAGCGCCCCGAAGGTGATTCGGGGTTTGATTGGTTATTTAGCCGCCGCGCCAGCGCCGAAGAACAAGAGCGATTGGCGCGTGAAGAGAAGATCCGTGATCTGTTGCCAGACGAAGAAGATAATAACGTGGGGCGCCCCTACGACAGCCAACTGTTGGGGCGTTTGGTGACCTATCTAAAACCTTATCGTTCTGACACCATTGTCGCGGTCGTTTTGATGGCAATTGCCTCTTTGCTGAGCATCGCTGGCCCCTGGTTGATCGGGGTCGCGATTGACCGCGGCATTCGCGCCGGTTCGTTGTCGCAGCTGCGTCAGTGGAGCGCAATCTTTATTATCGCTGCTTTGGCCGAATGGCTGACCAACCGCTATCGTATTTCGCTGATGGCCTATGTGGGCACCAAAGTTGTGACCGACATGCGCAGCGAACTTTTTCGTCACTTGCACAAGCTCTCGCTCAATTTCCACAACAACTACAGCGTGGGCCGGCTGATGAGCCGCCTGATCGGTGATGTCGGCACCTTGCAAGACTTTGTCACCTGGTCGATCACCGGCTGGACTCGTTCGCTCTTTGTGATTGTGGGCATCGTGGTCGCCATGTTTGCCTTGAACTGGGTGCTGGCCCTGGTGACCCTGGCCGTGTTGCCGTTGATGATTTTATTAACAAACTACTGGCGCGTGCGCGTACGCTCTGCCTATCGCGACACACGCACGCGGCTCTCGTTGATCAACGGCTATTTGAACGAATCTATTTCTGGCATTCGCGTCACCCAGAGTTTTACCCGAGAGGCGCGTAATTTTCGCCATTTTGACGATCTGAACCGTTCGTATTTTGATGCCAACGTGGTCGCCACCTGGCTTACGGCGATCTTCTTCCCCGGTGTAGATTTTATTGGCTCCTTAGCCACGGCATTGGTTGTCGGTGTCGGCGGTTGGTTGGTGCTGGGTGATTCTTTAACCGCGGGCACGCTGGTCGCCTTTGTGCTCTATGTGGATCGTTTCTTTGACCCGATCCGTGAGATTGCCCAACGCTATAATACCCTTCAGGCGACAATGGCCGGCTGCGAACGCATCTTTCACCTGCTCGATATTCAGCCAGATCTGCTGGACACGCCCCACGCCGGCACGTTGCCACCGATCACCGGGCGCGTCGATTTTGAAGATGTCTCCTTCTTCTACAAACCCGATGCGCCGGTGCTCCACCATGTTACACTACACGCCGAACCGGGCGACCGCATTGCCTTAGTCGGCGAAACCGGTGCGGGCAAAAGTACAATTATCCGCCTGTTAACGCGCTTTTTTGAAGTAACCGAAGGCTCGATCAAAGTGGATGGCTATGATCTGCGCGATGTGACAATGGCCAGCCTGCGCTCACAACTGGGCATCGTGTTGCAAGACACCTTCTTGTTCAGCGGCACCCTGGCCGACAATATTCGTTATGGGCGCCTGGATGCCACCGACGAGGCGATCATCGAGGCTGCTACCGCTGTGGGCGCCCACGACTTTATCAGCAAATTACCGGCTGGTTATCAGACCGTGGTCCAAGAGCACGGCGCAAATCTGAGCGTTGGCCAGCGCCAGATTATCTCGTTTGCCCGCGCCTTGCTGGCCGACCCGCGCATCCTGATTCTCGACGAGGCCACCAGCAGCGTCGATACCACCACCGAAAAGATCATCGAACAAGCGCTCGACCGCCTGATGGAAGGGCGCACCAGCTTCGTGATCGCCCACCGCCTAAGCACCATCGTCAACGCCACCAAGATCGTCGTGCTGGATCACGGGCAGATTGTCGAAATGGGTTCGCATGCCGAGTTGCTGGCGCAAAAAGGGCGCTATTATAATTTGTACACCATGCAATGGGCGCCGCAGGCCGAGCCTGAGTGAGGGGTTAGTAGACTTGTCGTTGTTTGAATAGAATCTGTGTAAAAAGACTGGCGCTTGGACAAGCGCCAGTCTTTTTTGTAAAGTGTAGCCGTGTGGAGTACTCCATTTTTGATCGTGCCCACTGTCGTATTCATGTGGAGTAGAGGCACAGTGGAAGATAAAGACACTTTTTAAGGCTATGGTTGGGTTGTATGAGGTATCGCAAAGGAGGTAATAAGGAGAAGTAAACAATGCAAGCTTAGCTAACTAAACTTCGTTTACTTCTCTAAGCACCTTTGTATAGAGCTTAGGCGAAACTCGAAAATCAAATGTGTTCAGTAAATCCAAGAAAGGTTTAATCGCAGGCAAAATGCCACGCTTCTTCGCCAAGACAAGCATACCAACGGTACCTACCACAAAGACACCTAAAGCTTCGGCCGTACGACGCGCCGCAAGGTCATCGAGGAGCAGTGTACAATTTCCTACTTCTAGTGCTAGAATGATCGCTTCACGTTCACCGATGCCTAACCGCGGTGAAAAGGCAATATTGGCAAAAGTCTGCGTAATTGGTCGTTCCACAACCCAAGCGGGTAGTTCTTTGGCCCCAAAAACTTCGAGCCGTACGCCACTTGGAATCAACAACGTGTTGGTCAGCGCTCGAAGAATATCGGGTCGATTAAGCCGTTCAAACGCAATTAAAGGGCTAGAATTAGAGATGAATGTCAGGTTGGTCACCGTAATTGTTCAACCCTGTTCAACTCATCGCTTAACTCTTCATCCGACATCTCGAAGAAAGGGATGCCCTGACGTGCAGCAAAACGCACGAACTCGAAGCGCTCCATGTGGAGTAATTCAGCTGCCTTGCCACTAGAAATTTGCCGCCGTCGATATAATTCTAAGACAGTTAATTCCTGCACGAACGAAGCAAGCGGTGCATCCGTTAATGGCCGCAGGATATTGATCAGTTCTGGCGCTAGTGTAACAGAAGTTGCTTGTGTCATTGGCTCTTTTCACGATTGTTATATCACGACAATACCTTTATGTCATTATAAAGATTTTTACCGCTTACTATCTCTTCCGAATTCGCCGAGCCAGATAAAATCATCAATTTTCATAGAGTGGTGACGCAATAAAAGATAATAGGAGCAAAAATCCCTCAGGTGGGTTTTAATCAGGCAACGCTAGCATAGATGTTTCAATCCCTTGTCTGGATTTAACGAAACATCGTGGCGCTACAAAGTAGGACACAATTCGCGCGTAAAGCCTAGCATCATCAATATACTTTATTTTTTGCTTTAAATACAAACGCGCAAATCTTCTAAGCTGCTCCGACTAATGATTCACCTTCAAGCCCAGAAAAAATCGAATCGATATATTATACCGCTTATTCAAGAAGCATGGCAAGACGAAAATTATGCTTACGGCGAACATTACGATAACATATATAGCAAGCTTTCTACCCGCGCCGCAAAACTATACCAATAACGCCAAAGCTGCAAAGATACTCGGCTATATCAGCAGATCGAACAAGAGTTAGCTGATGTAGAAGATGAACTGTGCCAAATTTCACTCAAATTTGAAGAATCAACCCCATACCCTGATTAGAGGCCCCCATGACCCCACATCAACAGCGTTTAGTACGCAGTTTGAGTATTTTGCGCTGTCTTCAAACTGGGGCTGCTGATCGTGAAACCTTGATCGCGTATGTCCAGGATGAATGTGGTCCCTTGGCTTATGAAGCAGCAGGGGAGCGTAGTCTTGAAAGTCAGTTTGCCCGCGATATCAAGTTCCTGCGCGAAAATCTCTTTGTCAACATCCCCAACGTAGATCGCAGCCGTAATATGTACGAAATTGAAAACTTTGGCGATTTTCGTCCACTGGCTCTGACCGAGCCGGAACTAGATGCCTTAATGACGTTGCTGCAAAGCTTTCAGGCCGGTGCACCGCAGAGTGAGGAGATTTCAATCTTTCTCGCCCGAATTGCTGCGCTGCTGCCGCCTGACCAACAAAAGGCGCTCAAGACCAAGCAAGCCCGGCTGCGCTTTGACCTGCGGCGGCGAGACGGCGAAACGATTGCGCCGGTCGTGTTGCGCACAGTGGATCGGGCGATCCGTGAAAAGCGACACTTGCAGTTTGCCTATCAGACCGCCCGGCCAATGGACGATCTGCCCCGCATCCACGAAGTGCAACCCGATCATCAATTTTTCGACCCCAGCCGTGGTCATTTGTACCTGGATGCCTTTTGGCTGACCTCCGATGGGCCGGCGGGCAAAACAAAGCAGGAACGCTGGCAAGACTTCCGCCTGGACCGCATCCTGGCCGATGATAATTTACGCGTATTGTCCCAGAAAATGCCACCGACGTTGCCCAAGCGGCCGCGCTATCCACTCGAATATTGGCTATCCCCGCAAATTGTCCGGCTGGGGCAAGTGACGCGCCATTTTGAAGAGATGGCAGTGCATGAGACGGATGCCAATGGCTGGGTGCGCGTCACCGGTGCAACGGACGATCTCTTCCAAGCCACGCGCCTGCTCCTGGGATATGGCCCCAATTGTCGCGTCACCGGCGGGCCACAGGCAAAACAGGAGATGGAAAAGCTGATCCGTGATATGGCAACGGTTTACGGATTTTTGCCCCAGAAAGGCTGAGGTTCCGCGGTTTTCTGCGGAAGCTGTGTGCGAGAATGAAAATGTGGAGCGTTGAGATTCAACTGATTACCCTAGGAGGTATGGAAGTGGACCAACAACAGTTAATACGAAAATTTAAATCCGTTACTGCGTATTGTGTAGTAACCAATGATATCAACCTTTTTCAATCTTTTGCTGTTCAATGTAACCGCCAAGAAATTGCCGTCATTGAAAATCAACTCCATCTATTTCATGCATCAAAATTTCTACGTTTACTTGCGCGCAGGAATTCGCTGCTTCTCAGTCAGAATTTAATAGATGTGCAGTGGGCCGAACAGGGTGCCGAAGTGTGGCTAAATGGGTTTCATATTGGTTCCGTTATCCGTCTTTTCAAACGCATCCAACCATATGAAGCCCAATCGCGCATTGCCTACGATGTGTTTTATCAACGTCTTTATGAGTTTTTAGCGCGTGATTATCAGATCGTGGTTTTACACGACAGTGAAAACGATCTTGAATTGTTTGTCCCAACTGGTCGAAGTTTTGATTGGGCAGAAATTTGGGATGCTGCTGTAAAAAAACTCTTCGGTTTAGAGAACTTGCGCAAAAGTTTCGTTGCACTGGTAAATTCAATCAAATTAACAAACCGCGGCTTTAGCGCCTTGGATGTGCCGATTATCAATTCAGAACAAGCGCAGGTTTTAGCCGCGTTCGATTTAACTAACCTGCTTAGCTTACAAATCGGTGACAAGCGCCGAGAACAAGAAATCACAAAGATTGATAAAGAGTTACTGACAACGTCTGATCCAAAAAAGATTGAGCAGATTCAGAAAAATCGACAGAAACTTGATGACGAATTGGAGACACGGCGGACGCGCTATGGTGGACTCTATGAAGAATGGAATGAAGTCTTAGTAGGGTCACCAAAATGGTCTCAACAGGTTATTGGGCTGGCAAAGACCGAATTTAGCCCTACTGCCGGTACGCAAATTGCCAAAGTTGGCGTAAAAATCGGAAAAGCTGTTCAGCAGATCAAGGATCTCTCAATCCAAACAAAGTTCTATCAACTACCCACACTATTGGAACCGGTGACCAACGCGATTTTTATCCGAGCCGCAGGAGATAGCAATACCAAGATTTGTTATGGCTGTGGCGTTGCTATTCCCAAAGGGGCACCGGTGTTTCAGGCAAATTCATTCATTTTTGCCAGCCCATCACAACGTCTCCAATCCGGCGGTTCTCAAACACAACCGAATGTTTGTGGCACCTGTGCTGCACTTTCGTTTACTTCGCCGATCAAATTAGGTGAAGGCAGACTTGTCATACGCCTTCACCAGCGTGGTCAGAAGCGTGAATATATGCTGGATGATCAACTGCGGATGCTGGCATTGGGCGATTTCAACATCGTTGCCGGACGATATGCACTTTTACAAGCAAATGAAACAATTGGTAACAAACCGCTGATTGACCAATTAGGTGGTGTTCAGTACGCTATCTACAAAATCGCCACGCTGTTTTTGCCTGAAGTGTTTGAAGTTTATGAACCAGAGATCATCATTGGCGAAGCGAAGGTTGCTCTGAATAGTCGTCACGTTGCTTGGATGCATCGCCTTAATCAGACCTTCAATTTGCAACGACGTTGGGAAGATAAAGGGCAATTTGCTGCTTTTGGGCGAGCGATTCGGCATCTCCAGCAAGATGATGTGATCTACGCTATTTACGAACTGTTAAAAGGAGGGTTGCATGGGACAACCATTCTAGATCGAATTCGCGCAATTCAATTAGAAACATTACGTTCAGAACATGTGAGGTGGCTAAAAATGGATAATCAAGCAAAGAGATCGGAATTTTATCGTGATGTCGCTGGTATGACAGGCTTACTCTATGCCTTTTGTGATTTTACGAAACGCTCGTTGAAAACAAAAGGAGAAAATGACACAAAAGTACGAACGGAAGTGCGCAAGCTGATTGAGCGCACAAATGATCCTTATCAGTTTGACTACACAGCAGCAGCCAACACAGAAAGGGAGTTTGCCACACTCTACCGCAGTCAGGATATGTACTTCAGCTACGATGAAACGAAACGGTTGCTCGAATGGTTGGATGTGGCAACCACCCAACGTGAAACAGTGGATGAGAAGGGACAAGCACAGCTCAAATTGAATTTTGATGATGTCGTAAAAGCGTACACCCAATTATTTGAAGAAAAATATAGCAAGAGTAAAGAACAGCGTGAGTTTCTCTATGCCTTGAAACTCAGTTTACATGCACGTTTTCCCGAATTGATGGAACGACAAGAGGAGAAATAATTATGGCAGCAATACAGACTAACTCAGGATTACCACAAACGGATCAACCGCGCTATCACTTTGACATCTATGCCATTCTGGAAGCGCCCCAAGAATTGTACTTTGGCCATGAGACGCAAGTCAATGTGAACATGGTAGAGACAGTCAAGATTGCAACAGACAACGATGTGATCGAAAAATGTTATATTTCTCCAACCAAACGCCGCGGTGTGGAGCGCCGATCCCTCATTTGGGCACCGTTGCCCTCTAGTGGCATTCTGCTTGGCGACAAACTGGGCTGTGGAATTCCACACACCTGCGCCCAACCAGATTGTCCGATTTGTGCCGTATATGGTGGCTTGATTACAAGCAATATTGAAGTTGACGTATTAGGGAAAAGAGAAAGTCGCAAAGCCACAACAACCATTGGCCGTTTGGTGCATGGGGGTGGCGTCGCTATCCAATCAATTGAACCAAGCGAAAAGCAACGCGCCATGCATCCTTCGACAATGCATCGAGACGACAGCGGCATTACGCCGATGCCCTTCAAGCGCCAGTATAACGAGCCAGCTTTGCTCTATCCAGTCTACAATCATTGCATGAGTGTAACTGAACCGGAATTTCAAGCAGTGGCCTATGCGTTTCTCGACGCGTTGGCACGTTTGGGGGCAGGCAATCCGAAGGGTGTATATATTGCCGAGAAGCCCTGGTTGAATGTTCAACAGCCGCTTTTGGTTGTCGATTGCTATCTCGCTCCACTGGGCAAACGCCCAGTCATCTCACCCGCGATTACGCACATTGAAACTGCTGTTGTCGATTTTGTATCTGCCGCGACTTGGGTGCATGGGCAAACCATCGCTGCTACTACAAGCACAATTAAGCGTGACGAGTGGACTGTCTTTACCCGTTGGCTTGGGAACGATGCACTGGTGAAATTGCAAGAGTATGCCACTGGATTTGTCACGACCGTTTTGCTCTGACAAAGGGAGCCGCTATTATGGCAGAACAACCGGAATTCTATGGCGTCAAGTTGATCATTCGACCAACTGGTGCGTTGACCTTTCGTCGGATGCCAAGCGCCATCTTGCATATAAGCACTTATCCATTTTTACCGCCTTCCACCATGTCAGGATGGTTACGCCGACTTTTTCTAATGGACGCCGGCATCTATCCTGATACAAGCGTCAAGGATCCTGATTACTTTGTGATGCCACAAGAGTATCATGTGTTGGGCGCATATCCTCCGATATATTCTAGGCGGGATGAGTCCATCCATACCACAAAACGGCACGGTGTACGCGCTTTCAATCACAATGCATTTTCACGGTTGGCTGGTTCACGCAGCAACAAAGAAGTCTACCAACTGCATACCTGGGAGTATCTGCTAGTCGACCATTTGGTAGGGTTTGTCTTGCATCATGATCCGACGATGCTTGAACGAATTCAGTCTTTGCAGAATCTAGGTTGTAAATGCGGCAAAGAAGGGTATGCGTTCTTGGAACAAGTATCCAATGTCTGCCCCTATTCAACGGTCAGCACCAAAGCAATACCTTCAGTACCAGCAACGGGACAAGAATTAATCAGTAAACCTGCTGATCTCTTTGTTGCCTATCGTCATGAGTACAGTAAAAAGCGCCAACTGCTGAACGATCCGGCTATTTTGGAGCCAAGCAATATCGACGGTTTTGTTTCATTGTGGCTGGGCTGGCCTGCTCAAAATGTAGAATTAACCTGTCTAACGGATGGAGAGAACTACATCCCAACTGGGATGCTGGAGGTATTTTGATGAGTGAATCAAGAAGACAGGTTGGACGGGTTGTCTTTAACTCGGATCAGGCATGGGTAGTGCTGACGTTGAAATGCCATGTTGATAATGTCACCAAGCTTGTTGAAGTGTGGGATTCGGAACGGGCGTATCTAACCAATCTGCCATCTACAATAGCACAAACTCATGCCCTTACGATTGAGGCCGCTCGTGTTCATGATATGGGAAAGCCTTCGCATTTCCGTCTAACTTATGAAGGATTCCGTGGTGGCCTACCCAAATGGAGCTATTCCTTTGCCGGACATCGTTTTGTTGTCATGCATGAAAATCGCTATGTGGAATTGCTAGGACGATTGCACCATGAATATTCAGTAGAAGGCATCAGTCGGGCCATTGCAGAATTGCGCAATCATACCAATTTTAAAGAAGTTGCGCCTAATCTCCCGTTAGACCTATACACATTGGAAATGGCAGATCAGATCGAGGCGACGATAGCACGGGCAGCGGTTGGTGCTGAAGACCCCGAAGAACGCGTTTTTATGGATTTTGCTTTTGCTCGAAAAGACAATGGGGACGCCGAGTATCGTATTGATCCGTTTCCCTTTAGCAATGATCATGTAGCGTTAGTCATTGAGTACGCGCTTCTAACGCCACCGATCACTCAAGTTGCCGCTGTACAATCCGCAAAACTTGAAGAACGGTCGGGGCGACTGCGTGAGATACAAAGATGGCTAGAGGATGCCTTGCAAAATGCGTCATTACAAACAAAGGAGATTCACCTGTGGCCTTGGATATAAAAGCTTCCGCTGAAATCGCCTATCGCGAACTGACTGACGATGCGGAGAGAAAACCGATTGAACCGAACCCAATGCAAGAAACCGTGTGGCGTTATTTTGCCAATACGAACGGGTTGGGTATTGGTCTCTTGCTCAGAGGTCCTACCGGCAGCGGCAAAACTGAAGCAATTGTCATTCCAGCTTTGGCGCACGGTCGTCGCTTGATCATGGCCTACCCAACCCGTAGCTTGGTTGATGACCAGATCGCCCGTCTGAGCAAAATCTTGGCAAACTATTCCCGTCTTAATCATGGCAAGCCAGTGACCTTAAACATAGACACCGGAGCAACATCTGAACGCCAAACCTGGGTCAACGGCGAAGAAACCAAGATCATGGGCAATGTGCGGAGGCATCTGTACCAAGGGGATATTATAATCACGACCCTCGACAAATTCCTCTATCGCTTTTTTGGCTTTGGCGAACCGGATAAATCATTTATTTTTCCATTACGCATCAATTATGGACTGAAACAAAGCCTGATCTGCTTTGACGAAGCGCACAGCTATGACGAGGTAGCCTTCACCAACTTTACCCAACTGGTGCGAACCTTGTACGAACGGGGATTGGACGTCGCGCTGATGACGGCAACGATGCCGGTGAAGAAACAAAGTTACCTTGACTTTCTGGATCAAATTGATTTTGTCGATCAACCGGAGAATCAACAGGCACTTGCCCAGTTCGTACTTAAGCGATTTCCGAGCCGTTGTTACCCCAATCGCACCCTTACGCTTGTTGCTGCACCAGTTGCGGAGACGGAAGAGGGCGAAAGCGCGTTGCCTGAAGCATTGATCCAAGCTGTACGCGGACGCTTTCAGGCGGACGAGCGCATGATCGTGATTGCAGAAAAGGTAGAGGATACGGTTGAGGTCTGGCGCACATTGAAAGCTGAATTTAATGCTCAAACACATATCTTTCTCTATCACGGACGCTTAACGCAACGGCAACGCAAAAAGGTCTATGATGCACTTTCCCAGGCCGACAAGGCTGACAGTGGTTACATCCTAGTCAGCACCAGTGCAATTGAAGTAGGTTGTGATCTAAACGCGCACACGCTAATCACACAACTGTGTGACCCAGACCGACTAATTCAGCGCGCGGGGCGTTGCAATCGTCGTCAAGAAATGTCAAATGCACAGATCGTTGTTGTAGGTGATGATATTCCGCAATGGTTAACTGTGTTGTCGGCAGAAGATGTACAGCGTTACAAAGAGTGTCTGCAACAGCAACATAATTCAATATTCCAACCGAAGCCATTATTAGAATGTCTACAAAGCGATCCGCGCATGGATCATCGTGTGGAAATGATGTTTGATATGCTGTATGAGTATGTGTATGAAGCAAAATTAGAGAATAAGCCTCTACATGATAAGGGGTTGATTATCACACGTAGTTGGGAGCCATCGCTGACCATTTGCACTCACATGAATGACAAGAAGCAACCGGAGAATGCTATATCGGTTCCTATGCGTTCATGCAAAGCCGCTAAAGATGAGTCTTTGAATCGTGAATGGGTGCTCTATAAATGGTCTTTTGATCAACAGGAAAAGAAACCGATGGCAACTGATCTGCGTGGTTGGGAATGCGCCTATACAGTTGATGCGGTAGCACATTATGGAGATCCGAGGCTTTATCTAGATAGTTTTGACGAAGAGATTGGCTGGGTAGATTTGCCGAAGCTCTTTAGCTATGGGTTCAATCAGGGCTATCGGCGTGTGTTGGTGCGTGAGCTTGACGGTAGCAAGCACTTTCTCTGGTATATCTCTGGCTTACGTGATATGGATGCGAGTATGATCACTGTAGTAGAAGATGACATAGACAGCGCCGCTGGAGATGATAAGGATGACGAGTAGATCTCATCTCCATGCCGCCCGTCTCCCTGCTCGATAATGTGCGCCTGGCTGGCCCGCATTATCGCCTGGCAGACAAACGGTGTATACCAGCGGGGCTGGCCTATCGGTTTGCGGATTAAAGATAATCGTGGAGCACGAGGAGGTCGAGGGGGTGGTTTTGTTGCGCCAGCTTTTGCTCTTTTATGCCCATGTCGAGCGTTCCTGGTTCAACCATTCGTCCACATCCACACTGGCCCAAACCTGCTGGTGGAGACCACGCAGGGTTGCAGTGAAGCTGCTAGGACGCGGGCGAATGAACACTGTGTCACCGTCGATCAGAAAAAGGAGTGTATCGCGTGGTTGGAGGTTAAGCTTCTGGCGAACCTCACGTGGAATGACAACCTGACATTTGTCATTAACTTGGGCAGAAATAGCTACCATAGGCCAATTATCTTACAAATAGAAATTGGAACATACAAAAATGCTCATAGTAACTGCACCAACGGCTCAATCTCGGCTAAGACAGCGGCTACTGTAGGTCCGGTTGCTGCCACAATGGTTTCTTCACTCCCGTCGTGCTTGTGGTGAGGATGGGTAGGCAAGTTCAGGTGACGGTGGTGATCGGCATTGTCGTAGCGGAATAGCAGATGCTTTGCTGCATCCATATACTGATACGAGTACATCAAACGATTGACACCAGCAATGGTACTGATGAATTCGCGTACATGGAGGATAGAGCCATTGCGAAAGATAATGGTCCCACGGATGAAACCTGTGCTTTTATCGCGCCTATCGTAATCAATAGCAACATCTTGCACGCTGTCACAGTGATCGACAGTGTCACGAATTTTCTGAAAATAGGACTCAATTTGCAATTTTTATGCTCCGTAGGGTTTCTGCCTTTTCGCGCATGTGTTGCAATAAACGTGATTCGCCGATCCACTCATCAAAGTCGAAACTGTGCAGAAACTCATCTTGTGCAAACCGTTCTAAAAATACAGCAGTAGCCATGGCATATTTATTTTCAAAATAGCGAATGCGCGCTTCCGTCTTTTGGATTCCCACCTGAAGTTCTTCATATTCGTTGGTTAAGAGGGCTTCAATAAGTGTTCGAATAGGGCGGTTACCTGTCGAAACTAATGTCAATGCTGTCATACAATTACACCTTTCTGCGCGTATTGCAATATCGTGTCAATACCAGGTTACGCCGACACAAGCGCATCCGCCACCTCTAGCACAACCGAGGCGGCGGCCAACACATCCAGCTACCACCATCAATGTTGATGACCACGATTGATGCGCCTGCGTAAGTGCTTTTCAGCGCGGCCAGGTTTCCCGATCAAATGAGCCTGTACAATATGAATCGCTTTGAAAACTTCTAGTAGAGCGATAGACTCAGATGGTTACATATTGAGCAGAGTATACCACAATCCGAGCCGAACTTTCAATGAATATGAGGAGAATCTCAGGTGACTTATACACGTTCGTCGTCCCTCCACGCCCTTGTCATTAACCTAGTCGCCTTGCAAACCGGCACGCTGCCCGGCACGGTGGGCGAACTGGCGCATGCCGCCTTTTATGGGGCGGTGCAGGCGGTCGATCCTGTATTAGCGACGCAGATGCATGATGCGCAGGAGCGCAGCGCGTTTAGTTTGTCGCCGCTGGTTGGCTATGGGCAAAACACAAAAGATGGGCGTATTCATGTCCGCCAAGGGCAACCCGGTTGGCTGCGGCTGGGCTTGCTGGATGATCGCCTCTTTGGCGTCTTTATGCAGCACTTGCTCACCAGCAGCCACCCAACCATTCGCCTGGGGGACGTTCATTTTGCGATTACCGAGGTGTTGGGCGCGCCCGGCAGCCATCCGTGGGCAGGTTATACGACATTGGATGAACTGACTGCGCTGGATGCGACGCCCATACAGTGGACGCTGGAGTTTGCCAGCCCCACGGCCATCCGCTGGGGCGAGGCGGAGAACAAAAATCGCCGTGTAGAACTCTTCCCACAGCCACGCATGATGATCGCCGGGCTGCGCACACGCTGGGACCGGTGGACGGGCGACACCTGGGGCCGAGATTTTGAGGAATGGGTCGAGCGCAACGTGATTGTCAGCCGCATCTGGCAGTGGCAGACGCAATCCTTTGGTTTCCAGAAACAGACCTATGTGGGCGGTCTGGGCCGGCTGGACTATCGCCTGCTCGACGCCAGCCATGCCGCTAATACAGCGCATTTGAATCGCCTGTTGCAGATGGCGTTTTATACAGGGATTGGCTATAAGACGACGCATGGGCTAGGCCAGGTACGGATTGTGAATAAGGAATAATTAATAGTGAATAATTAACAATTAATTGTT
>JAPLGZ010000535.1 GCA_026389895.1 Chloroflexota bacterium | reverse complement strand
GGTCGCTGCGCCGGTTACATCGTTCTCCTTAGCTTCAGCCATCATTACCCCTGACCCCTGCGCTCTGTTTACCAGTGTCGGCAATTTAAGTTTTTGTTGTTAGTAACAAAATAATTTTAGACAGATTTGTCATAAAACCTCTACATAAATGGTGAGCCTTATGGCCTACGAAAGTTATACAAGCTGGAAAACTGAACCAATCAAAGGCGACATACTATTGTCAATTGTCGTGCCTGCCTACAATGAAGAGGTGCGCATTTTGCCCACGATTGGGGCGATTGCTTCCTATGTAAGCGATTTGGGCATGGCCTGGGAATTGATCGTCGCCGATGATGGTTCAAAAGATCGGACCGTCCAACTGATTCAAGAGCAGAAGTTTGCCAATTTGCAGGTGCTCAAGGCGCCAAAAAATGCGGGCAAAGGCAACGCTGTTCATCGTGGCATGTTGGCCGCCCGCGGGCGTTACATCCTCTTTGCCGATGCGGATAATTCGACGCCTATCGAAGAAATATCCAAATTGCTGGAGAAAGTCCAGCGCGAGGGATACGACATTGCCATCGGCTCACGGGCCGCTGCCGGAGCCGCCGAAGGGCATAAATCCTTTTTGCGCCATCTGCTTAGCTGGGGGCTGCGCTGGATTGTGCGCAATATCTTTCGGATTGGTGTGCGCGATACCCAATGTGGCTTCAAAATGTATACCCGTGAGGCTGCCCAGCGTCTCCATCAAGCGCAGACCATCATGGGTTTTTCTTTCGATTTAGAAATTCTCTACCTCGCCTCCAAATGGGGCTATCGCATCGCAGAAGTCCCAGTTGCTTGGGTCGATGCCCCGGGCTCAAAGGTGGACACTTCCAAAGAAGTAAAGCGCTTTCTGCGCGACCTCTTTATCATTAAATGGAACGACTTGCGAGGAGTCTATGCAAAAGCATAAGTTACGGATTGGCATTGTCACGACCTATCCACCGGGCGCAGGTTCGTTGAATGAATATGCTTTTCACTTTGTGCACGCGCTTGAACAAAAGCAAGAAGTGGCTGAAATCATCTTATTGGTCGATGAATTGCCACCAGGCCAGCGCTATGATCAGCCTGACCTGAATCAGCTTCATAAGGGGGTAGAAGGGTCTACCGGGACGGGTGAGGCCCCTGTCGCGGTTGCTCCACTGCGGTTTGTTCCTTGTTGGCGCTTTAACAGTAGCTTGAATAGCTGGCGCATTTTGCGCGCCGTACAACAGTGCAAGCTGGATGTTGTTCTTTTTAATATTCAGTTTGCTAGCTTTGGCGACCGCAAAATACCCGCCGCCTTAGGCTTAATGACCCCAGCACTTTTGCGCTTGTTTGGCGTGCCCACCGTGGCGCTGTTGCATAACATCATGGAGACGGTCGATCTAAAAAATGCTGGGTTTAACTATAATCCGCTGATCGAAAAGTTGATTCGTTTGATTGGCTGGCTCGTGACCAGTATTGTGCTTCGGGCTAATCTGGTGGCGGTGACGATCCCGAAATATGTTGAAATCTTGGAAAAACGCTATGGCGCGCAAAATGTATTGCTTGCTCCCCACGGCTCCTTTGCCAGCGAAGCCATGCCGCCCTCGTTTGATCTACCGCAAGGCCCACTCCAGATTATGACCTTTGGCAAATTTGGCACCTATAAGCGGGTAGAAACGCTGGTAGAAGCTTTCCATCTGTTGCAAACCAAGCACGATACCGCTTTAGAATTGGTAATTGCTGGCACCGATAGCCCGAACGCCCCCAACTATCTCGAAAATGTGGCTAAGCAATATGCCAATGTACCAAATATCCGTTACACCGGCTATGTGCGCGAAGAGGATGTACCGCACATTTTTGGTGAGGCGGCCGCGGTTGTTTTCCCGTATACCAGTACAACTGGTAGCTCTGGTGTGCTGCATCAAGCGGGTGAATATGGCAAAGCTGTGGTTTTGCCGCGCATCGGTGATTTAGCCGAGCTGATTTCAGAAGAAGGGTACACCGGCGAATTTTTTGAACCCAATAGCCCACAAAGCCTGGCCGACGCCATTGGCTATATCATTGATGATCCTGAACGCCGTATCGAGATGGGCCGTCAGAATTATTTAGCGGCCCAAGGTTTACCCTTGTTGGAAGTTGTTGATTGGTATCTATTGCATATTGAATCGTTGTTAAAAAAGTGAGGAGGCATTTATGGAGACGCAAAGTCGGTTCATCAATGCGGTGCAGGTGGTTGAATTTCAGGGGCGATTGGACGCCCATCAGGGTAAGCAAGTTGATCAAAAGTTATCTGAAGTGAGAAATGCGAGCAACCAGACGGTTGTCAATTTAAGTAAAGTGCATTTTATCGACTCAACCGGGCTATCGGTCCTGGTCAAAGGAGTGAAACATCAGCGTGAGCAAAATGGCGACCTTGTGCTGTGTGAACTGCAACAGCCCGTGCGCATTATTTTTGAATTGACGCGTTTAGATCGCATGTTCCAAATTTATTCGACTGAACGCGAAGCCGTTCAGGCCTTCCAATAGACGCTTATCCAGTGGACTACTCATTACTCACCGCGGTGGTTGATCTCCATGATACTGTCCTAAGCGAACTGGCCGCCGCCTGGATCGATGCTGGCGCACAAGCTCTCTACCTGACCGATCACGCCGGAGCAATCATTGGCCAGTGGCCATCTCGGCATATGGCTGTTTGCTCGGCTGCCTCAGTGGCCATTCAGTTAAACGGTGAGTGTATCGGTCATCTACATTTGTGTGGTGAGATGACGTCGGCGCTGCTGGCTCGCCTCGCCAGTGATGCGCGCTGGTTGAGTGAGATCGTCCGGATGGAATATGATCTGGAAAAGATGACCGCCGATCTGATCGACCAGCAAGATCAGCTGATGGCCCTGCATCAATTGGCGCAAACGACGCGGGTCGATAACGACATTCAACAAAATCTGACAGATCTGGCACGGATTGCTTCGCAGCTGCTAAAAACTGAAGACGCCTTTATGGTATTACAAACGGATCGCGAAGCACCGTTGCCAGTCATGTACCCGCTTCGGGCCTGGTGGAAAGAGCTGTGGCCGGTGCTGCTCAACGAAATGGAGCGGACACCCGAGAAGAAACAATGGCTGCTCCACCAGCATGACCCCTTTCTGACGAAACTTGGATTGCCGATCCGCAATTTGCTGGTTAAAAAGCTCGTGGTACGGCCTGGCATCTGGTTGATCCTCGGCGTGGCCAACAAAATTGGGGGCGATTTTCATGCGCCTGATCTCAAACTTTTCAGTACGATTGCAGAGCCGGCCGGGGCGAATTTAGAGAACGCGATCCTACATCGCGAAATCTTGGATCAGACCCGCATCCAAACAGAGATGGAGCTGGCCAAGCAAGTGCAGATGCGCCTCTTGCCGCAACATACGCCCCAGTTGCTGGGGATCGAACTGGCGGCTCAATCGTGTCCTGCTTTCCAGGTGGGGGGTGATTCTTATGACTTTATCGTCAGTCAAGGAGATTTGTTGACCTTTACCCTCAGTGATGTTTCGGGGAAAGGCATGCCGGCGGCGCTGTTGATGACGATGTTGCGCACTGTGCTCCGGGGGAAAGCTGTTGAAATGACAACAGCCGCGCCAGAAGAGCTGCTCCGCATTACGAACGAGAGTTTGTATGACGATTTCTCGGAAGTCAATATGTTTGCCACCGTCTTTATCGGCCAATATGATTACGCCAGACATCTCCTTTACTACGCCAATGATGGGCATGCGCCGGTGATCTATCGATCGGTTGCCGGACCGGCGGTTCTTTTGCCCGCCGATGCCCCACCCTTGGGTGTTTTGCCGATCAACTTGGCCGAACGACAAGTGCTGGCGTTTCAGCCAGGGGATCTACTTGTCATTACGAGTGATGGCTTTAATGAAGCGGAACGCAAGGATGAAGAGATGTTTGGCTATGAACGCCTGTTGCAACTGGTCGATCAATTCGCAACACTGCCCGCTACGGAGTTGATGAAAAATATGTTTGCGGCGATCCAGGATTTTTCTGGAGGCCATCCTCAATCTGACGATCAAACTTTGCTAATTCTGAGAAGGATGCAGTTCAATGAATCATCAAGCTAGTCGGGATCTACCCCCTATGCTAGACGAAGTTGATCCAAATTCACAAAGCAACCCAGTTGTAGCCTTACCTGCTGATCCATCCACCTCGGCCAAGATTACGCTTGATATTCCGGCAGAGGTGCAATATGTCAACATCCTGGGCGCCTGTGCCTGTGCTTTTTTAGCGAATTTAGAGCAGCTGGCAGATCCGGAGATCACACTTTATAACCTGGAGCTAGCGATTCAAGAAGTCAGCGTGAATATTGCCACCCACGCCTATGCCAACTCGCGGGGTCGGATCCATATGTCAGCGGTCCTTTCGCATCAGCCGTTGAAGGTGACGATTATGTTACAAGACACTGGCGCTTCCTTTAATCCGTCTTTGGTGCCGCAGCCCCAATTAGGCGAGCTACAGGAACATGGGTATGGCCTATTTTTAGTGACTCAATTGATGGATGAAGTTGAATATAAACAGATTGATGGTGGCAGCGTTTGGAAGCTGAGCAAGAATTTACCCGTAATCGTCAACTCATAATGGTATAGGAGGTCAACAAGATGACCAATCAAATGAATATTGCAATTCACGAAAATGTTGTTCGCATCGTTACCGTTGCGCCGGAAGGTCGTCTGGATGCCTTTAGCGCCCCCAAATTCCGCGAAAAAGTCCTCAGTTTAATTGCAGATGGCGTCAAATATATCGTGCTCGATCTGAGCCAAACGCCTTTTATGGATAGCGCTGGTATGGCGGCCTTGGTCAGTGCACTGAAACAATGTCGGCAACTGGGCGGTGATGTACGTATGGTCTGGCCACAGGCTGATCCAGTCAAACGCATCCTTTCATTGACAAAATTTGATCGTGTTTTTGAAATGAAAAACACAGTAGAAGAAGCCGTCAGCTCCTTCTAACCGTCATGTCGGCTTTCTGCGTGCCTGACAATGTAGGCTCTGCAATAAAGGCAATGCAATATGACCAAATGCTACGCGATGCCAGCCATTGCGTTCGCAGCAAGCTATACATTGAGGAAGTAAAACTATGGCCTCTATCCTAATTGTCGACGATTATATTGTGACGCTACGCATTCTTAGCACACAACTGCGCAAAGGTGGTTATGAAGTGGTGACGGTTGTGAGTGGCAAAGAAGCGATCTCACAGTTAAGCCAACGCGATTTTGATTTAGCGATTGTGGATATTGCCATGCCCGAAATGGATGGCATCACCCTTTTAGAAAAATTACGGAAAGAAATGGGGCTGGTCACGCTGCCGATCCTCATGTTAACCGCCAGCGCTCTGGATGAAGATCGCGCCCGCGCGCAAAGCGCCGGGGCCACCGACTTTTTGACGAAACCGATCAGTTCTTGGGAACTATTGGATGTGGTCCAGCGACAATTAGCCAAAGTGCACTAAGGTAGGGGAAGCGCGCGATGTATGGTTTAGTGAATCGAGCCATTGAGGAACTGGTCTGTACCACATGGAGCGAAGAGATCTGGGAATCCATCAAAGAAGAGGCCGGCATTGATATCGAGGCATTTATCAGGTTGGAATCTTATACTGATGAAGTGACCTATAAACTTGTCTAGCGGAGTTAATGCAGGGTGTGATTGTTGTGAATAGCGAAGTCGGTAAAGGTACTATTTTTACGACAACGTTACGCCTGATGCGCCATGAAAGTGAACCTGAAAGCGAGATCGATGAGCAATGGCATAATCCCCGTACGCTTATGGTTCGCCAGGATCAGGACCATATCCATAGGCTAGAAAGTTGTTTAGCAACCTGGCAGATAGCAGCCGAAACAATCTCCACGCCTGAAATCACCAGCACAACCGTCCTCCATCCATTGAATCGAGCTGCCAAAACGGGTAATTCTTATGGGCTAGTGATCGTTGATGAAGCTTCGGCAAAGATCGAGGTATTGAAATTTGCGTGGTCTGTTCGTATGGAGCCTGGGTGCGACAAACTTAAACTAATTCTTCTGACTACAGAGAAAAATCAAATATTCAGTCGACTTGCGATTGAAGCTGGGTTCAACCGCACAATCACGACGCCTTTCCAACAATCACTACTCTTTAATTATCTATCTGTACAAGTTAGTCTTAATGGACTGGCAAATGCCTATTATGGATGGGATTAAGGCGACCCAAACGATTCGCACTCTTGAAGCGGGCAGCGAACGCCATATTCCCATCATTGGCATGACGGCCAATGCAATGAAAGGTGATCGGGAAAAGTGCTTGGATGCCGGTATGGACGATTACATTAGTAAACCTGTTAGTTTGCCTGATTTGCGCCGTATGCTTGAACTTTGGACTACGGCGCGATAAATTCCCTTAGGGAGAGTATAACCATGCTTGAGACGCAGCAAACTGATAATCTGCATGATGGGGTTACGATCAAGCCTGTGCGATGGTTTTCTGGCCGTATGCCAGCCAACAGTCTATTGACCAGCAGTGCGCTCTTTTTTGTCAGCACAACTATGGTCAATGGTGGCAATTATCTGTTCAATCTATTGCTGGGGCGTTGGTTGGGCCCGGCGCTGTTTGCCGATGTCAGCATTATCATCACCCTTTTTCTCTTTCTCACCTTCATTACCGCTGGCTTTCAGCAGACCGCCGCGAAATTTTCGGCCATCTATAGCGCAGACAACGATCCCGTTCGCCTTTTCGCCTTGCGCCGTTGGTTAAATCGCCGCTCTTGGGTGATTGGCGCGCTCTGCTTTCTGATTGTTGGTGGTGGGGCATCTTTTTGGCAGACTTTTTTCCATACCACATCTCCCTGGATTTTTGTCATCTTCGCCTTTGGCTTGCCGGTCTACTTTGTCCAAGGCATTGATCGGGGCATCTTGCAAGGCCAGATGCGCTTTGGTAGCCTGGCGGCCAGCTATCAGGCCGAAATGTGGGTGCGCTTGCTTGTTGGTTTGTTGCTCGTCGGCTTGGGTTGGGCGGCGTATGGCGCGGTGTTTGGTTTAACTTTATCCCTGGTCGCCACCTGGTTTGTCTCCCATTATGCCTTGCGCAATTTGCGCGCCACCCAAGCCCTGCCCCGTACTTTGGCCCAGGAACATCACTTTTCGCAGACCGAACAACAAGCCCTCCTGGCCTTTGCCTTTCCCGTGCTCATGGCCGAGACCAGCTTGATCCTGATCAATAACAGTGATGTGCTGATCGTCAAACATTTTTTTGACAGCGTCACAGCGGGGCAATATGCGGCCTTGGCGTTGATCGGGCGCATTGTCTTCTTTGCCACCTGGTCGGTGGTGATCACGATGTTTCCACTCGTCGCCCAAAAGCACCAACGTCAAGAGCCCCATCGGCAGTTGTTGTGGACTGGCTTGGGCATGGTGTTGGCTGTTTCGGTTTTGATCGTGTTGCTAACCGCGTTCGTGCCCACTTTGATTGTGCAGATTTTGTTCGGTTCGGCCTATTTAATGATCGGCCCGTTGCTCTGGCGTTATGCCCTGGCCACCGCCCTGTTCTCGCTGGCCAATGTGTTGATCAGCTACCGCTTGGCGCTTGGCAATCGCACCGGAACGGTCATTGCGTTGGTCGGCGGCATTTTACAGGTGACAATTCTGTTGTTTTTTCATGCCACCCTTGATCAGGTGGTCAATCTTCAGATCTTGCTCATGGGTATTCTCTTCCTGGCTCTCATCGGTTGGGAGCTGGTGGGGCACAGACCTGGGGCGCGCTAGTCTGGTCAATTTAACTTGATGGTATTCCTATATGAAAGATGAAACCTTGTCCCTGGCGTTTATTGGTAAGTCGTTGCTCCTGGCCTTTGTGATCTGGATTGGGATCAACCTGCTTTTGTTTCTGGTCTTATATGGCGACACGTTAACGCCGATGGCCTTGCCCTATGTGGAGGATTTTCAGCAGCTGACCCGCTTGGATTATCGGCAATTTGGGGGCGCTTGGCATCTTCGTGATCACAAGTTGATCCAAACCAACACGAAAGGCGCTGATCTGCTGGCTGTGATTCCGCTTCACTTGCAGCAGGCCAACCCCTATCAATTCGGCGCCCATATCGATATTCTGCAAGGACCAGATGGCGCGGGTTTACTGTTCAATTTGCAACATCCTGATACGGTTCAACAAAGCCAGCTTGTCCGGTTTGGTGACAATGAAGGGCGAAAATATCTTTCGTATGGTTATTTTGACCAAAAACTTAAGTTTGTGGAGCAGGGCTCGCTCAAGCCACCGGATATTACCAAGGGGGTAGAACTGGCGGTGCTTGTCCACAAGCAGACCTATGATATATTGGTCAATGGCAAAGTCATGCAACCTGATATCCCCCTTCAGTATGTGGGCGGTGGGGTCGCGTTGACCACCTGGTTTTCCAGTGTCGCCTTTGACAATGTCTATGTCATCCCGGTGGTGCCGTCGTTTGCCGAGAGTGACAGTACAGCCGGGGCAACCACGATTACTAATACCCCAGAAATTTCATCCGCGCTCTCTCCTGCCATTCCTGCACCGCCCAATGGCGGGGCCGCTCGATCCAATTTCGGGAAAGTAACCGCCGACATGACGGAAACAACGGTCATATCAGCGGCGACAACGGCGTTGGATGGCTTTTTTAGCGAAAAATTTCCAGACAAAGCCGACCAAACACGCTGGATCGCATCAAGCGGGAAATGGCGTTTTGAGGCTGGGGCCTTGGTGCAACAGCAACCTGACGGTTATGACCACAACATGCTCTCTGTTGGACAGTTCTCGAAATTTACGTTGCGCACCTGTTTCCGCCATCGGCAAGGCAGTTGCGGTGGTGTCGTTTTTAATTGGCCGGATCCCACGAAAAAAAGCAATAGTCACCTGGTGCGTTACTTTGAAGATGATGGTTTGGTTTGGGGATATTTTGATGCTAAAGGTGTTTTTGTCGGCCAGGGCTATAGCCCCGTCGCTGCGCCCGGTGATCAGCCCCACACCTTGCAAGTTTCTGTTGATGGGGCCACCTATCTGGTGATGCTTGACAATCAGTTGGTGGCTAA
>JAPLGZ010000356.1 GCA_026389895.1 Chloroflexota bacterium | reverse complement strand
TCAGGCACAGGCCAGCAAAATTTTACGTCTTTCAATGTGTACAAAAGAGTGTATCCAAAATTTCAGCGTAAATGGAATTTGGCCCCTGAGCGTAGCAAGTCGCCTCAGCGACTGAATCCAAGGCTCTTAGTCGCTGAGGCGACTTGCTGTTGTCAGCCGCGGAATTTATTCCCGCGAACAATTCCCCTAATTTTGACATGCACCCCGTATACATTGGGGCTTGACAGAACCAACAAGTAGGCGTATAATCCTCGCATACCCCCCCCAGGGGGGAGGGGACAAAGAAGGATAAAAACGATGGATACGTCAAAAAAATCCGAATTACTGCTGCGCCTCAAGAGTATTGCCGGCCATATCAAAGGTGTCGAGAAGATGGTGGCTGATGATGCCTATTGCATTGACGTTATCAGCCAAGTGCAAGCCATTCAAGCGGCTCTGAATAAGGTGAATCTGCAGATTCTCGATGACCACCTACACAGTTGTGTGATCACAGCCATCCGCGGGGATGACGCCAATGAGCGCGAACGTTTGCTCGGCGAAATTTCCAGCGTCTTTGAAAAGTCAACCAAGCTCTAATTCATACTATTCAGCATCACAAGGAGAAGTTTCTATGACTACCTTAACCGTCAAAGCCCCAAACATTTCGTGCGGCCATTGTGTCCACACGATCCAAGACGAAGTGGGCGAATTGGCTGGCGTCAAGAGTGTCCAGGCCAAAGAAGATAGCAAAGTTGTCACCGTCACCTTCGAAGCGCCAGCAACCACGGCGCAGATCGAAGCATTGATGGCCGAGATCGGCTATCCGGCAGAGCCAGCGTAAGTAGAACGTAGGTCATCCTACAAGGGATGACCTACAAAAGATTGCAATAACGGACCGAGCATCTCCATAGCATGCTCAAAGAAATTGTATGGCAACGAAACAACTTACCCTACCCGTTACTGGCATGACATGCGCCAATTGCGCCGCGGCCATTGAGCGCGGGCTCAAAAAGCTGCCAACCGTCCAAAATGCGGGCGTCAATCTGGCGTCTGAACGAGCATCGCTAGAATTTGATCCCACGCAAGTGACGCAACAGGAGATCATCGCGCGCATTCAAAAATCTGGCTATGATGTGGCGCTGGGCGAAGCCGTCCTGCCGATCAAACGGCTGAGCGATGACAATGATGCCCAGCGTTTGGAAAAATCGCTGAATAAACTAGATGGCGTAGTCGAGGCGCACGTAAATTATGCGACCGAAAAGGCCACGATTAAATATATCCCTACGGTTGTCAGCCAAAATGACCTCCGCCAAGCGATCCGTGCCGCGGGGTTTGAGGCGGTGATGGTAGCCGGCAACGGCGAGGATGCCGAACGCGTGGCGCGCGAGCAAGAAATTACGCATCAGAAACATCTGCTCAGCATTGGTTTGATCTTTACCGTGCCGCTCTTTGTGCTGGCGATGACTCGTGATCTTGGCCTATTGACGGCCTTCTTCGGTGGTATGCCAGGCATGTTGATGTTGATGCCGGGCATGCCATCCACGATGGCCGCGCCTTGGTTCAACTGGCTGCTGTTGGCGCTTGCTACGCCGGTGCAGCTTTACGTCGGTCGCCAATATTACGTGGGCGCATACAAGGCGCTACGCAACGGCGCCGCGAACATGGATGTCTTGATTGCGATGGGCACGACGGTTGCCTATGTCTACAGTATCGCCGTATTGATCGCGTTGACGTTGGGCAGCAAGGCGCTTGGCGATCACGTCTATTTTGAGACCGCGGCGGTGATTATTGTGCTGATCATCCTGGGTAAATTTTTGGAGGCGCGTGCCAAAGGCCAGACCTCGGAGGCGATCAAGAAATTAATGGGGCTGCGCGCCAAGACGGCCCGTATTGTGCGAGATGGTGCGGAGTTGGATATCCCCGTGGATGATGTGCGCGCCGGCGATCTGGTGATCGTGCGGCCCGGCGAAAAAATTCCGGTAGACGGCGTGGTCGTCGAAGGCAAATCGACCATTGATGAATCGATGCTGACCGGCGAATCGATGCCCGTGGTGAAGACGCCCGGCGCCGCGGTAATCGGTGCGACGATCAACAAGCAAGGCATGTTGAAGTTTGAGGCAACCAAAGTCGGCAAAGAGACCGCGCTGGCGCAGATCATCAAACTGGTGGAAGAGGCCCAAGGCAGCAAGGCCCCCATTCAAAAGCTGGCCGATCAGGTCTCTGCCATCTTTGTGCCAGCGGTGATCGCCATCGCGCTCTTGACCTTTTTAGGTTGGTATTTCGTCGGTGGCGCCGGCTTTACGACCGCCTTGATCAATATGGTCGCTGTGCTCGTCATCGCCTGTCCGTGTGCGCTCGGCTTGGCGACGCCGACGGCGATTATGGTTGGCACCGGCAAGGGTGCGGAACGGGGTCTGCTCTTCCGCACCTCGGAAGCGTTGGAACGCGCCGGCAAAATTAACACCGTCGTACTCGACAAAACGGGTACGATCACCAAAGGCCGCCCGACGGTCACCGATCTTGTGTTGAACGGCAGTGGCTTGGCGGAGACAGATCTGCTACAACTGGCCGCATCGGCGGAAAAAGGCAGTGAACATCCGCTGGCTGAGGCGATCATTGCCGCCGCCACCGAACGCGGTCTGACCTTTGGGCAACTCGCGGCTTTTAAAGCCATCGAAGGCCAAGGCATCAACGCCAACGTCGATGGCCGTGAAGTGTTGGTGGGCAATTTGCGCATGATGAAGCAGTTTGGCGTGGCGCTGCACGGGCTGGAAAATGATGTGCTGCGTTTGCAGGCCGAGGCAAAAACCGCCATGATCACCACGGTCAACGGCGAAGTAGCTGGTGTGATCGGCGTAGCCGATGCGATCAAAGATGGCTCGATCGAAGCAATTGCCGAACTGCACCGATTAGGGCTGGAAGTGATTATGCTTACCGGCGACAATCAAAAGACAGCCGAGGCGATTGGCAAGGCAGCCGGTGTGGATCGGGTGATCGCCGAAGTGCTGCCGGGCGACAAAGCGGCCGTGATCAAACAATTACAAGCCGAAGGCAAAGTGGTCGCGATGGTGGGCGACGGCGTCAACGATGCGCCCGCCCTGGCCCAAGCCGATGTCGGCATTGCGATTGGCACCGGGACGGATGTCGCCATGGCCGCCGCGCCAGTGACGCTGATGAGCGGCGATCTGCGCGGCGTGCCGCACACAATTGCGCTCTCACGCCGGACGATGCGCACGATTAAGCAAAACTTATTCTGGGCCTTCTTCTACAATATCATCCTGATTCCGGCTGCGGCGTTTGGTTTTCTGACGCCGATGTTGGCGGCGGGCGCAATGGCCTTCAGTTCGATCTTTGTGGTTTCCAATTCACTGAGACTGCGCCGTCTGTCGTTACCCCTTGCTCAAGATGGTGCTCACACGGCTAAACAATCGTCTCCTATGTATCCATCGGAATCCACGGTTTCGTCCATTTGAAGCCCTTTCTACGAAGCTGGATGATCTTTTTATCTTTCATCCAGCTTCATTAGGGCAGAACAGCACCTAACTCAAGCTACGTCACATCTTCATTCAGCCGTTTCTCCACCTTTTCCATTGTCTGAGCTTGAAACAAAAATCGAAGGTTTTTATAAATCTGTTGTAATTGGCGATGCACCGCCACCTTCTCCAGAAACGCGCGGTGTAAGGACTCGTCGTGGATGCGGGCGGCATACGCCTGCAAGAGCGTGTGCGCGACATCGACAAGCTGGGACGCGCGCGGATCCAGTTGGGTCGCCAATACGCGATAACAAGTAAGGTAGACCCAAAACGGCTGATCCTTGCCTACGCCTGGCTGCTTTACCAACAAAGGCAAGATCTCTTCGACCTGCTGTAGCGCCAGCCTGAATTCTGCCTGGGCCAAGCTCACAGCGGCTAGACCAGCCTGTGCCCCCCACAGCCAGCGATCGATTGCCCAGCTGTGCATAGCAGGCAATGGCCTGCTGATAGCTCGCCGTCGCCTCTGGCCATTGCTGCATCGCGGCTTGTGTATGGCCTAAGACCACAGCCGCATCGGCGCGGAGATCCAAAGGATCTCCGGTCTGGGCGATCTGCCAGGCTTGTTGGGCATAGGCAAGGGCGCGCGGGGGATCGTCCATCAGCAGCGCATGGAGGGCAAAGGCCAATAGACCTTGCGAGTGGCATTCTTTGGGTAAGCGCGCCGCACTCAGCAACTGGTTCAATTGTTGAACCAAAAGTTTCCCACTGGCTTCGTCGCCCAGATAGCTGTACAGACGAATCAGCAGGCTCAATGTCATAATCTCTTCATAATGATAGCCGATGTCGGCAGCCCCGCGCGCGGCTTGATGCAACAAGGCTAACGCCGTACCGTAGTCGCCGCGCAAACGTGCCACTTCCCCCAAGCCCTGTTGGGCCGTCATTTCGGCAAATGTATAGCCCAGCACACCCGCCAGGTGGAGCGATTCGCGAAAACCTTGCTCAGCGGCCGGATAATCGCCCATCCTGAAGTTGGTCCACGCCAGGCCGACGTTACACATGAGTTCACCCTGCTGTTTACCCAGGGCTTGACACAATTGCAAAGCCTCCACGAGATAGGCGCGACCACCGGCAAAATCGTCAAAATGGAGGGCATAGCCACGCAGCCAGTGGAGCGCCAGCAATTCGGCTTCGCGCAAAAGCTCGCGATCGGGGTGGTCGGTTTGATAGGTACGGGCCAGTTGAATGGTCTTCTGCCACAGTGCGCCGGCCGCGCGCACCTGGTCTAGCTCCTGCAAGGCGCGGCCCAGCACAAACGAGCCAAAGGTCTCCCCCTCGACACCACCACTGGCCACGCCCAACGCAATCGCCTCACGCGCCTGCGCCGCCATCTCTTCATCCTTGCCCTGCGCAAAGAGCATGTTGGCATAGAGCGCCAACAATTTGCCCAGGACCCGTTCCCCCGGCTGGCGCGCCGCTTGATCATCGCACAGGTGAGACAACCGCTGGCGAACACCCGCAATGGCCTGTGCGAAAGTTGATCGACTGACGGCCTCCAACCCACGAAAAAGGCAGAATTGCCACCAGCCATAGATGGCTGGCTCCAATGTGGTTATCTCCCCGACGCGGCCAGCCCACTGCCACGCCTGGCGCACATTGTCAAACTCAGTTTGAATTTCCACACTGGCTTCCTTTGGCTCGCCGCGCCCCAGGCGCAACCCTCGCTCTGCCACAAAAGCCAGATAATAGCGGCCATGCTGCGCCTCGGCTGTAGCATATGCGCCAGCGTTTAATTCCCCAGTGTTCAATTCCCCAGTGTTCAATTCCTCGGCTGCAAATTGACGCAGCAACTCGTGCATGATATAGCGTCCGCCGCCCGCCGGATTCCCCTGCCACTGTAAAAGTGATTTGTGAATCAGCCTGGTTAAGCTCGGCAGGGTCGCGCCAGCCACTGCCTGCGCGGCATGCCGGGTAAAACCACCGCGAAAGAGCGCAATCCGGCGCACGATATGGCGTTCTGCCGGGTTCAGCAGTTGCCAAGACCAGGCAAAGACGGTGCGTATGCTACGCTGACGTTCAGGCATATCACGCCACTCAGTCGCCAGAAAATCGATGCTCTTGTTGATCTCGGCGGCGATCTCGATTAGCGCCAATTGATCAACCCAGGCGGCGGCCATTTCCAGCGCCAGCGGCATGCCCTGCACCAGTTGACAGATCCCCAATAGCGTGGCTAACTCGGTGCTGCTGACCTGATAGTGGGGCTGCGTCCGCTGCGCACTTTGGATAAAGAGCCGCACGGCGGCAGAGTCAGATGCCGAACGGTCGTTTGGCCTTCCGGCAAACTCCAGGCCTTGCACCCCATAGAGATGTTCGCTGCTCAGGCCAAGCCGTTGGCGCGAGGTAGCCAAGATCTTGATACCCGGCGCACGCTGTAACAGCTCCATGACTAGCGTCACCGCCGCCTGCTGCTCTTCTTCTGGCAAAGTAGAGAGTCCAGCCGGCAGCAACTGTTCCACATTGTCTAGAATCAACAGCAGGCGCCGATCAGCGAGAATCCGCAATAAGGTATGCTGCAGATCGCTACCATTCGCATCCAAACCCAGACTGGCGCTGATCGCCGAGACCAGTCCGGCGGGATCACTCAGCCCGGCCAGTGAGACAAAAAAGCGACCGTCGGGCATGTGATCGGTCGCGATGTGCTTTGCGGCTTCTACCGCCAGCCGGGTCTTACCCATACCGCCTGGCCCAACCAAGGTCAGCAGGCGCACCTCCGGTTGGTGCAGCTTGGCAATGATCTCGGCCACTTCAGCTTGGCGACCGACAAAGGCGGTATGAAAGATCGGCAAGCCCTGGTCAGCCTTGAGCGCCTCTTCATAGGTCACAACGAGTTGACGATGAACAGCGCTATTGTGCAAAAACAGATGGCGCAAATCCTCCTCGTCAATATGCGCAGCATAGCTTTGCAGCAGCGCATAGGCTCTCTGCAAAACTGTGCGCGCCCGCGCATCATGGGTGGCCGTCAGGACGCGATAACAGGTAAGATAGACCAGAAATGGCTCATACAGCCCAGCGTTGGGCACTTGTTCCAGCGTGGTTAACACCGCTTCGATCCGTTGCTGAGCCTGGGTGTGGTCACCCTGGGCTAGGGCGATGCCAGCCAGGCCGGCCTGCGCTTCTGCCGCTTGGGCAAGCGCGCCAAGCGTCTGGTATAGGGTTAGCGCCTGGGTATAGCTTTCAGCCGCGGCAGCCTGTTGCTGCAAACCAACCTGAGCCTGCCCGAGCAAGGTCAACGCTTCGGCCTGATAGACGCGACTATGGGTAAGTTGTACCAGCTGCCAGAGCTGCTGAGCATGGGCGAATGCTTGCGCATGATTGCCCTGGTAGTGCGCCAGGATGGTGCAGGCAACCAGCATTACCCGCTCCGCATCGGGTGCCTTGAAGTGCTGAAGCAGGGTCAATTGTTGGGCTTGATAGTCGGCGGCGCGCGCAAATTGCCCCAGACAGCTGTAAAGTTCAATCAGATCGGTCAACACATAGACCTGTTTCAGGCGCTCATTGATCTCAGCAAAGATCGGCAGCGCCTGCTCGCAAAGCGCAATCGCCAACGAATATTCACCCAGATCGCGCACAACCAGCGCCAGTTCGTAGCGCGCCACCCCTTCGCCCCAGCGGTAGTGCAACGCGATCGTTAGCGGTAGCACCTGTTCATAGGCTTGGCGCGCTGTCTGCTACGTGCGTAAGGATGGACTGGTGGGCAGCAATTCAACGCCAATTCATGATCTCAAGTTTGATGTCTTCCCCGCCACGCTCGACGGCTTTATGAGCTTGACCGATCGCGGCGGCGGGCTGGCGCTGGCCTGGGACAAGCGCTTTGAGACGCTGGCCGATGCCGACGGCGATGGCCTGCTTGCCAACGTCCGCTACGGCATCGACCCCAACGATGCCCTGCCCGATACGGATGGGGACGGCCTAAGCGACAGTTTTGAATTGGAACGCCGCCAGGCTGGCATTGCCCTTTCGCCGATCCTGCGCGATAGCGACGGCGATGGCCTGACCGATAAACAGGAGATGGAGATCGGCAGCAACGCCGGCGTGGCCGACACCGACAACGATGGCCTGAGCGACGGCCAGGAAGTCTGGCATCAAGTGTATGACGCCAACGGTGTCGCCACGTCGACCTTTGAGGGCGGCTGGGACGTGACGATCAACGGCGCCAGTAACATTGCGCAGCATGTCTCGTCCAACCCCAACCAGGCGGATAGCGATGCCGATGGCGTCAGCGACCAGGCCGAACGACAACTGGCGCTGGATGCCAACCCGGCCAACCGCCTCGACAACCAGAATCGGCCCTACCACCCCAACGTACCTAACGCGCCGCCACTGGCTGTCTATGCCGCAAGCGACGACGCGGATGGCTTTGTGAGTCCTGGTCAGCCGGTGATCTATACGACGACAGTGGTGGCGAATGTGGCCGTGGCGCCTGGCGTACTCCAGGTGACAACGCCCGCACAATTCAGCGTTGTGCCAGGCCCCTATGCCCTGGCCTTCAACCCAGCCACCTTCACCAGCACCCAGACAATGGTGCAACAGACCAACCTCACTGTGGCGGGTGACGCCAGTGCTGGACCGCTCGCGCTCAACAGCACGGCGCAGGTGCGTTTGCCGAATACCGCAGCCAGCGGCTGGGTTTTCGACCCAGTGGTCGCCCAGGCACCCCTAAGTGGCTTTGTGGCCCCCTTCAAGGCACGTTTCCACAGCCTCAACCCCAGCCGTGTGGATCGCCAGGACAGCTATTTCTTGTCTGGATTGGCCGGACCATCGGCAGGCGAATTTGACATTGGCGACATCCGCACCTATGGGCTACCGGCGGGTACGGCGCAGGTGGCCGAGACCAGCGCGATCGCTGGCGGCCAATTCTTCTTGCGCGGCTTTACCCAGCCCGACAGCGCCGTCAACAACCGCAACGATTCGCTCGTCGTATGGGATCACATTGACCGCTGCAACACGATCATCATCAATTCTCTGCGCGTCGTGACCGCGGGGGCCGATGCCTCACCTGGCATCGAACCATTCATCACGCTTTCAACCGACAACAGCACCAAGAACGAAAATGTCTGGCTGTGGACGACAGGTGGGGGCACGGGCGACATGACCGCCAACCAACAGCGTGGCCCGAACGCCTTTGGCTTTCCGATCACCCGCACCATCTGTGACGACACCCGGCTCCAAGTCTATGAATCCGATGGCCCGTTGAACGACCCTGCGCAGCAACAGCTTGTGGCCCAGATCGTCACCGATCCCTTTATTGACCGCAACAACGAAACCCTGACCTTCACCGGCGCTGGCCATACAATTCAGGTCAATGTCACCGTGCCGGTGCGCGATGCCTTTGTGATTGGCGGCTCACTCGTCGGCCCTGACGGTCTGCCCAAGCGACCGATGGGTCTGTCACGTCCAGCTGGGTTGACCGCCGATTATAAAACGCTCAGCCGCGGCCCGGTTGTGGCCAGCAATGGCGACAGCTTCCTGGTGGCCTACGAAACCTATGCCGAACCCCGCAATCCAGCCTCGACCGCGCGCGATGTCTACGTGGCAGTGCAGGCCTTTGATTGGGTGGGTAATCCGCTGGGCAGCAGTGTACGCTTTGTGGCCACGCAAAATCCAGCAACGGGCACGCCCACCCGCATCGGCCTGGATGTGGCGTGGGTGGGTGACCGCTACAAGGTGGTGGTGCAGCCCTGGGGGCGCCCCTGGATTGTGGCGGGCGACTTCTCGGCCACCGGCGCCAGCCTGGGTAATTGGAGCGATGTCGACGGAATTTTCGGCAACACCACGCTGAACAGCCCGCCCAGCATCGCCTACAACCCGGCCAACGGCCATTGGGCCGTGGCCTATGTGCGCGCGCCTTCGGTGATTGGCACCGCGGTTCGCGTCGTCGAATATGCCAATGGCGGGAGCATGACGGAGAGTGCCAACCAAGTGATCGTCGGCAACTTCAAACAGGCCAAGGTCACCTATCATCCGCCCAGCGAAGGATGGCTGGTGGCCGGTCTGGACGACAGCAATCAATTGCTCTTCCAGCCCATGCAGGGTGGCCTCGCCAATTTGACCGCCAGTCAAACAGCCCTGGCTGGCGCGAGCACAATTGACAGTTCGCTGGCCTGCCCAGCTGCGCCATCTGCCGCCCTGGTCGATCTGCGCTTCGAGGAGTTGCCAGGCGCAACGAGCTTCGCCGATGCCTCTGGTGGGGCCAACAACGCGACCTGTTCCGCGCCTGGAGGGCCCCCGACTTGTCCCGCAGCTGGTTTGGGCGGCGCACCCAACGCATCGCTCTCTGACTATGCCGTGCAGTTCGATGGCGTGGATGATTTCCTCACCGTCAACCGCAGCGTGCCAGACAGCTTCACCGTTGCCTTCTGGCTCAAAGCGCCACCCGCGGCAGTGGCAGACATGCTCCTGCTCGACCAAGGGGCCAACGGGGCGGGCGGCTTTGCCGTCTGGTTGAGCCAGGGCCGGCCAGGGCTGCTCATCAATACAGCCGAAAGCATCGTCAGCGCAGGCCGCGTCGATGACAACCAGTGGCATTTTGTCGCCGCGACGCGTAACCGGAACACCGGTGCCGTGGCGCTCTATGTCGACGGCAATCCGACGCCGGTGGCCAGCAATATTTTCGCCACCACCGCGCTCAACGCTGTGAACGACAGCCGCATCAGCGGTGATCGCACCGGCAATCGCGACTTTAAGGGCACAATGGATCAGTTGCAAATCTTTCCCGTTGCGCTGGGCGGTGACGCCATCCAAGCGATCTACAACCGCACGCTGCAATCCTACTGCGTGGCCGCCCATGCCAATGCGACCCAAGCGGGCTTCCAATGGGCGAAGCTCAATATCCGCCAACAGGATGTACGCGGCGGGCGGCTCACGGCGAGCGGTGGTCTCTCACTGACGGTGGACACCGACGCCCCAATCGCCAGCGTCACGGCGCCGCTAAACAACAGCTATATCCAAGGCGGCAACCCAGCGGTGACGATCATTGGTGGCAGCGCCAGCGACCTCACAACTGGAGTAGGCAAAGTAGAAATCAACGTCAACAACAGCGGCTGGCAACTCGCCACCGGCGATGAAGCCTGGGGCTATCCACTAGCCGTGACCGAAGGACCTTACACGATCCAGGCGCGCGCAACTGATGCGGCAGGCACCGTGGGCGCGCCAAGCCCAGCCATCACCGTCATCGCCGACGCCACAGCCCCCGACCTCACGCTGAACAACTTGGGCACAACGCCCATTGTCCCCACCCGCACCGGCGATGGGCAGTGGACGGTCAATTTAGCGGGCACGGTCAGCGATCCAGCCCGCGCGGGGCAGCCCGGTAGCGGCCTGGCCGCCAATGGGGTGGAAGTGTTCGTCGAATCGAATGTCGTGGGTAGCCTGCCCAACAGCCGCCAGACCGCCGCTGTCACCGGCAACAACTGGTCGCTGGCTTATACACTGAACGATGTCGCCGACCCAACGGGCGTCTACACCGTCACGGTGATCAGTCGCGACAATGTCGGCAATCGCACAGCGGATGTGCGGGGACGGCTGCTGCTCGACGCCACCGCACCCATTGTCAGCCTGAGCCAAATGGATGCTACGCGCACGGTGATCAGCAACACCGTGACGATCAGCGGCCTGGTGACGGACACCGGCACAATCCCTGGCAGCAGTGCTGGCATTGACCAGGTAGAAATTGCCTTCACCCCAGCCGAACAGATCGCAGCCCTGCCGGCGGGTCTGATCGGCGACGCGGCGGAGGCGCAGCTCAACCGCACCTGGGTTGCGGTCACACTGGCGCAGCGCGGCGCAGGTGTGGCAACTAGCGGTTGGCGCTATCAGCTGCCAGCCGGGCTGGAAGGCGAATACCAGATCGACTTCCGAAGTACGGACATGCTCGGCAACCGCCGGATCACACCCAACAACTGGCGCGGCATGATCGACACGTCCGACCCACGCCTGGTGATGACAGCCGAGATGACAGGCGCTAGTTTTGTCGATAATTCAGGGGTGCGCCACGATGAAGTGCATTTCCTCTGTGCGGCCGTTGATCGCAACTTGGACGCGGCGACTTTCACTTGCCCGGGTGAAGGCCAAGCGGAGCCAATTCGTACCTTTGCCGATATCCCTGGGCTGCAAAGCCTCTTCCCCGACCTGACCATCCGCAATGGGCTGGCCATCTCCTATACCTTGTGGACCGCGACCCCCAACGCGCAAGCCACCATGAGTGCATGCGACAGCCTGGGGCGCTGTGCCAGCACGGCCGCAACCCCCACGCAGGCAGCGAACATCGGCGGCGCATTGCAATCGCATATCATCGCCCCCGCCGCCAACAGTTTTGTGGCAGGGACAAACGCGATCAGCGTAACGCTCACCGCCGAGGCAGCCGTAGCGATCAAAGCGGTGACGATCAGCCTGGATAACACGGTTGTGCAGACGCTGACCTTCGCCCAGAACGAGATTGTCACGAATATCCTACGCACGGTGACCATCCCAGTGGCCAACGAAGGACCACACACCTTGGTGACGCAGGCGACGGACTGGACGGGCGCCACCCAAACCACACTCTTCCCCGTGACCTTTACGCTCGATAGTGCGCCGCCCAACGTGGCAATCGACGCCAGCGTCTTGACGGTGGCCGATACCTGGCAACCGGAGAGCGGGATTTTACGCTTCAACGGCACAGCCAACGACACGATCGGGCTAGCCACCGTGCAGGTGCGCGTCGACGACGGGGCGTTTGTCGATGCCGCCTTTGCCAACGGTGCCTGGCAGACGGCCATCCATGTCCAAGACCCCGAAGGTCGCACGCTCATGCTCACCGTGCGCGCCAGTGACTTGGCTGGTCGGGTCACTGAAATCACCCAGGCCATCGGGACCGACCTCTCTGCCGCCGATGCGCCCGACACCGCCATCAACAGTGGACCGGCCAATCCCAGCCCAGACAATCTGGCCACCTTCGGCTTCACGGGGACAGCCAACGCCGTTGCGTTTGACTGTCAACTGGACGACGGCGCCTATCTGCCCTGCGTCAGCCCGACGAGTTATGCCGACCTGAGCAAGGGCGCACACACCTTCCACGTGCGGGCCATCGACGACCGTGGCTTTGCCGACGTCACACCGGCGGAAGTAGTCTGGACCGTGACATCCAGTGCACTGGATGTCACCCTCACCCAAACCCCGGCGAACCCAACCACCAGCCGGCGCGCCGAGTTCCACTTTACCGGCAATGGGGCCAGCTTCCAATGCAGTTTGGACAACGCGGCGTTTGGCTCCT
>JAPLGZ010000589.1 GCA_026389895.1 Chloroflexota bacterium | reverse complement strand
GCTGGGAACGGTTAACACTCTTTCCAACTCACCGGAAAGCGGATGGCTGGCCGTTGCCGGAAAGACTTGAAAATTATCTTTGCGGAAATTATCTTTGCGAACATCGGGCTCAGGCGTTTGACCGTTGGTTGAACCGTGCGTTGTGGAAGGCACTCTTTTACTAATGGTTGACGCTTTATGGGCGCCATTCTGTGGATAATCGGGGTTTGTTAGCTCAGTGTTCGTGACTTGTGGCTTTTCTTCCACCACGAGGGTCTCTGGCAGATCATCTTCATGTGCACTACGGCGAAAGATCCGCCGTACATACCAGAAGATTGTGATCATTACCAGGACGAAGACGGCAATGCCAATAATTTGTAGGCTATGCCCCACGCGAGAGATCGCGCCAGCCGCATGAAAACCAATCGCAACCAGGGTGATGGTCCAAATCATCTCGGCGGCTAACACAGCCGGAAACCACTTACGCCACGGAACACGGGCCAGACCGGCAGCGACGAGCGTCGGCACAATCAGGCCATAGGAGATTTTCGAGAGGATGATCAACTTAGCCGCATGACTCTGCATTTCTAATTCGATCCGCTCCACATGATGGTTGCGTAATCCCAGCCAATTACCATAGCGGTAGATCGTTTGAATTTTGCTGATGTAGCCCACCGTATACCAGAGGGTATCGCCCAGCACATTGCCCGTTGCGGCCGCGAGCAGAACATACCAGATGTCCAAATAGCCAGCAGCGGCGGCGGCGGCCCCAATCAGGGTGGTAATGGGCCCTTCGGTGGCGACCAGAACGGCCAACAACACATAGCTCCATATACCTAATTCAGGCCAACCACCGTGACGGATGGTCAGCATCATATCTCTCAAAAATGAAAACAGTGTTTCCATGAAAACATCCAATCACAATAGTAAAGGGCCTATGGCTGGCATATCGCCCAGTGTTCAATCTGATTCGCAACGACTTAACATGGCGTATCTTCAAAAAGATGAGCACAACGTGGGCATGCCTAGCGGCTTATCTTGCCATAGTTTAGCTAGTTTGTGAAAATAATTATAAACGATCTATGTAGCAAAACGAATTAAGCCGCGTCAAGGTTCACATAATGCCGCTTTTCTAACAGAATTCAAACTAACTACATTGTAAAGTACACCGGTCGATAGGCAGAACCAACGGTTAAAATTTTTGGCGATGGCTTTACAGCCTCACAAACAGACCCTCATAATATGTAGTTGATCCTGGACTAACTTACTTTTCTCTAAAGAATTCACAGGCTACTAAAATCACAATATTCCCTATTGACAAATTTAGTGGACTATGATTTAATGCCATTATTAAATCCAGTGAACTTAATAAATATTCCATGAGTTCAACTTTCCCAAGCTTTATGGCAAAACTCTATAATGATTGCTGCGACAGAGAAGGCCACGCGCGAGCAGAGCAAACGCCACAACAATCGCCTTGTGCTCAAAACGGTCTACGACCGGGGCATGAGCAGCCGAGCTGAACTCGCGCGGATTACCAACCTGACAGCCACCACTGTCTCGGCCACGATTGCCGAACTCATCACCGATGGTTTAGTGGAAGAAGTCGGCTCCGTATCTACTGAAAGAGGTAAGCCACCAACCTTAATCCGGCTCGCCAAAGATGCCCGTCACTTAATTGCACTGGATTTATCGCGGAGTGTCTTTCGCGGCGCAATCCTGAATTTGCGGGGCGAAGTCATTCAACAAAAAGATATTGTCGTCGATGGCCAGACGGGTGAAGTTGCGTTGGCGGCGGTTTACCAACTCATCGACGCGCTACTTCCGGCAGTCAAGCGTCCTTTACTCGGCATTGGGATTGGCGCACCGGGCATTATCGATTATAATAGTGGCATCATCCGCCAGGCCGCCAATTTAGACTGGTATAATCTTCCTCTAAGTGAACAACTTGCCAAGCATTACGATCTCGCCGTACACATTGTAAACGACAATCAAGCTGTCCTGCTGGCTGAATTTATTTTTGGGCAGTATAAGAATAGCAGTGAACTTGTCGTTATTCGGGTAGGTCACGGCATTGGGGCAGGCATCATGGTCAATGGGCAACTGTTGCATGGGTACGCCACTGGCGAGATTGGCCATGTAGTTGTAGTGGATAATGGTGAACGGTGCAGTTGTGGCAATTACGGTTGTCTAGAGACCGTTGCCAGCAATCGAGCGATTGTCAAGCGCGCCCGAACGATGGCCGAGCTACACCCAGAGTCGTCTTTGAATCAATTGACTGCCATGCCAGAAGAGATTACGATCGATACCGTCATGCAAGCATTTAAGCAAGGTGATCCACTACTAACTGAATTGATGGCTGATGTAGGCCATTATCTGGGCGTTGTGATTGCCCATCTAGTTGGCGTCCTCGGCACCCCCCCGATCTTGCTTTGCGGCAGAGTCGCCCGCTTTGGCAAACCCTTATTAGATGTAATTGAATACGAAGTTTGTACACGCTCACTCACCGGGCGTTTGAACAGACCAAAGATCGACATTGTAAGCCTGAAAGCCGAGATCTCGGACATCGTTATTTTGGGTGCAGCCGCATCCTTATTGACGAACGAACTTGGGTTGTTTTAAAAACAAAGCCGTTCTGATCAAATGTTTGTTGTCCGCCACTAATTTTCAGACAAACGACAGCTAAGTAGCCAACTCATCTCAGCATGCGTTACACCAGACGCCGCCACCGCTGAGGCTGCTGCATACACACGATTGGCCCGATCTTAGTTTTAAGCTAGCGCATAAAGGAGCACCGGTCACTGTGGCAACTACCTTAAGCACCTCGCCAATTTCAGTATTTCCCTTAGCAAAAAAACAGAGTTGGGCACGTAGCTTCCTTAACTCCTATCTCGCCCGCAAAGTGCTCAAAACGCTTTTCACAGTTTTTGTCGTCACCACTTTAACCTTCTTTCTGGTGCATCTGCTGCCTGGCAACCCAATTGAGCAGATGGTCAATCAGCTAGTCACAGTACAGGGCATATCGCCCAAAGATGCTCGCGATCAGGTGGCAGCGCTCTTTGCAATTGACATCAATCAACCGCTCTACCTGCAATATTTTGAATATTTGGGCAAGACCTTTCGGGGCGATCTTGGCAACTCCATGCTCTCACAAGGCACAACCGTATCGTCAATTATTCTAAAATTTCTGCCCTGGACAATCTTCAGCGTGGGCATTGGCTTGCTCTTAAGCTTTACGATTGGCATGGGGCTTGGCATGTTGATGGCCTATCGGCGTGATAGCTGGATCGATCATGTGTTAACAGTTTTTGCGTCGATCTTTAGCTCGATTCCCGATTATCTGATTGGGTTGATGCTAATTGTCTGGTTGGGTATCCAGTGGAAACTTGTACCGATTGGCGCCATGCGCGGCTCACTTTCACCCGGTGTCGTACCTGGTTTAAATTGGACTTTTATCTCTGATGCCTTTTTCCATGGGGCGCTACCAATTGGCACTTACTTTATTACGACGATTGGGCGCTGGATGCTGAGCATGAAAAGCAGCACCATTAGCACATTAGGCGAAGATTATGTGACGGTTGCACGCGCCCGTGGCCTCAAAGATTCACGCATCACAACGGCCTATGTCGGGCGCAACGCATCCTTGCCTTTGTTCACCCAGTTGGCGATTAGCATTGGCTTTGTGGTCGGTGGTTCTTTCCTGATCGAGACGATTTTTGTCTATCAAGGGATTGGCGCTTCGCTCGGCGGGGCGATTGCGCGCCGCGATTACACACTGATGCAGGGCATCTTTCTCGTGATTACACTTTCCGTCGTTTTTGCGAACTTCTTTGCCGATCTGCTCTATAGTTGGATTGATCCGCGGATTAAGTTGGGGAGTCAGAGCTAAATGCATGATGCGTGATGAGTGATGAGTGAGATCAAATGACCTTGTTCACTCATCACTTATCACGCATCATTCATCGCTAACAGAGGAAATTCTATGAATACCATACGAAACATTGTAGGATGGATTGGCACGACACTCCGCCTGTTAACGTACAACAAAGTTGGCTTTATCGGCTTTCTGGGCGTATTACTTATTCTGTTATTGTCGTTTCTAGGACCTTATATTTGGCCGATCCAAGCCGTGGGCAATACGGGTGAAATTTTCGAGCCACCTTCTGCCCTCCACTGGCTGGGGACGGATGATGGCGGTAAGGATAATTGGATCCAGATCGTCAATGGCGGCAAAAATGTGATCTATGCCTCGCTGATTGCGGCCCTTGTTTCGACCTTTATCGCCGTGACTTTTGGGGCGATGGCCGGTTTTCTGGGCGGCTGGGTGGATAGTATCGTCGTCGCTATCACGGATATCTTTCTGACGATTCCAACGATTCCTCTGCTTGCTGTGCTCGCGAGTTTTATCACGCTCAACAATTTCACCTTTCTGGGGCTATTGCTTGGTGTGTTGGGTTGGCCTTCTCTACTACGCGCCGTGCGCGCCCAAACCTTTTCGCTCAAAGAGCGTGATTTTGTGGAAGCGGCTCGCGCATTAGACTTGGGCACTAGCCACATCATCTTTAAGGAGATGTTGCCCAACATGATGACCTACATTGTGATCAGCTTCGCGCTGGGTTTTACCGGCGCAATTTATGGTCAAATCGGCCTGATCTTATTAGGCTTGGTGCCTTTCGACAGTAGCAACTGGGGTGTGATGATCTCTTGGGGCTGGAATCATGGGGCGCTATTCTTTAAAGATAGCGTTTGGTACATTATGTCACCAATTGTCGCGATCGCATTGCTGCAGCTTTCAGTGATCACTATGACGCGCTCCTTAGAGATGGTCTTTAATCCACGTTTGCGTTCGGGCGGCTAATAGCAGAATCTGCGGGTACGCAACCTAATCCCGTATCCCATATCCCGTATTCCTATTCCCTATTGAGAAGGATTTTTCATGAGCAAGTCGAATCTGGAATGGCAACAGGATAGTACTCAAAATCAGAAGCCGCCCTTGAGTTTGCAAAATGTGTATGTCAATTATGGCACGCGCAAAGGGAATGTGCAGGCGGTGCGCGGCGTGACGCTGGATTTGTACGCGGGCGAAAGCCTGGCCCTGATCGGCGAAAGTGGCTCGGGTAAGACAACATTGGGTCTGTCGATTGTGCGGTTATTGGCAAGCACTGCCAAGGTGGAACCGGGCACGATCATCTATCGGCGTGACCAGCGCGAGGTAGATGTGCTCAAGCTCAGCACATCCGAGTTACGCCAATTTCGCTGGCGCGATTGCGCCATGGTCTTTCAATCGGCACTCAATGCCTTCAACCCTGTATTGCGCGTGTGGGATCAAGTGCTCGACACGGCCCAAGCGCATGGGTGGAGTGATCGAACAGCCGTGCGCGAGCGTTTTCTGGATCTGTTGAAATTTGTCCAACTTGACCCGACGCGTGTGATCAACGCCTATCCACACGAACTGAGCGGTGGCATGCGCCAACGCACCCTGCTGGCGATTTCTTTGTTGCTGGAACCACAGATTTTGATCTTGGATGAACCAACGACGGCGCTGGATATTTTGACCCAACGCACGATCATCGGGCTGTTGCGCCGGCTGAAGGAAGAGCAACATTTTACGATGATCTTTATTTCACACGATCTGGCGATCGCAGCCGAACTAGCCGACCGTGTGGCGACGATGTATGCTGGCCGAATCGTTGAAATTGGCAAGACTTACGATCTCTTCTATCAACCACGCCATCCCTATACCCTGGGTCTGATTCGCGCCGTGCCCACGGTGCTGGGTGGGTTTGAGGAACTGTTCTCGATTCCTGGTTCGCCGCCGGACCTGGTGAATTTGCCTAGCGGTTGTAAATTTCATCCGCGCTGCTCGTTTGCCACCGACAAATGCAAACAACAAGAGCCCGAGTTAGAAGAAGTAGGTGAGCGCCATTTTACGGCTTGCTGGCACTGGCAGGATGTTGAAAAAGAGTTAGAATTGCACCCAATCCGTCGTGGCGCCGCCAAGCATGACGCGCTGGCTCAAACAACCGTGGAGGTGCGTTAGTGGTGCCGATTATCGAACTTAAAAATGTAAGTAAATTTTTTGGTCACGGCAAAGAACGCGTCACCGCCGTCGATTCGATTTCGTTGGCGGTTGAACCCGGCGAGATTGTTTGTCTGGTGGGCGAGAGTGGTTGTGGCAAAAGTACAACCGGTCGGATGGCGGCGGGCCTGTTACCCGTTTCAGCCGGCCAAGTGCTCTTTGACGGCAAAGATATCGCCCAGATGAACCGCGATGAGTTGCAGACCTATCGCAGGGCGGTGCAAATTGTCCATCAAGATCCGTATGCTTCACTAAATCCAACACAGACGATCCGCGATATTATCACCGCGCCGTTGCTGCACCATAAGAAGGTCAAAGATCGCACCCATGCCGAAAAGCGCGCGCGCGAACTTTTGGAAATTGTCGATCTGACGCCGGTCCACGATTTTATGGACAAATATCCGCACCAGTTGAGCGGCGGCCAGCGCCAACGTGTTTCGGTGGCGCGCGCATTGACGGTAGAGCCCAAGTTTATTGTAGCGGATGAAGCGGTTTCGATGGTCGATGTTTCGATCCGCGTCAGTTTGCTCAATATGCTTTCACGGCTTAAAAATGAATTTGACGTCACGTTTCTCTTCATCACGCATGATCTCGCGTTGGCGAAATATTTTGCCTGGCAGGGGCGCATTGTGGTAATGTATCTGGGGCGTATGGTCGAAGAAGGGCCAACACCGCGCCTGATCACAGACGCTCGTCATCCCTATACCCAAGCCCTATTAGCCGCCGTGCCCGAAGCTGATCCCGAGCTGGCGCAACACAAACGCCAGATTGAATTGCGCGGTGCTGAAATTCCCAGCCTGCTGCATCTGCCGCTTGGTTGCACCTTTCACCCACGTTGTCCTTATATTGTCGAAGGTCAATGTGATGTGCATGTGCCACGCTTGGAAGCGATCCGCGAAGGTGGCAGCGTGGCCTGTCCCGTGCGTAAAGATGAATCGATCCAGTTGGTTGTATGAGCCCTGAACTCAGCCATGCCGCCTTTCGGCTCGGTTTTTTTATCACCTTTGTGGCGGGCATCTTACTGATCTTTGAGCCAAGTGGTAGCGCCGAACAGGCGATCAGCCTGCTTACCTTTGTGATCGGTCTGGTCTTCTTGGCGATTGTGTTGATTATGGCGCGGCTTGGCAA
>JAPLGZ010000476.1 GCA_026389895.1 Chloroflexota bacterium | reverse complement strand
TGAAGAATGGGGAATGGGGATTGGGTTAATCAAGGAGCAGCAGGAATAAATTCCGCGGCTGACAATAGGAAGTAGCCTCAGCGACTAGAAATTAGTGCCTGAGGGCACTTGCTACTCTCAGCCGCGGAATTCATTCCCGCGCTTATTCCTGCTGTTTATTCTCTTTACAACGCTGGCAACGCACCGCGCATCTGCTCGATCAGCGGATCAACTTCTTTGATCTTCGCATATTCACCGTTCCAGAAATCTTGGCTGGCCATTTGGTGAATATAATCAGACGTATAACCAAAGTTCGTCCAGAGGTCTTGCTTCATTTTTTGCAGGCGTTCATGTTGGCCAGCTATGCTTAAATCGATCACCTCACCTAGGCTGGCGCCGAGGAAAACACTTTTTGCCCACAGTTCCAACTGATCGGCGTTGGGTTGCCCACCGTTGCGGGCATAAAGCGCTTGGCTCACTGAGGGATAGCGGTCGTAAGAATCGGTAGCGATGGTGACGATATTGTCATCGGGACCCAGGCCGAGATATTTCGCCGTCTTGATCGCGCCGACAATGTTGCAAATGCAACTGGGCCCAAACTTGCCAATGAGTTGGTGGGCTACGGCCCCGGAAACACCCAGGCGATCAATGAGCACATCGGCGCCAGCTTGGATCACTTCCATGCCGCGCACCGTCTCTTCGTCGTTGATCAGCATGAGTAGATCCGTGTTGTAGACATTGTGGATCAGCGTCACCATCTTGTCGCCAATGCCTTCAATGCGATGTTGACCCTGGCCACCGTTAAAGAGCGTGCTGCACTGGCGCGGCTCCAATGCCACGATCTTGCTGTCGGCCCAGCGCGCTTTAATCGCATCGCCAGCGGCCAACGTGCCTGCACTGCCCGGCGCACTGACAAAGGCTGCCACCTGACTGTTGCCAATGCCTTGCGCCGCCCGCATCACCGCTTCTCCAGTGACGTGGCGATGGAAGCGATAGTTGGGCAGCAGTTCAAACTGGGCCAGAACCACATATTTTTCGGGCTGGGCCACATAAACTTTATGCGTGCGCTCCAGCGTCAGAATGACATCAGATTCGGTGCCGGGAGTCAGATCCAGCGAGCCTTCATAATTACGGATGCGCTCGTAGCGTTCTTGGCTCATGTTGTCGGGCATCACGACAATCGCCGGATAGCCTTTGAGCAACCCGATATAGGCCGTGCCGATGCCAAAGTTGCCGGTGCTAGGGCCGACAACCGCTTTGTCACCGGGGCGCAACTGGGTGCGCGCTTCGGCTTCGGCGAGTGTGACATAGGCCGGCCCGACCTTCATGCTGCCACCAGGAAAGTTGCGCCCACTTAGCACAATGATGTTTGCCTGCACGCCCGTAAGTTCCTTGGGCAACACGATCGTGTCAACCTGATCACCGGTCTTTTTCCAGTTGATGTTGAAGAGATTCAGTGGATTTGTTTCATCCTGGCGTGCGTTGTTGGCGGCCTGGCGCAGGGCGGCGGGCAGCAATAAGGGATCGCGCATTTCGGCGTAGGTGGGGCCGGAGATAATCGGTTTCATTAAAGTTCTGTATCCTTACTAAAGAATCTAATCTGGCTTTGCCGCTCAGTTTACCTGGCGAAATAAGTAGCGTCAAACTGGCATTTACGTTTTGCACTGGATGAAATTGCTTGGTAGACAAGTCATTACGCAAATTTATAAGCGTAAATGCTTTTTGACGGCGGCTAACGTTGGTTCAATGATCGTTACGCCACCTGCCACATGGATGGCGGCGTTTACATCCTTCAGCCCGCTACCGGTGTTAATGACAACAATCGTCTCGTCTGGTTTGACCAATTGCTCGCGGACCGCTTGTACCAGACCGGCATAGGCGGTGGCCCCGGCGGGCTCGGCAAAGACAGCGCCCAAGCGGGCCAACGGCAAGATGGCCGCCAGGATCTCCTCGTCTGGCACCACGATAAAAGCCCCATTGGTCTGGCGTACGGCGTTCAACGCCTTGATCGCATCACGCGGGGCATCGACGTTAATGCTATCGGCGCGTGTGGTCGCTTGTACAGGCTCAGGAATTTCTAGCCCGGCGCGCCATGCGTTATAGAGCGCGGCGCTTTCCGTCGATTGAACGCCATACAGGCGTGGCATCTTCTCGATCCAACCCAGCGCCAGCAAATCTTTGAAGCCTTTATGCACCCCGCCAATAATGCAGCCATCACCCACGGCGACAAAGACGGCATCGGGCGCGCGAAAGACAGGCGCCGAAACACCCGGGATGCCGGCGTCCGGTGCCCGTTTCCCCAGTTGTTCAGCAATTTCAAATGAGACCGTCTTCTTCCCTTCCGTCATATAATGATTGTAACCGGTGTTGCGGTTATACCAGCCAAACTCGTGGCATGCTGCCTGGCACAAGTCAAAGGCTTGATCGTAGGTGCCATCGATGGTCAGCACCGTGCTGCCATAGACTAATAATTGGGCGATTTTGGCTGGTGGGGCGGTTTTGGGGACAAAAATGAGATTGGGTTGACCGGCGGCGGCACATTGTCCCGCCAGGGCGGCGGCGGCATTGCCTGTGCTGGCCGTGGCAATCATGGTTCGTTTGGCCATCTGGGCACGCGCTACCGCAATCGCCGATGCGCGATCCTTAAATGACGCACTGGGATTGCGGCCATCGTCTTTGAGATAAAGTTGCGTGAGCCCTAGCGTCTCACCGAGCCGTTTTGCCGCAGTAAGCGGTGTATTGCCCACGGCGAGTGGCGGTAAACTTTGGCGGTTGGCAATGGGTAAAAGTGGCCAATAGTGACCAATCGAGCGATCCCGATCCGTCGCCATGGTGGCGGGCGTAATGGCTTGGCGGATGGCGGCATAATCATATTGCGCATCAAGCGTGCCCAAGTCACTGCCTTGGTTCGGCCGGCAAGTGCAGACATATTCGATGGCGGTTGGGGCATATTCGTTGCCACAGCGTAGACAACGCAATGCGGTTAGAAAAGTGGAATCTGGTGAATTTTTCATTATGGCTCTGCTCTGTCGTTCCGAATTGCTCTAAATTTCACAATAAACTTACCTTATCACCGAAATTTACGCAATATAAGAGAAAAAATCATGTAATTTACGTAGTTACTTTTGCAAAATTTGTGTTATGATGAACAATAGTGTTTAAGCTAATTTTAATATTTGCTGGTAGACATTTACCAATGATTGCGCGATAATAGTTGTGTGGTGGCCGCAAGCAACAAGAGCAACGCAAGCATTTATTTGCCTAAACGCGTAGGCTATGAAATTTTTTCATAAAAGTGATTTTGTGAAAAGTAGGATAGGAATTTGCGGCAAAGCACGGGGGTCTGGCCATCAGCCCATCTAGCTTATGAGCCCACTCAGCAGGCAAGTTGATGTTTTTTGCTTGTTCGCTGACCATGTCTAGGAAGGTACTTTTTATGACCAATCATGCACGCTATCCAAGCTATGTGAACTGTGTTGCGCGTGTTCTTAGCAACTCGCCGCAACCACTTAGTGTGGATACTCTCATTTCTCACATTGAGCATCAGCGACCCATCACAAAAGGTGCGCGGCGCGCTGTCTATCGCGCCATTGGTCAGTTGTTTCAAGCCGTACCAGTGACAACCAGCCATTATGGTTGGTTATCCTGCTTGCTCAAAGGCAACGCTTTTCGGCATCCGCTTACCAATGATGAGGCCCGCAAAGGCTATTTGTTACTGGATGAACTGGAACATGCAGTCTTTTTTCCACAATTCTTCCAAACCAACAAACCCGATGAGCGCAAATTGCAGATCGAATTAATGGGTGGCGTCACCATTGAAGCTGAAGCTTGCATTGAGCGGCGCACCTGGTCTTTGCGGTTGGGCCAAGACTTTGTCGAATGGATTGAACAGGCTGGGGGCCAAGGTCGCGATGACATTTTGATCAAAGCGAATGACGCCATTGATGGTCATTATATGCTACGTCTGCAGCCGCGCGAAATTCGTGACAATAGCGCAATCCAGAATCGCAACATTCAATTAGCGTTGATGGCGGAAGAGATCGTCTCTAAAGATCGCAGTTCGCGCACCGCCATGCCGGCCGCCGAGTTGGCCGCGCGTCTAATTGGCCGCGGCTTTTTTAAAGAATCTACACCGGCCGATGATCTGCATTATGTATTACACCAATATAGCCTTTTGCGCTTTCGCCAGGGTCAAGGTTATTCATTTGCCGACGATGATACGATGTTTGTGCCCGATCGTCGCAATTTAGGCGGTGTGCCTCGGCATATGGCTGATCAATTGACCGATTTCACGATTGCCGGCTCCGATGAATTTAATCACGAATGGGGCGAGTTGTTGGCCGAGATGCCTGAAGGTGAATTGACCAATGAATTTGGCGATCTCTTAGAAAATTCTTGCGCCAGTTACGAAGCCTATTTGGATAGTTGCCGTGATGGCGACGAGATCAGCGAACCACTGTCACATAGTGATTTCCATTTGCTGGAAGCCGAACTAGAGACGTTGATCAGCCTGGAATATGAATTTGGTTATCTGTTGCCAGAGCAACAAGCACGCAAAGAACAACTGGCTGAGCAACTTTATATTAATCCAGACACGTTGCTAGATGACGATACCGATTTGCCGGATTATCCGGATGAGGACGATTCACCTTTCTGGGAAAATTAACGTCCACCAGAACTTACTGCATGAATAACCCTATTGTCAATTGCCGTTACTTTTACGGAGATTATTTCCGTGGCAAAAATAAAGAAGCTTGTCGATTGCTAGAGGCCAGCCCTCATAACGAACGTACCTGGCGCCGATCTTTATGTAATTCATGTCCGGTGCCAGCGTTGTTGATCACCAGCAATTCCCGTGATTTGTTGCTCGAAGCAGAAATAAAACGAAAATTTCTCCGCGAGCAAGTCGAAGTGACCTTTGCGATCTGTTCTAAACATATGCTTGAACTGGCCAATCCACAAGTTTGCCCAGAATGTGCCAAAGAACAGAGCGCATTGGATCTAGCGGCTGGTTCAATCGCATCGAGTCAAGGCTAGCTGCCCACGCAAAAACCGCTACTTTCCATCAATTTAATAGCCAGGTTAATCAATGACGTAGGGGGCAACAAGGCTGTTGTCCCCTATTTTTTTGCCTGCGGCTTGGTTTCAACTGGCACTCTGCTAGAGGGCGTCTGTTCTGGCTGCCCAGTGACCTTTGGCAGCCCGTTTTTTTGTGACCAGAAGCGTCGAAAAAAAATCGTAGTAGGATTCATCAAGGCCGGCTGTGCTGTTGCACGCGCTCCTCGATGGGCTGGCTGCGTGGTTAGAAAATCCTGGGCTTGTGCATATCCGGCGGCGATCAATTCTTCACATTGGGAAAAATCAGTCGGCCCTGGCGGATTCACCACATGGAGTGGGATATGGTGCAACTTCACCTTTCTCTGGGCTTTAGTCAATAAGAGATCGTGTTGCGCCTGTAGCGCCAGCATCGTATCCACACTGCGCATTAGCATACTAGAGACCCCCCGATAGACCTCTTGCCGGGGGTGCTGGCGGTCGCCATGCGTAATATGCAGTGAATAGATTTCAGTTGCGCCCCGTTCGAGCGCCACGCGCAATGGCAAAGGCGTCACGGTGCCGCCATCGATATAACGCTCCCCATTCACTTCCCAAGGCGGCAAGAGTGGCGCCAAAGCACTGCTGGCCATCATCGCATCTAGAATGTGATCATGGGGGTTGTCACCAAATACATGCAACTGGCCGCTCTGTAAATGGGTGGCTGTAATGTAGAGTGGAATAGACGCTGCCTGACCAAAAGTCTGAAACGGGGTTGCGCCGTGACGTTGTAAGAAGGCATAAAAATTACGATTGCTGAAAAAACTGTCTTGGCCACTACAGAGCCGCCACAATGCGCCAAGCCGATGCTCTGGATAGATATCGCGTGTTTTTACATTGCGCCACACATTGGCCAAATAATCGAGCTGATCAAGCGCCACCTTGCGTGCCAAAAAGGCGGCGTTTAAGGCCCCCGCCGAACAGCCGACCAGCATGTTGGGAAAAATGCCATTTTCTAATAATGCACGAAGGGCGCCTACCTGAATGGGGCCTAAATTGGCGCCGCCACTGAGAACAAATGCCTGCATATTCTATTCTCCTCTTGCCCACTCGCACTTGAGCGAACCTTAATCTACCAATTATCGCGTTCTGTATGCCATTTTTATGTATAAATTGATCCTTTGCGCTGCCTAATAGACCAGAAATATATACTGTATATCTGGATCTAGATAAGCCGGCGACCGCACTCGTTCTCCCCTCGGGCTCGGTGAACTTTAACTTTGGCCTGCTAGCTAGATCCTCCCTTGTCAAGCCAAAAAGGCATTGCCGCCAGCGTCGCGTGCGCACTTTGGCGCTTGGTGAATTTGCAATATGCCTAACTTGCAGTATGATGGCGTTTAACAAAATAAACCGGGGGAGCTTGGAAGCGCCAGGCTGAGAGGGGGGCCGTTCTGCCACCGACCCGCATACCTGATCTGGATAATGCCAGCGTAGGAACCATACGTGATGTTGTGCCGCGCTGCCTTACCCTATTGGGGTAAGGTTTTTTTGTTGGTCGGGCAAATTTATGGGATCGTTTATGCAGGAAGGGAATATTATGCACAAAAGTAAACTTTTCGTCGCACTACTCTGTTTTGCCTGGTTACTGGTTGCCTGTCAGCCAGTAACGCAACCCCAGGCGAGCGCCGGTGCAACCCAGGCGCCGGTGACACTTGTGGTGGCAACGCATGATTCATTTAATGTGAGTGATGCCGTTTTGGCTCAATTCGAGCAGGCCAACCATGTGAAAATTCAGGTGCTTCAGTTGGGCGATGCCGGCGAGGCGCTCAACAAAATTGTGCTAAGCAAAGACGCGCCGATAGCCGATCTTTTTTATGGGACAGACAATACGTTTTTGAGCCGTGCCTTGGCCGCCGATCTCTTTGTCCCTTATGAAGCCGCCGCCCTGGCTCAGATTCCAGACGATTTGAAGCTAGATGCCAAACATACCTTGTTGCCTGTCGACGTTGGCTATATCAATCTGAACGCCGACGATCAGCCACTTTGGTGAAGACAAGTATCTGGATTATTGGAAAGCCCTGCGCGCCAATGGCGTGTTGGTGACGAATGGCTGGAGCGAAGCCTACAATGACCATTTTACTGTCGGTTCGGGGGGCAGCGGTGATCGCCCGCTGGTGGTGAGTTATACAAGCAGCCCGCCGGCAGATGTGGTCTACGCGACGGATGGCCGCAAAGAGCCGGCCAGTGTTAATATTAACCCGCCGGGCGGCGTCTTCCGGCAAATTGAGTTTGTGGGAATTTTGAAGGGAACAAAGCAGCCCGAATTGGCGCAGAAATGGGTGGATTTTATGCTGAGCAAGCCCTTCCAAGAGGATATGCCGCTCCAGATGTATGTCTATCCCGCCTTAACTGGCGCAGCCTTGCCGGAACTCTTTACCAAATTTGCCGAGATACCGAGTGATCCGGCACAGATGGACCCAGCGTTGATCGACGCGCACCGCGAGCAATGGATCGAAGCCTGGACCAATGCTGTCCTAAGATAACCTGTGACTACTCAGCTTCCGGAAAGTGGTCAAATATTGGTTGGTTGACCAGCAGATCCTTGACCGCTTTCCGGACACTGGGGCGCTCCCTGAATGAATCCATCAATTTGAGAGCATGATGCAACGTTTATTCGTTACCCTGCGCTATGGCCTGTATGCACTTCCGCTGCTTTTCTTGGGCCTTTTTTATCTCTACCCGCTGGTCAGCATTTTGCGCCTGAGCTTATTACCCACAGGTCGTCTGGAACTGGCTGGCATTGGGCAGATGGTGGTCCAGCCTTATTTCTGGAAAGTTATTTGGTTTACCAGTTGGCAAGCCGCGGTCTCTACCGTTTTAACGCTGATCTGCGGTTTGCCCTTAGCCTACCTGTTTGCACGGGTGCAATTCCCTGGCAAAGCCTTCTTGCGCGCGTTGACAACGATTCCTTTTGTCATGCCCACAGTCGTGGTCGCCGCTGCCTTTACAACCTTGGTTGGCGACAAGGGCGTGCTTAACCAATGGTTACAAACGAGTTTGCATCTGGACGAACCGCCTTTGCATCTATTGCAAACGATCTGGATCATTCTGCTGGCGCACACCTTTTACAATGTCAGCGTGATCGTGCGCACGGTGGGCGGTTTTTGGGCCAATTTAAACCCGCATCTGTCCGAAGCCGCGGCCATTTTAGGTGCCAATCCGCGACGCCTCTTTTTTGAGGTAACGCTCCCGCTCTTACTGCCGAGTATTACGGCCGCTAGCCTGCTGGTTTTCCTTTTCTGCTTTACCAGTTTTGGGGTGGTGCTGATCCTGGGTGGGTTACGGTTTGCCACCCTCGAGGTTGAAGTCTACCGACAAGCCGTTAGCTTGTTTAATTTACCCCTAGCCGCCTTTCTCAGCCTCGTGCAGATGGGGTTGACATTTGTGGTCATGGTTATTTACACGCGCCTACAGGCACGCACCAGCCTGCCGTTGGACATGCGGTCAGAACAGAGCGCGGCGCGTCCGTTATCCAGCAAGCGCGCAAAACTCGCCGCGGCGCTCACGCTTTTGGTCGCATTAGCGCTGTTGCTGACCCCTTTGCTTGCGCTAATGTGGCGCAGTTTTACGTTGGGCACGGATGGTCTAACCTTGCGCTATTATCAGGAGCTGGCGATCAACCGTCGCCAAAGCGCATTTTTTGTGATGCCGCTGCTCGCCGTGCGTAATTCGCTGCTCTTTGCCGTGGCGACCATGTTGCTGAGTTTATTGCTTGGCATCAGCAGCGCCTATCTGTTGGCGCGTCCGCGCACTTGGCTGACGGCACTGCTTGACCCCATCTTTTTGCTGCCGCTGGGCACGTCGGCGGTGACGCTGGGGTTTGGTTATATTATTGCGCTCGGCAGTTGGCGGACTGCCTTGTGGCTGACCCCCGTGGCGCATACTTTGATTGCCTCGCCGTTTGTCGTGCGGACGTTTCTGCCTGCCTTGCGTGGGCTGGATCCGCGCCTGCGCGAAGCCGCAGGCGTGCTTGGGGCTTCCCCACCCCGCACTTGGTGGGAGGTAGATGTCCCCATGCTCTTTCGGGCCGTTTTGGTCGGCGCGATCTTTGCCTTTACGGTGAGTTTGGGCGAATTTGGGGCTACTTTGTTGGTCAGCCGGCCCGACCTACCAACGATGCCGATCATCATTTATCAGGCTTTAAGCCGGCCCGGCCTGCTGAACAATGGCCAAGCGCTGGCCATGAGCACAATTTTGATGGTGGTTTCTGCGTTGGCCCTGATCGGGATCGAACGGTTCCGCTTTGGTGATATTGGTGAGTTTTAGAGTGAATAGAGGGTTACACAGAGTTACACAGAAGAGGCACAGAGCTACACAGAGGCAGAGCAATAATTATCCGGTTCTAGACACTTTTTAGCGCGGAATTGAAATCTGCAGCTGATAACAACAAGTCGCCTCAGCGACTAAGTAGATAAGTATCGGAGAGTATCCCCTGAGCCTGTCAGCCGACCATTTATGATGATTAACACTTTAATTCGGCGATTGGTGGCGTGCCGCAGCGGTTGAAACCGCCGCCTGGTAGGGGAATCCTGCTGAAGCAGGTTGGATAACTCGTTACCGCTTTATTTTGTTAACTACCATGAATGGTCGCTACAAAAAAGTGCCAGGTGGTTAGCTAATCATCTGCTCTGCCTCTGTGTAACTCTGTGACTCCTCTGTGGGCTCTGTGTAACTGTTTTTTTAGCAATTCCGAACTGGATTAGCGCCTTTATGCTGCAATTAACTGACATTTATAAAGCCTTCAATCCGCAGACGCCGGTGCTTGCGAACGTTAATTTAAACGTGGCGGCTGGTGAAATTGTCGCGCTATTGGGGCCCAGCGGCTGTGGCAAGACAACTTTGTTGCGGATCGTTGCTGGTCTAGAACAAGCGGATCGCGGGTCGATCACATTTGAAGGACACGATCTCGCGCAGACACCGGTGCATAAGCGCAACTTTGGCTTGATGTTTCAGGATTATGCGCTCTTTCCACATCGAACAGTGGGCGAAAATATTGCTTTTGGGCTACGTATGCTGGGGCAATCTAAACCCCAAATCGCCAAGCGTACAGAGGAGATGCTCAGTTTAGTTAACTTAAGTGGCTATGGCAGTCGTTCCATCTTTGCTTTAAGTGGTGGAGAACGTCAGCGGGTGGCATTGGCGCGTAGCCTGGCGCCGAACCCGCGTCTGCTCATGTTGGATGAACCGTTGGGCAGCCTCGATCGTGCGCTGCGCGAAGAATTGATGAGCGAACTGCGTTTGATTCTCAAGCGGCTCGGCATGACGGCGCTCTATGTCACCCATGATCAACAAGAAGCCTTTGCGATTGCGGATCGTCTCGTGGTCATGCGCCGGGGGCGGATCGAACAAGTGGGGGCGCCGGCCGAAGTCTATCATCAGCCAGCCAATGCCTTTGTGGCCGCGTTTTTGGGTTTTCGCAATTTGCTGCCTGCCAACGTGACGCCAGTAACGCCTGAAAAAATCTTGACGCCAATTGGGCAATTCCCTACACAGACGCCCGTTGCCGCTGGCGAGTATACCTTGCTCATCCGCCCGCAGGCCGCTAAACTCGCGTCAACCGCACAGCCTAACGCCACCGAACCCCATTTCTTGGGTAAGTTGCTGGCCTGTTCGTTTCGTGGCGATTATTATCAAATTCAAGTAGCGCCCGCGGCAACTCAGTTGGTTCTAACCTTCGAGCTTGCCATGCGGCCGGGTGAACAATTGACCGATCTGAGCGTGGGAAATACCTACAGTTTTACGCTTGAACCGGCATTGTTGACGCTGTTGCCAGCGGTCGAGTGAAAGCTGAAGCGTTGGCATCAGCCTTTATGCATGGCTTGCTTTTCTAGCGCGGAACTTTGGCGGATTCGATAGGGAACCATGACTGGCTCAATCACAATTGGATAATCCTGCTGTTGATAACCAACAATATAACCGGTGTAACTTTCCACCGAGAATGGCCAAGGGTCTATCATGATCTCGCCAGCATGGATGGTATAGTGCAGGGAGACCTGTTCGTTGCGATTATTTCGGGCAAAGATCTGCACCGCGCCCGTCGTCGGTTTTTCAAAGCAAAAGTCGAAGGCCAGGGTGTCACAAAAGTTGGTGATTCGGTCAATCCGCAAAAATTCTGTTTTTGAGAGTTGATGGTCTGCTATGTGCTGCTGGATGGCTGCTTCCATTTCGATGAACAGGGCTTGACGGGGAGCCGCATCGCCATAACTGACCAAACGTTGCAAATGGAGCTTGATGATTAACTCCGCAGCCGGATCGGCGATAGCCATATAAAACCCTTGCCGCGTTACTTGCAACCACGCGGTCTCGGATATCCCGCCAATCGCTGCTGCATCCTGAAACCCATAGCCGCGATCATGGAGACCAACCCCAAGAACGAAAGACGAAAAATCGATCGCTGGCTGGTCAAATTGTGGATTGCCCCATAGAAAAGCCAGCGCCCCGGCTAATTTCCCATGTTCGGCTTGTGGTATGACAATCGGTCGCACTTTGGACTCAAACATCAGCGTCTCCCTGCCTGATCATTGTAGCGTATAGGGCGCTATGGATTACTGGATGGATTACTGGGCCACCGGCTCCAGAAGCGTCAATTCACTCGTGTTGGCGGGCGCCCAGGCCTGTACACCTGCATCCACGTTTAGAAGCCACCAGACAATCGTGTCACTTTCCCCTTCTGTCCAAACGGGCCCGTTCATAATCGTGGCTTCTTCCGAATCGGTTAGAAAACCGAGCCGAACCCCAGCCGTTGCCCCCGGCGCGCTGCGCAAGGTGAGGGTCATGCCGGGTGGCTGGTTGGGTACCCGCACACGCTGACCAATCGCCAGATTTTGATTGGCATGGGTGCTAGCCGGTAGATTATTGGTCACTGGGTAGGCGGGAAATTCCTGGATCGTGATGGTTGGCGCCACCGCGGCTGTGATATTTGTGGTGGCGGTCACGGCGTTTTGGCTGATCAGCGCACTCGTTGCGGTGGGAGCGGCTGCACGACTGGTTGTGCCACGCAGACTTCTGACGCTCCAGATCAGGCCAATCACAAGTAATAGGCCGACAACCGTGGCCGCGATTGGCCAATATTGAAACCAATCGAACGTGGACGCCACCGTAATGGCGCCGGTTGGCTGAACTTGCAATGTGTCGCGCCACTGATAATTTTGCATAATACGCAGCGGAACTGGATCAAGGCTGAAGTAACGACTTTCCAACAGCAAGCGCCCCTGTCGAATGGCCGCATCCCGCACCTGGTCTTCCAAATCTTCGTATAAATGGAGTTCGGCGCGCACAGGTTGGCGTTTGCCATCTAATAACACCAGCAATCCGGCAATCGGCCAACTCTCGATATCGGTGATATTGTAATACTCAGCGTTGATCGATTGCAGTCGTTCATAGGCCCCTACATAGCTGCCTTCACTGATGGTGCTAACTTCATTGTCAAACGCGTCCACAAGTTACCTCACTGGATGGGCGAACGATGACTGACCAAGGATTGCGGAAAGGGATGCTGTTTTTGGTAAGAGGTTCGGGATTAGAGATTGGCGATTAGAGACTACTTGTTTTTAATCTCTAATCGCCAATCTCTTTAACTACATTATCCTGTTGACTAGATTCTGCCCGACTAATTAGGCAAAGCAAGCGTCACGATACCACCTACCTGGGCGCGGTCGGCGTCGTACAAAAGCATCCGCAAATTGTAGCTCGCCGTAATATCTTGGCGGATATGGCCTGTCCAGGCGATGCTATCACCCGTTTTGCGGTAAGGATAGTCATTGCCCGGTAGACCAGAAAGTTGGCCCCCGCGATCCCCAGTGCCCACGTACCCGTAGGTGGTGCCGGCCAAATTTTCGCCCACGGCCACACTGGCTGTGAATGGGAATTTTATGGTAAAACCAGTGGGCGAACTAGTATCGACCGTTGGTTGGACATTGTTGACGATGAGACGATTTACACCTGCTGCCCGTACATTGTCACTGCCGATGCGATAGATGCGCAACCGCAACGAGTAGGTTGTCCCACTGAGCCCTGGCCAAGGCCCGTCAAAATCCAGTGAATCCCCTAAGGCGCGAGGGCTATGCAAGCCGGCAATTTGAAAGTCGGCGCTGTCACCGTTGATGGCCGTCAAGACAATATCGGTGCCTGGCACTCGTTCTCCAATCTTAATCGAGCGATCCATAGGGCCGTTGAAGGCTTGGGCCCCAGGCGGCGTTTGTAAGCCCGGCAAATCTTCTAACTTCGGCAGATTGGCAATCTGGCTTAAATCTGGTAACCCCAAATCTTCTAGCATACCGGGGATTTCGCTCAGGGCTTTAGGAATGCCTGGCAACTTGGAGAGATCCGGCGCTGTGACCGGCAATTTAGGCAAGGCTGGCAGATCCTCGCGGCTACAACTCGCGAGGAAAATTGTAAAGATGACGAGTAAGATCAGTGAGAGTTTGGTTCTTTTCATGGATGCTCCTTGTTAATCAGTAACAAGTAACAAGTAATCGAGAATAAATAATGATGATACGGCGATTCATTACGCATTACCGATTACTTGTTACTTGTTGCTTATTCTAATAGGCCCCTATTTCGTGCAGCCGTGCGTCGCTAATCCCAAAATGATGGGCAATTTCATGCAGCACTGTGCGCCGCACCTGGTTGCGAATGGCCGTTTCATCTGGCGGGCAGATTCGTAAAATGGGACCCCGAAAAATCGTAATCTTGTCTGGTGGCCGGAGCGTATAACTTTGCGAACGGACGGTCAATGGCACACCTTCATACAACCCCAACAACAGATGACCGGCGCCGAGGTGGACGCTGGCCATCTGACCCGATGTCGGCCACTCCTCGACTGTGACGGCGACATTGTCGATGGCTGTCCATAATGCTTGAGGAATTTCGGCAAGCGCTTCTTCCACCAATGTTTCAAAGCGCTCCATCGAAAGCCATGCGTCGGTTTGTCCGTAGTTCATAGGTGTGCAATGGCCTGGGTTAACTTGCGTCGATTCGACAACGTCAGAAAATCCGCTAACGCCGTTGGCAAATTTTGGCGCAACGGCGCAACAATTGCCTCTTGAACGCTGGCATACTGTTCGACAATGTTTGCGTTGATTGGTGCTGGCAACGCCTTGAGCAACGTACGCTCCGCCGCTACATCCTGCAATTGATCGAGTTGATCCTGGAATTTTTTCAGGGCTTTGATCAGCGGTTCACCCTGGAAACCAGGCAAGAGGCGCATGAATTCCAGACTATAGCGCAAATATTGGCACTCTTTACGCAATAAGTGCAACGTCTCTTCTGGGATGGGTTCGGCGCTTTCCAGCACGGTTTCGAAGCAACGCACGCGCTTAAAATGATCGATCAGCAGACTCGGCATGACATGGCGCACCTGATAGGCTGTCGGCGCTTTGCCGGGCGCAGGCGTGAATTTTTTTGCGCCTTTCCCTGGCGTTTGGCAAAACTGCGCGAATTTTTCAATAAAACGCGCATAAGCCTTGCTGTCCAACCAAGCCAGCAGCGCCTGCTGCGCATGCTGGCGTTCGGCGCGCCAATGAGTTGCCAATAAAGCGAGATCACCTGAAGCATTGACCTGGGGCTCCGTGATAGATTTTTCCAGGCGATTCAGGGCCACATCTAGATCGCGAATCGCGCCCAAGTGTTGGCTCGTCCGCTTTAAAATTTTGGCAAAACGTCGGATGCGTTTTGTCCGAAAATAGGGTTCAAAGAGCCGGACCGCCACGCCTGCGCCCCTGATGGCCCCGCGCATCTCGTGGATGTAGGTAATACTATGGCTATATCGTACGCCAGCTTCCTTGAGTAATAATTGCGTCAATTGTTGACGCCACAAGTTCCGGCAGGCCTCGGCAATGGGCATTGTCGGTTGCAAAGCTGGTGCGTAGTTTTCGCCATCAAACACGTGGCTGCTGAGGGCTTCCAAGGCGCGTTCTAGCTTGCTACTGGCATTGACTCGGAGCGCCCGGTCTTTGGCGAGGGTGCGCACCAACCGGGTGAGCAGCGCCTGATCCTCACCTGGCCTTAACTCAAGTTCAATTTCATAAAATTCGACGATTGGTTTGGCCGCCTGTAGCCCTGCCGACGTGGCCTCAGCTTGGTTTAACGCCAGTCCTGCGTTCGCATCAGGCCCAGCAAATTCGGGACCATAGACAACAACCTGGTCGATGCTTAGCTCGGCAACCGGTTGGGCGTTGGCCGGATCCGATAAAACGTCGCGTTTATGGC
>JAPLGZ010000057.1 GCA_026389895.1 Chloroflexota bacterium | reverse complement strand
CAACCATTTCATGCATCCGTTGATATAAAAAATGTAAGCGATGGGGAGTAATCAACAGCGCAGCCGTCGTCGTAGCGCTGGCCCAAATCGCAACCAGCGCTACCGTGCCCACGCTACCCGCAAGCACCACCACACTCCATGAATGGCGCAACGATGGCACAGGAACTGTGGCGCTGGAAATACGCGCGCGCCGTGCACACCAGAGCAGAAGTGTCGGGAGCCCCACGCCCAACAGGAGCAGCCAGGCCAGCCGAATGGCGGTGTGCGGCAGATGGATCCGCTCAACGATCTGCGGCCCAAACGCGGCGCCCAGGGTTAGAAAGAACCCAATATACACGGATGAACCAACCAGATGGGCCGTGATAAAACGCCAATAGGGCACTTTTAAGAGACCACAGCCGATCACCGTGACATAGCGCAGACCAGGGGTTGCGCGTCCAACGGCAATGCCAAGCCAGCCGCCACGGTTTAATGTATTTTCCGCACGCGCCAATTGCTCTGGCCCCAAATGAACATAACGGCCATATCGATCCACCAGTGGGCGCCCGCCGCGCCGCACCAGGAAGTATAAACCCGTCGCGCCAATCGCCGAACTTAGCGAAATGACACAGTACCAGAGCAACATGCGCGACAAGATCAGGCCACTTGATGTCCCAGCCAACACAATGAGTACATCCGTGGGGATCGGCATTGGAACACTCAATTCTTCTAAGATGATCGCCACAAAGATCGTGATAAAACCATGCTTGGCAATTAATTCCAGCATTCTATTTACTCACTTTTGAAAAATTAGCCATCGCGCAGCCAACGAGAGAACGCCTCGCTGTTTACCAACAACAAGCACAACCCCATATATTCGGCGGCGAGATGAATATCGTTCGCTAGTATACCATAAAAGGGTCAGAAAATGGTTGGGTGGACTCCACACTCAGGATCATTCACCATACTGTGAACCGCGAATCTAATCATGCTAGCCAGATTGGATGGCGATTGCCGACAACCCTTTATGAACGAGTGAATTGATAGTAGCGAGTCTTCACAAAGAACTATACGTATATCACCCTGAAAAGTGGCACTTAGCAGATCTCCTGGCAAGAAGCGCTCGAGCGGACAAGGATAGCAAACCCATCGGTGGCTGCTTCCTGGTAGATTTAGAGACTTTGGTTTTAAATTGCTTTTAGTATAACACTACAGTGTCAGAAAGATAATCGAGGTGTTTCCGTATATTTTACGTTGCCACCTTGATAGGCCATACCCTTGCTGCCTGGATAGTTCCTTGCTGCTAGCTTACAAACCTGCTACAATCTAATTAGCAAAAATGAATTTCATAGCGCCCGCCGGCTCGACAAAACCTCGGCCCGAGGCGAACACCCGCCTTTGGGCACGGTTTCTCATAGCAGGTGACGGTTTTAACCGCTGCGGCACGCCCGCCAATCACCGCAATAATTTGTTAATTACCATCATTCAGCGGGCTAATTCGTCACGCTACAAGCGATGACTTACATATCGTAAAAGAGTAGCTATTCAGCCTAAAAACAATAACAAATTCAGAAGATATTCAAAATTTATCATTGACTGGCAACTCTGGAGATCACGATGAAACGAACATTCCGCCCCCTACATCTGTTCGTCGTTGCGTTGTTGATCGCTATCACAGCCTGGCCGGCTGCGGTTGATGCGTCATGGATTCAGAAGCCGCCGTTGGCTACGACCACACCCTGTCTGCCAAGGGTTAGTGCGGCTAATCCACAGTTGACAGCAACGGCCAGCAACACACCAACAGTGACGCCTAGTCCAACTGCAATTTCCAGTGATACGCCAACCCCAGACCCATGTGCCATCCCCACGACCACATCAACGCCGAGTAATACGCCTACACCGTGTCCCACAATACTAGCCAGTGAACGCCAAGTTGAGGATGTGACACCAACCCCGATAGTCACGGCGACCGAAACCGCGACCCCCACACCAACCAGTACATCAATAGCGACAGCGAGTGCGACAGCAACCATCGATCCTTGTACGTCGCCCACTGCGCAACCCGCACCAACAGACACAGCCACGCCCTGTGCTCAGTTATGGGCGAGTGGACAGCCAGCAGCCGTTTTTACGACACCAACTTTTGTGCCAACCGAGCCAATAGTTACACCTACAGCCACATCTACAGCCCCAGCCACATCTACAGCGACAGCCACACCCGCACCAACTTTAATCGCAACTGAGACTTTAACCCCCATCGCGACAAACGTTCCCTGCGCCACTCCGCCACCTTGCTCTGCCTGTACGGCTATGCCCACAACAACCCCCACAGCAACCATGACACCTTCAACCTCATCACCAGATGTTTTGTTGGCTATCCACAAACAGGCGCCGGCGCTGGTTACAGCAAAAACGCCGTTCACATATATGTTGACGGTCAGGAATGAAGGCCAACAAGCACAGAGCACACTGATCATTCGCGATCAATTGCCAGCCAACGCTACTTATCTTTCTGCTTCAACAGGTGGTCACTTAATATTCGCTCCTGACGGGACAAAACGCGTAGAATGGCCGGTGAGTTCCCTGGCAAGCGGTGCAAGCACTTCGGTACAGATGGTAGTCTCATCGACCACAACTTTGATCAATGATCAGTATGTCGTTTTGGTCAACGATGCGCTGGCGGCCACCGGTGCGCCTGTGCTAACCTTAATCACCAAACAGATGACAACCGGCAGCATCGATCAGCAGTCTGGCGGTTCGATTACCACAGCGGACGGTGCGTTGCATGTCAGTTTTCCCAGCGGCGCGGTGGCGGCGCCGATCAACGTGACCATAGCGACGGTTGATCAGCCGCTTAGCAGCGCAGGTTTTGCTGGCCTAGCGTTCAATATCACGGCGGTTGATGCCAATGGCAATGCAGTCACTACTTTCTTGCAACCATTGACCATTGTGGTGCAATATCAGGATAGCGATTGGCAGAACGCTGGCCTTGCGGATGAAAGAGCGCTGAAGCTCTTCTATTGGGACGGGCAAACCTGGGTGCAGATTCCGGCTTGCTCGGCGTGCAGCCAGGACACTGTCACCAACCGCATTACCGTCGTCCTCAATCATTTGACCCTGTTTGCGCTCCGCAAGACGGCCTCACTGGTCTATCTGCCGCTGATTGCTCGCTAATCTGAATGTGACGGAGAGGATGTCCATCTGATACGATAGGCCACGGTGTTATTTAGCAAACAAACTCAATTCCGAAGGAGAACCGTGAAGATGGAAAAATTCTGCCCACTCAACCTGACCCCAGAAGAGATCAGTGACTATACGCGCGAATGGACGGGCGAACGTTTTGCCGACGGTCGCCCACTGGTGCCCGATGCCTTGATCGAGCGGGTGCGCAAAGTCACCATCACCGAAGCGTGGGGGGTATTGCGTAATGAGGGGTATCATCACCAATATGAAGGCAATTGGTTGTGTACGCATCCGGGCCAGGTGTTGGCGGGGCGCGCCTTGACGGCTATGTATATGCCGCGTCGCCCTGGCATGCGACAGGTGATGGAAGAGAAGGGGGCCAAGGCTGGCTGTATTGGGGATCAGATTTCGTGGCCCATCGACATGCTGGTGCCTGGTGATGTTTATGTCGCCGATGTCTACGGCAAGATTGAACAGGGGCCGATCATTGGGGACAACCTGGCCACCTCCATTTACGCCAAATCGGGCAACGGGGTGGTGCACGATGCCGCCGTGCGCGATCTGGATGGGATCCAAGAGTTGCCTAATTTCACCAGCTTTGTGCGCGGCTGGCATCCCACCTATGCATCACCAACCATTATGCTCATGGGCGTCAACTGCCCCGTTCGCATCGGTCAAGTGACGGTAATGCCCGGCGATGTGGTACTGGGCCGGCAAGATGGCGTCGTCTTTATCCCTGCGCATCTTGTCGAAAAAGTGGTCAAGACTTCAGAGCTTGTCCAGTTGCGAGATCGCTTTGGCAAACAACGGCTCAGTGAAGGCATCTACACGCCCGGCCAGATCGACACCCGCTGGGAAGATCCGATTGAAGTGGACTTCTCACGCTGGCTCGAAGATCACATTGATGAACTGCCGGTGCCCAAGGCAGCGATTCAGGAGATGTTGAAAGAACGCACGTGGTAAAGATCGAAGTTTGAATGTAAGCCAGACGTAACGGCGCAGGCATGGTCACGAATTGTGCGAATGAAGCGAAGATTGAAACCTTTCATTCGTTCTGATTTGCGCAATTCGTGACCAAAGGTACGCCTAAACGCTAGCAGAATTCTTTTGGGCTGGTTTAACGCAACGACGTTAATTTGCTTCATAGTCGCTCTCCGCGCGTGCGAAGACATAGCCATGTGCGATACGCGCTCTCCTGCACAGGTAGACTTATCAACGCCCCTCGCGGTGCAGTGCGGTGGATTATCAGTTTTTTGACCCGGCTCAACCAACGTGTACGCCACCAGTTTCGATAGCGCTGGTGGTTCAGCGACGCCTGCGGGGTATAGGGTTCGCGCGGCGCAGGGCATAAGCGTTCTTCGTATCGAACGCGACTACCATAGAGTGATTCCCGATCCATACGTCACCTCCTAAATAACTCGGCGCATCGAGAAAGCTATCTGTCATTCGGCCACTAGACGCGGCATGGTCCTCTCAAGAATCTTCACATGGTGCAATGGCCATGCTTGCCTAAAAGGGTACGTGGTTTTACGGTTTTGGGCTAGTGAAGTTTTGCACAAAGATTAGCAGATTCACTTTGTCTAATTTGTAGTGAGAGGTCGAGGAGCGGCCAAAGCAGGATCTTTTACCGGATGGCGCGCCCAAAGGACGCAGAGAAAGCCATTTGGCTTTCTCTGCGTCCTTTGGTTCAATCAATTTTTTGGGGTCGTTTTACACATCTATGCTCTGATTTCCAGGGTGTGAATTTCCTTTATCAGGCGGTGACTTTGACATGCTCGGCCAAAAAGGCTCGCACAGCCTCCATATCGGGAGCACACTGATCACGCCGGATGCGGTGGCCAGCGTCAGGGATGTGGACGACGCGCGTCTGTGGGGCCAAAGCTTGCAAGGCAATGGCGGTCTCTTTGGTGACAATCGCGCCGCGCGCCGGGTCGGCGGTGATGAGCAAAACTGGACAAGTAATCCGCTGCACCAGCGCCGGCCAATCTACATTGCCGCCACCAATCCGGTTGATCACATTAAAACTAAGCCGTAGTTTTGAATCGGCCCATGGCTCAAGCTCAGCCGCCGACCAGCCAGGCGTGGCGGCGCGTTGGTCGGCGATCAACTCTTCGCGCAATTTACGTTTGAGGGCAACGATGCTGGCCCGCATGCGCGCCTGGCGTTCGGTGTCGAAGCCAGCCAGAGAACCCGCCACCCACCAGGCTGGCGGATCTTCCAGCAGAATGGCGCCTGGCAAATCTGGGTAGGTTCCGGCCAGGGCGAGGGCCGTGGCAGCCCCCATTGAATGGCCAAGCACCGCAGGACGCGACAATTGTAAACCAGTGATCACACCGGCCACGTCAGCGGCATGCGCCTCATGGCCATACCCTTGTTCTGGCCCTTCCGAACGCCCGTGACCGCGTGCGTCAACCATGATGACATCATACGCCGCGGCCAACTCCATCGCGACCGGCGTCCAACAGAGCCCGTCATCAGAGAAACCGTGCGCCAACACCAGGGGTGGCTTGGTGCCACCCGTGCGCGTGTAATGCAAGCGCAGGCCATTTACTTCTAGATCACCTGATTGCCATTCAGACATACTCTTCTCCTTTGTTCTTCTAATGTCGATATCCCGGCCTCGTAGCCGTAAGATTGTGGGGATGCTCTATTTGCGTACAGATTCATTATAACAAAGGCAACGTTGGCCGAGAAGTGCCTATCGCGGGGCGTTCACGTTTTGTTCACGTACAGATAACGCCAACGATGTAGACTGGATACGTGCAAGAAGGAGAAGGGAGATCGGGGAGAATGTTATGGCAACGGTCATGCGACCAGCGGGCCATCATTTCCAGTACAGCTATGAAAATTCACCTTGTTTGCGGTCACACTATTTTTCGCCCTGAGTGGCGCTGGCCCGCTAGCGGTAGACGCCCGGTTGAACAATCGTTCGGCGTAGGAGAAAATTGCAATTGATTGATGCAAAACCGGTGCATTCGGCTGCCCAGTGCGCGCAATGTGGTATGCTGATAGCGGGCAGCCTAATATCAGGCCAAGCAGACGCTAACGCCCCATTCTAGCGAATTTACAAAATAAGGGAATAACGATGTCATCAAGATTAAAGTCAAAAATTCTTTCGATGGTTGTCATCATGATGGTTGCGGCGGCTGTTTTATGGGCCTGTGGCGGCGCCAACCAGCGCATCGCGCCGGCCACCCAAGAGCCCGCAGCGACGTCAACCACAGCCGCGGCGACGACAGCAACCACCACAACCGTTGCCACCACTACGACACAGACGGTCGACCCGAGTGCAGCGGCGCGCGTCTTCAAGATTGATCCAAGCAAATCGGAAGCCCGCTTCACCCTCAACGAAGTGCTCATGGGATCGCCCAAGACGGTGGTGGGGGTCACCTCATTGGTCACGGGCACGATTGCCATTGATTTAGCCGATCCAACAAAGACGACGATCAGCCCGCTCCAGATTGATGCGCGCGACTTTCAAACAGATAGCAGCATGCGCAATCGTGCGATCAACCGCTTCGTTTTACAGACGACGAAGGATGAAAATCGCTACATCGTCTTCACCCCAACAAGCATTGAAGGGTTGCCCACCACCGCCAAAGCTGGTGAAGCCCTTGCGCTAAAAATCAATGGCGACTTAACCATTAGCGGCGTCACCAAACCCGCCAGCTTTACGACAAGCGTAAACGCGACATCCGACAATGAAATTAGCGGCCTGGCCAAAGCGCAGATCCTCCGCTCGGATTTCAATCTGGAGATCCCCCAGGTGCCAAGCGTTGCCGACGTCACCGAAGAAGTGTTACTAGAATTACAATTTGTGGCCAAAGCCGAATAAACATCGTCAAGTGCACAGCCGCACTTGAAATGGCAACCAATCCCCAATAGATTGCAGAAGCAGCGTGCCATCTCGATTGGAGATGGCACGCTGCTTGATCCTGCGGCAGAAGTTTGATCTTCGCTTAGCCATGTAGAAAGTGTCATAGCTTGCATCCGTGAGTTATCCCTGGGCGTAGAATAATAGCATTAAACGACGACACTAGGTCGTCTATTGATAGGCCATCCTCGGCAAGCTACGTTCACTGTTCGGCAACGGCATTTTGCCGGGGATGGCCTTACTGGCTAAGCGACAAACAAGCGAGGTGCTAGATGTCAATGATAACGAGCCCATGGCCCTATCTGCCGGTAATGGAGCGGTTACTGTTAGCACTGGGGCTGGGGCTATTTGTCGGACTGGAACGCGAGCGGCGGGGTAAAGAAGCGGGTCTCCGCACTTTTGGTTTCGCCGGGCTGTTAGGTGGCCTGGGCGGCCTTTCCGGCGAATATTATGCGCTGCTCAGCATTATCCTCTTAGGTTTGTTGATCATCTTTCTCAACTTGCAGGCCCTTCAAGCCCACGAAAACGCCGAATTGACCACATCGGCGGCGCTACTCGTGACTGGTTTTGCCGGTGTGTTGAGCGGCCAGGGTCACACATTGACGCCGACCGCGGTGGCCGTGATGACGACGGCTCTGTTGGCCTGGAAAAGACCGATGGCCGGCTTTAGTATTGGGCTAAGCGAGGTCGAACTGCGCTCAGCAATATTGCTGGCCATTTTGGCCTTTGTCATCTATCCCGCCCTCCCCACCGGTACGATCGATCCGTGGGGCGCGATTGCCCCGCGCGAAGCCTGGGTCACTGTCATTTTAATTGCCGGGATTGGCTTTATCAACTACATCCTGTGGAAAATTTATGGTGATCGGGGCGTGGAACTAACGGGCTTTCTAGGGGGATTGGTCAATAGCAGCGTAGCGGTACGCGAACTGGCCACACGGGTGGGCGAGACGCAAGGCCAGATGATTACGGCCGCCTATCGAGGCAGCCTACTGGCCATTGGGGCGATGGTGCTGCGCAACGCCGTGCTGCTCGCAATCCTGGCGCCACGAGCGTTGGCTTCATCGATCCTGGCCTTTCTCTTGATGTTTGTGGCTAGCATCGCCTTGGCCTTTCGCCATCGCCAGTCGCCTGCATCCACCAATCCCGCGACGCCAACAGATGCGCCGTTATTAAATTTGCGTTCGCCTTTTTCGCTCTGGTCGGTTCTAAAATTTGGGCTTGTGCTCGTCGTGATTCAGGCGGCGGGTGTGTTAGCCCAAAGTATGTTGGGCCAAGTCGGCGTCTATGTCACGAGCTTTATCGGTGGCTTGTTTTCCAGTTCGAGCGCCGTCGCCGCGGCCGCAACGTTGGCCGCCAAAGGCACCATCCCAGTCTATGTAGCGGGCATCTGTGCGGTCATCGCATCGATTACGAGCGTGGTGATCAACGTACCGTTGGTGCTTAGCGCCCATCAACGGCAACTGACCATGCAGTTTGCCTGGGCCGTGACGATTATCACGGTGTTAGGCATTGCTGGCGCACTTGTCCAGGCCATGCTCCTACCCAACCTGTTTCAATTTCCAATGAGCCTGCTTACGCCCTCAATATAAACTCTATACTCATCCAGATAAAAAAGGGGTTACACAGAGAAGGCACAGAGAACACAGAGGAAAGGAACAACAACTAGCTCTTTCTCTGTGTAACTCTGTGCCTTCTCTGTGCTCTCTGTGTAACCCCTTTTAAAATTCGTTCTAAATCTGGTGTTGCACTTGTGTCCCAGCAAATTGATGATGACAAAGTCGGGCGTAGTAGCCGCCGAGTGCAAGTAATGCCGCATGATCGCCGTCTTCTACAATCTTGCCGCGCTCCATCACAATAATGCGATCGGCGCCGCGCACGGTGCTCAGCCGGTGGGCGATGACCATGCTGGTACGCGTGCGCAAAATGCGGGCCAGGGCGTCTTGGATCAGCGCTTCGGTCTCGGTATCGATACTGCTGGTCGCTTCGTCGAGCACGAGCACGGCATTGGGGCTGAGGGCCAAGGCGCGTGCGAGGGCCAACAATTGACGTTGCCCTTGTGAAAGATTCGCGCCACCGGGCAACACTTCAAAGTCGTAGCCACCAGGCAGTTGCTCGATAAAGCGGGCAGCATTGCTGAATTCTGCGGCCTGACGAACTTCTTCGTCACTGATATCGGTGCGATAGAGCGCGATATTATGCCGAATCGTCCCGGCCAGCGTAACCGCATCTTGCGGCACCACGGTGACGGCGCGCCGCAAATCGTCTAAGCTCAACTCGCGAATGTCAATGCCGTCTAGCAATACTTCGCCTTGGCGCGGGTCATAATAACGGGCCAACAGACTGACCAGGCTCGACTTGCCCGCCCCGGTGGCACCCACAATCGCCACCGATTGACCGGCAGGAATATGCAGCGAAACCCCCCGCAACACTGGCTCGTCGGGGTTATAGAAAAAATGCACGTCACGAAATTGGATGTCACCCTGTACGGCGATCAACGGGGTGGGCTTAGCGGGCGCCTGCACCACCGATGTACGCTGCAACATGCGATAGATGCGTTCGGCGGCGCCCAAGGCGATCTGGATCGTATTATATTCCTGCGACAGATTGAGCACCGGTTGAAACGCCCGATCGGTGTATTGCGTAAACGCGACCAACGTTCCCAACGTGGCCCAACCCGCCAATACACCTTTGCCACCCCCATATAAAATCAAACCCAGGCCAAAGGCCGCCAGAATTTCTTGCACCGAGAGAAAGACGGCGCTGTGCCGACGCAACACGATCAAAGCATCACGATACCGGTTATTGTAGATATCAAATTCTTGTTCGCTGTCGGCTTCATGGCCAAAGAGCTGCACAACCGTCATACCATGCAGATGTTCGCTCATAAACGCGCTGATACGAGCCAGGGCCGAGCGTTCACCGCTGGAAGAATTGCGAATACGCGCCCGAAAGTAACGCGTCACCAGTGAAACGATGGGCAGCACGGCCAAGGCAAGAATCGCCAGCCGCCAGTTTGTCACGAACATGACGATCACAATCACGATCAGCGTCACACCTTCCACCAAGATGACGACAACGCTGCTAGAGAGCATGGCATTGACACTCTCAATATCACTAGTCAGGCGCGCCACCAATTCGCCGGTGGACGCGCCGGTCAAGAAGCCATGATCCTGGGTCAAAATATGATCGAAGAGCCGCGTGCGCAAATCGGTCAACGCATTCTGGGCGGCCTTTTGCAAATAATAGGTATAGGCAAAGGTCAGAATAAAAGCAGCAACGGCTGTAGCGCCATATAAAAAGGTGATGCGCCATAACGCGCCAGTCTCACCGCGCGCAATTGGTCCATCAATCGCCTGTTGCAGCAGATAGGGCGGGATCACATTAGACGCGGCCGTGGCCAACATGAGCACAAACGCCAACGCCATCCAGCGCCAGTAGGGAGCCATCGCAATACCGATCAGGCGGAGGAGCGCAGCATCCTGGCTAACATTGTCACCAGGGGGACTGTTTAACGGTGTTGAACTAGATTGCGCCGCCTGGGCGGCTAACTCGCGCTGCTTGCGTTTTGCGCTTGCCGTTGAAATTTTAGTGCTTGCCATCGGTGATTGCCTCCGCCGCTTGTTGCATTTCGCGCCGCACCATTGCAGCATAACGCCCGTTTATCGCCATCAATTGTAGATGATTGCCACGCTCTACAATCTCCCCCTCATCGAGGACCACAATTTGATCGGCATGTTCCACCGCCGACATCCGCTGGCTGACGATAATGCAAGTGCGCCGCGTTTCGAGCGAGTTCGTTGCCGATTGGCTCGTTAATGGTGGCGTCGTGATGGCATGACCGGTTATCGGTTGGCTAGGTGTGGGTTGGCTAGTTGAGGTTTTGCGTAATTCGCTAATGATTTCGCCGGCCGTTTTCATATCGACGCTGGCCAATGCATCGTCCAAGATTAAAACCTTAGGGCTGCGCACCAACGCGCGCGCCAGTGCAGCCCGCTGCTTCTGACCACCCGACAGCGTCGCCCCGCGTTCCCCCACCACGCTATCTAACCCTTTGGGTAATTGGGGCAGATCGTTGCTCAGGCGCGCCCGCTCCATGGCTTGATAAATTTCGGGATCAACCGTCTCTGGCCGGCCTAACGCAATATTGCGGCGCAGCGGCATACTAAATAATAACGATTCCTGCGGCACATAGACAACCGCTTGTCGTAATGCGGCCAATTTGAGCGTGCGCAGATCATGCCCGTCCAGCCGGATCGTACCTTCATCGGGGTCATGAATCCGCCCGAGCAGGCTGATCAACATACTTTTGCCCGAGCCAGTTGGCCCGACGATGCCCAATGTGCTACCAGCTGGCACATCCAAATTAATATTGCGCACGACCCAGCGGTTCTGATCAGCAGCCCACACACTGACATTGTCAAAGTTCAGATGGCCGACCAAGGCAGGGGAACTAGCTTCTGGCAGATCAACAATTTTGGGCCAGCGATGTAATACTTCACCAATTCGACCGGCGGCCGCGCTGCCTTGTTGCAACCGTTCAAACGCGCCCGTAATCTGGCGCGTGGCGCTATTGAGCAGGCCGAGATAGACGATAAATTGAACATACTGGCCCACAGTCAGTTGATGGTTAATGATCATCAGGCCGCCCATCAAGACCACCGCCGTGGCAGCCAGCCGCACCACCAGGCTGGGCAAAGGTGAAATCCCACCAGATTGCAACACAAAGGTCAAGTTCGTTTGGACGTACGCTCGATTGGTCTCCTTAAACGCCACACCAACCGCTTGCTCCTGCGCATACGCCGCCAACATGCGGGCCGCGCTTAAGTGCTCTTGCGTAAAGGCCGACAAACGGGCCATTTCCTGTTGCACGCGCGTAAATGAGTGCTCGAGAATCGAACCCATGCGCACTTGAGCGGCCACACTAATGGTTAACGTTACCACCACGATCACTGCCAATGTTGGACTGGTCACCGCCATCAGTGCGCAGCCGATCAACAATAAAAAGAGCGAGTGGATCGACATCTGAAAGCCCGCGCTGTAAAACCGCCAAATAAAGATAAAATCGCTGGTGGCGCGGGAGAGCAGATCCCCTGTACCATATTGCTGCCGCGTCTCCATATCAAAGAGCAGCAGCCGATGAAATAGATCCTGGCTCATCTGATAGGTAACGCCTGCCGCCACCTCACCGGTGAGCATCCGCAATTGATAACGAAAAATCGCCAACGTAGCCGATAAACCAATCAACCCCAATGAATAGAGTGCAAGCTTCTGGGTTGTTACACCGGCCGTGAGCGCATCAATACCCCAGCCGAGTAGCGTTGGACTAAAAGCACTCGCGCTAGCGCCAATAAAAGCAAAGAGCGTCCCTAATATCATCAAGCGACGATACGGACGCATGTACGGTAATAAAAATTGTAAGCCGCTATGTTGCATAATCATCCCTCCTTTGTTAATTTTACATCAAAAGTATAATCTGTCCAGCTAGTAAACCTAGAAAAGGCCATTAATTTACTGGTTGATTGGCTCAAATGCTAAATTAGTGTAAAATAATCGCGCACTTTCCCTGTTAGAAAACCAAAGGATCAACGAATATTAATCAGTTTAAAATAATTACATCGTACTCAAGTAACAACTGAGTGCAGCGCACGCTTTCCTCCAACTTGATTAAAATTCAGCTCCAATGCGTGCGCTGCGCTCGCAGCTAGCGCGAATCTAGCGTCGTATCGCTTATCCATTCGGATTCATTACCACCTCAGGAAAAATATCATGACTGCTCGAACCTATGCCCCTGTCTACGTGCCGCAAGACATTCTTGATCGGTTCAAAAAATTGCCGGTCGCCACGATTTGGCATCATGTTGTCCGAGATGCCGAGGTGCCACTGCCTTTTATGGAAAATGTGCATTTATGGACGCCCGGTCAACGGCTCGCCGCCCGCGCACAGACCTTACGCTTTCTGCCCCCGCGCCCCGATCTACTTGTCGAGGTGCGCAAAGGCGCCGATTCCCCCGAATATCGGGCGATGGCGCGCTGTGGCCCAGGCGATGTGTTGGTCGCCGATATTATGGGCAACCGACGCTCGTGTATCTTTGGCGATGTAAAGGCGCTCCATCTCAAAATGAATGGCGCCGATGGCATTGTCACCGACGGCGCCATTCGCGATCTGGATATTATGGAGATGGAGCACTACGGGTTAACGATCTACGCCCAAGCACGCACGCCCTATGCCTCAGAGCCCTGGGCGACACCTGCTGAAGAGCATGTGGACATCCAATGTGGCGGCGCGCTGGTGCGGCCTGGCGATGTCCTGGTGGGTGACGGGGATGGCGTGGTGGTCGTGCCCTCGTGGTTTGCCGCCGAATGTGTCGAAATCGTCGAAGAACACGAGGAAGTTGAGGCGTATATCAAGCGAAAAATCATGGCCGAAGGGGTGTCACCGGGCAAATATTACCCGCCAACGCCAGAAATGTGGGCAGAGTATCGGGCGTGGCAACAAAAGGCACAGTCAGGGCATTAGTAATGATAATATCCGAGCGCAGGATCCGCATAGAGCGCCTGCGCCGACCCCAGAAAAGCCTGTTGACAACTGGCACGCGTCAATGATATAAGTCAGTGCCATAATCGACTACCTCTCCAGACTGATGCATTCAGTTCTGAAACAGCGTGGAAAAAAATCTAAACCTATTTGGTCTATCCAGGAGACGCTAGCATGACGACGATCATTCAGGCGAATGTAGAGAAATTCTGGCAGGATGGCTATCTGACAGCGCCATCTGTACTCTCTGGCGATCAACTCATCCAAATGCGCGCGGAGGCCGATCGGCTGCTCCAGCTGTTTTCGACCCATCCAGAACATTACCCTGGGCGAATCCAGTGGGAAAAAAATTATCTACCAGCAGACAAGCGAACCGGCATGGAACGCACCATTCGCAAACTGGAGCCAATCTCGGACTTGAGCCCAATCTTCGCGGAATTGGCCTTTGCGGAATCGATTGTCAAGCCAGTCAGTGCGATCTTTGGTGAGCCAGTGGAAGTATTCGAGGATAAGCTCAATCTGAAGTTGCCTGGCGGTTCGCCCTATCCCTGGCATCAGGACTGGAATTGTTGCTGGCGCGCGCACACCGATCAATTGATTACCTGTTTCATCTATTTAGACGACGCCGATGCGCAGAATGGCTGTTTGCAAGTGATTCCAGGCAGCCATCAAGGCCGGCCCCGCTATCCATTTAAACCAGGTGACAGCTTCGAGGTAGACCCCGCCTGCATTGACCCACAGAAAATCGTATCGGTGCCACTGAAAGCAGGCGAAATGATCTTCTTCGACGCCTATTTGTTGCACTATTCTGACCTTAACTACAGCCAGACACCACGGCGAGCGATCATCTACACCTACAATCCCGCCCGGTTGGGCAAGATCAACGAGGACCGCTTCCACCTGATCAGTGAGTAAAGGCGGCCTCACCCTCGTCCCCGCTCCTGAACTTAGCCCTGCTATTCATGAAAGATCGCGGGGGTGAGGCGTAGTTATTACCCACAAACAGGCCGATATTGTCGTCCAGCCGTTGGCGCGGCTGGGTTTGGGAAATTGCCAGCAGCAGGAGAAATTGATGAACAGAGCGAATGGTCAGACAAGTCTGGGCTGGTGGCGGAGGCCGGCTAGCCGAGAAGCGGCTTTCTTCTACCTTTGTGTATCACCTTGGATTGTGGGTTTTATCCTCTTTACGGCAGGCCCGATGCTTGCCTCGATCCTGATCAGTTTAACCAGTTGGGATTTTATCTCGTCACCCACCTATGTCGGCCTGAGCAACTATCAAGCCATGCTAAATGATGAGCTATTTTTCAAATCACTCAAGGTCACAACAACTTATACGCTCCTGAGCGTGCCATTGGGGCTGGCCGGTGGTCTGTTGATCGCCTTGCTGATGAATCAGAATCTCAAGGGGATTACGATCTTTCGGACCATCTACTATCTGCCTTCGGTAATCGCCGGGGTAGCCGTTGCGCTACTCTGGCAATGGATCTTCAATCCCAACTACGGCATGATCAATGGTATCTTAGGCTTGGTCGGCATTGATGGCCCCAAATGGATCTACACGGAGGATTGGGTCATTCCCGCCTTTGTGATCATGAGTTTGTGGGGTGTCGGGGCCTCGATGATTATCTATCTGGCCGCGCTGCAAAGTGTGCCGACGGAGCTATACGAAGCGGCCGCTCTGGATGGTGCAGGAGCTGCCCGCCGCTTTCAGAGTATCACACTGCCGATGATTTCGCCCGTGATCTTCTTCAATTTGATTATTGGGATCATCAATTCTTTTCAAATCTTCACCTCGGTCTACATTATGACGCAAGGTGGGCCGAACAACGGCAGTCTGTTCTTTGTACTCTACATCTATCGCCATGCCTTTCAATACTTCAACATCGGCTATGCTTCCGCTCTGGCATGGGTGCTTTTTATTGTGATTATGCTCTTTACGCTGTTTATCTTTCGATTCTCCAAAGCTTGGGTTTATTATGAAGGAGCGGCCAGATGAGTGAGAAAAATTTAGAGTTAAACTTGCTCACCAGCGCACGCCGCGCCCCGCAACCGAGGTCAGCCTTCTTGTCGCGCAAGACCTTGCTTGAAATCCTCCGCCAACTCATCTTGTATATTATTTTGATCGCCGGTGCGCTGCCCTTCCTCTTTCCTCTGATCTTTATGCTTTCGACCTCGTTGAAGTCGAAAGGCGAAGTGCTGTTGGTGCCAATCCGCTGGATCCCCAGCCAAATCATCTGGGGCAATTATTACGAAGCGATGTTCGGCTATCTGCCGCTCTACTGGTTTATGTTAAACACGCTGAAGGTTGTGCTCGGCTCGCTGGTCGGCGATGTGCTGGTCTGCGCGCTGGTTGGCTACGCCTTTGCAAGACTGCGCGCCCCCGGACGCGACATTCTTTTTATCATTGTCCTCAGCACGATGATGTTGCCTGGACAAGTCGTGCTCGTGCCCACTTATATCCTCTTCCGCTATCTTCACTTGCTGAATAGCCTCTGGTCGCTGATCTTGCCCAATTTGCTGGCGGGCGGGGCCTTCTTCATTTTCCTGTTTCGACAATTCTTTCAGACAATTAACCCGGAATTGGGCGACGCCGCCAAGATTGATGGCTGCGGCCTATTTGGCGTTTTCTGGCGCATCTATCTGCCGTTGTCAACGCCGGTCTTGGCAACCGTGGCAATCTTCTCATTTTTCTGGAATTGGAATAACTTCCTCTGGCCGCTGATCCTGATCGATGCACAGGATAAATTTGTCTTAGCCGTCGGTTTAAAACTCTTTCAAGGGGCGCATACAACCGAATTTCCACTCTTAATGGCGGCCTCTGTCATTGCGTTATTGCCTTGTTTGCTGCTCTTTTTTTCAGCGCAGAAATATTTCATCCAAGGGGTAGTCGTGTCGGGCGTAAAAGGCTAACGGCAGCCTGTAGACATCACCAGCAAGCATCAATACAGCTAGGTTTTATACAGTGGTTAATCGGGTACGGGGGCGGGAATACAGGATGGGAGAGCAAGCCCATTCATTCCATATCCCTATTCCCCTATCCTTCACAGTCCTGTTAGTCGACACAACAGGCACGATTCACCATTGTTCAGGTTCTCGCATTTTTCTCACAGATTGGACAAATCAAACAGGAGGAATTGGCATGAATGCACCGAGTAAAACCGCAAAGTTGAGTCGAAGAGATTTTCTCCAGCTAACCGCCATTGGCACCGTAGGTGCCGTCATTGCCGCTTGCGCGCCACCGGCCTCTCTATCGGGGTCAGGCGAAGCGTCGGCGGGGACCGCGGCGAAAAAGTCTGTCTTTGTGTTTGAGTGTTGCTGGAATGCGGAACATATCAAGGCCGGCAAGGAGCTTTATACTAAATTTCGCAGCGAACATGCAACCATTGATGTGATCGATTTCTGGCCCGCCGCTGGCGAAGATTGGACGGCCAAGCTTTTGGCCAAGGTGGCAGCTGGCGATCAGATGGATATCATTTGGTGGTGTGCTTCGCATCACAAATTTGCCGAGGAAGGCCGCTTGGTCGATCTAAAGGATCTGGTCGCCAGCGACACCTCCTTCAAGCTGGAAGATTACCAATCGGTTGGGGTGGATTTCTGCTACGATCAGCCGAAAAGAGGGGGTGCGCTCTGGGGGGTGCCCACCAACTATGCCACGGTCTTGCTCTGGTACAACAAGAAAATGTTTGACGCGGCTGGCGTGCCCTATCCCGATACAAAATGGACTTATACGGATCTCTTAGATGCCGCCAAGCAGCTTACCAAGGACACGAATGGGGACGGCAAGCCCGACGAATGGGGCATCAGCATTCCCAATGATAGTTGGTATTACCAACCTGTGCTCGACGCCTTCGGGGGTGGCGCGGTCAACATCGACGAAGATCAGCCCTGTAAGCTGAACCAGCCACAGTCCGTCGAGGCGCTGCAATGGCTGCAAGATCTCTACCTCAAACACAAAGTCGCGCCAACCTCCGCCGACATGGCAGGGCTGGGTTCACAGGCGATGTTGATCAGCAATAAACTGGCGATGGGTTTCTGGCCCGAATGGGCTCAATTCGACTTCTTGCCCGCGCACAAGGATACGGGGCTGGAATATGGCGTCACCCTCTTGCCGACGGGATCGGCCGGGCGGGTAACCAACTATTGGGCCGGCATTACCTCGATCACGACCATGGCCAAAAATCCAGAAGCCGCCTGGGAAGTGACCAAGTTTATCGCTGGGGATGAATATCAACGCATGATGACTGTGACACTGCCCGAGTCGCCAGCGGCCTTGATCAAAACCACCGATTTCCGCTTCAAAGAATATGACAAATATCCCGAAGATCGCAGCGCCCTCATCGAAAGCCCCAAGTATGGCCGACAATATTTTGTAGTGGCCCGCTATGGCAAAGAATTGGGCGACATCGTCACCCCTGGGCTCGATCCGGTTTGGGAAGGCAAGACCGCACCCGCCGCGGTGGTCGACGACATCTGCGCCAAAGTTGACGCCAAAGCAGCTGAACTCAAGGCCAAAAAAGGATCGAGTGGCATGGGGATCTGTCGGCCATGCACGGCATAAGGAATCGCGTATAAACAATCTGGGGATTGGAGCTTAAGCGATTAAAAGCTTGTCTCGCCGAAATCGCTTAAGCTCCAATCTCAGACTTTTAGCAGCAGAAATTGAAATCACGCGCTACTTGCAGAAAAGCCCATGCAAGTGGGTGAATTTCTCGGTCACCTTCGGGTGACTTCGCAACAGTTATAGCGGTTTTTGCGAATTAACCAATGAATCGAGCCATCCGTAGGTGCGGTTTGTAACCGCACAGGTTTGATGCACTTGTGCGGTTACAAACCGTACCTACGCCGCCGCTTTTTTTGCCTGATTAATTTATTAATGTCCAATATTCGCCGTCGACCAAGAAACGAGTTTAGCTGATGAAGCGAAGAAAAATTGTGCTGATTGGCGCCGGCAGCGCCAGCTTTACGCAAGGGCTGGTCGCTGACCTGATCCTCGCACCAGACCTGGGACCTTGGCGCCTGGGCCTGGTGGATATCAATTCACAAGCGCTAGAGACGGCAGAAGGGCTGAGTCGGCGCATGGTGGCCGCCAGAGGCGTGGATATTCAGATTGACGCAGCAACTGATCGCAAAACGCTGCTGTCCGATGCGGATATTGTCGTCATGACCGTCGGGGTCGGTGGCCGGCGCGCTTGGGAACAGGATGTGCTGATCCCGCGCCAATATGGTATCTTCCAGCCGGTCGGTGATACCGCCATGCCGGGCGGCATCTCGCGCGCGCTGCGCATGATCCCAGCGCTAGTCGATGTGGCGCGTGATGTCCAGGCGCTCTGCCCCGAAGCTCTGTTCATCAATTATAGCAACCCGATGACAGCCAACTGCTCGGCGATCCGCAAGGCGACGGGTTTGCCGGTGGTGGGGCTCTGTCATGGCGTCTTTCACGTGGAACGGCAACTGGCCTCGTTCATCGGTGCGCCGCCGAACGAGATCAGTTCGCTCTATGCCGGTTTGAATCATATGACCTTTCTCTACGATCTGCGTTGGCAAGGGCGTGACGCCTGGCCGTTGGTGCGCGCCCAGTTAGCGGCGGCGCACGGCCAGCCACAAGCGTTGGCAGCATTGGCACCCACATTTCCTGCCATGGCTGCGCCAAGCATGGATTTCACCGCAGAAGCCAATCCATTTTCGTGGTCAATTTTTGAAACCTATGGCGCGTATCCAGCGGTCAACGACCGGCATGTGGTCGAGTTCTTCCCCGAACGTTTCCCCCAAGGGCACTACTACGGCAAGACGTTGGGCGTGGATGCTTATTCACATGAACGCACGATCCGGCGCGGTGACGAACACTACGCCGAGATGCGCGCCCAGGCTTTAGGCCAGCAGCCATTGGATGAAGCGATCTTTGAACGGGTGGCCGGGGAACACGAGCAATTGACCGATATTTTGCGTTCGATCGCGGGTGACAAGCGCCATATTTTCAATGTCAATCTACCCAACCAAGGCGCCGTCCCCAACTTGCCAGCCGATGCCATTCTAGAGTTGCCAGCCGCCGCGACCGCCACAGGATTGCGGCCCATCCAGTTGCACGACTTTCCAGATCGCCTGGCTGCGCTGGTGACGCGCAAACTGAGCGCCGTCACCTTAACGGTCGAAGCCGCCTTGACCGGTGACCGTCAACTCTTCGTCGAAGCCCTGCTGGCCGACGGCGCAATTAATGATCCCACTATTGCCCGCAAACTGGCCGATGAACTCATCCAAGTTCATCGCCAATATTTGCCGCAGTTTGCGTAGCGCAATAATCAAACCAGATGAGAAGGCGTTCATCCGCGTCCAAATTAATCCGACCGTGCACAACAATCGCGCCACAACGGCAAAAGTGTAGGCATTTTTGTGTATGAGCAGGGCCAGGGGGTTAGTCGAGGAGAACGACATCTTCGCCAACAATTATCTGGCGTTGCAATTAGCAAGGGCGGCAACCCACCAGTATCAATAAAACACCTATCCGGCGAGTTGGGTCTACAAAGCTGGTCGTGGGTGCTTTGAAATAATAATTTACGCGATAATTTGAAAGAAGCATGGGAGATTGATCAAACGTACTTGTCGGATGACCTTCGGCAGGACAATATCTCCACCGCGTCGCCTAGTGATGCTTTCCAGCACATTGCTGCTAAGTTCGCTGGCACGCTTGTTGGCAGCGGCTACCACCCGTCATCGGATAACGTCAATATCACACGGCCACCGGCACGGGTACAAATAAACTAGGTCTAATCTTCGTAGCGCCATTGCTAGGTCGTGCTTTGGTTCTGGCAAAGACAATCGGTTTGCCTTGACTGCCATATTTGTCTAATAAGTCGAGATTATACAGGCGCATCTCTGGGTCATCTTCGGGTAGAATCACTAATTCAAAATCGCTTGGCAAAGCCGAAAAGAGTTCTGGCTGCTCAAGCAAATAACGCATAATCTCGCTAGTCAATAAAATATTTCGTTCTACGACATTGGTTGGCGCATCTAATGGCGTTTTAACCATACTGTATATCTCCTTCTATATTCTACCCAATTGCTCATCAAATCCTTAGTCGCGACATCCAATGCTTCGTTATAATTATCTGTTGGCATTGCAGTTTTGGTCGTGGCATCATATGGATGCAGTCGATCACAATGGGCAAAACCGTGCGCTGTATCATACCGTACCACAGGAACGAAACGTTCACCTTCCCCAAAACGACATTCTAATTGTATCACAAATTCAACCACTTGTCCGTGTTCAATGCTGAAGCGGACGCGTAAAGCATTGTCATCATCCAAGTGACGATGGAATTCTACATTGCGCATTCTCTATCTTATACCTTCTAATCAATAGTGATAATGCGCCTGGACTATCGTCAATACTAGACACGGTTCCACAAGCTTAGATCAGCCATTCGTCAGCAGCAACTTGGGCGCCAACGTCTTTTGATAGGCGTGATAGTATTCCAATAATTTCTCGCGCGAATGGTTGATTAGATCGATGGCCTCTTCTTGCTTATAAACGTCGTCGGCCTTCCAGTAGCGTGTTTGTAAGCGATAGGGGCGTAGGCCGCTTTCCACGTCTTTGGCATCACAGAAGAGGTCGGTGATCACGGGCCGGTTGATCCAAGAATCGCCCATGTTCAGTTCCAAGGCCAGATACCAGAGCGCAAATTGTTGGATGCGTTCCTCGTCAAAATATCCCCCAGGATTGACCGCTTGCACAAAGTCTTGGAGCGGCCTGCTGGTCATATACCGCTTATAATCAACAACCCACAGGCTTTCCGAGATAAAAAGTGGCGCGCCATGCAAGAGTAAGCCTTTGCGTTTGAGCGTGTTCCCCGTCTGGACCACCTCTAGCCCGACGCTGCCTGGCCCGGCGGCGACGACAGCATCTTCGACATCTTCGACCGAAATCGTCTTCAATTTGGGATAGGCCGCGCCGACAATGCCATGATAGCGCCCTTTGACAAAGACGCGCCGGCCCGCGTCTTCGAGGTGGGTGAGAAAATCGCGCACATAATGCAGATTTTTGCGTTTTTGCGTACGCAGCGCATGGTCGGCGGCTGCGCCCGGTTGGTCGCGGCTGCTCGGCTTGGAAATGAGAAAAAAGCCAACAATGTCTTGAACTTCTTGCTGTAACAGCGGGTTATAATGTTTCAACTGCGCCGAGCCAGCAATTCGAATATCGGTCGGTTTATCCAACTGATAATTGTACATGCCCCATTTGGTCACCGAGGTCGGATCTTGCAGATAATATTGCGTTGTCGTCAAAAGTTCGTCGAGGCCAACGACGGCGCAATCAATTTCGTCTAGTTTGATCAACGAAGACCCATTGTGCGGCTCCTCGCCTTCCACGCGCACCCGTTGCCCATTGATCATCCATTCGCGGCCGAGAAACCCAACCCGATAAGGGCGGCTTTGGCGCTTGCGATCGATGAACAGACCAAAGCAGGGCACCTCTTGCATGGCATATTGCAAAAAGCGCGCCGCCTCTTGATAATCTGGGTGGCTGAGCTTCTTGCTGCGGCTTGAGATTTCCAGGATCTTATCGATCTCCTGGCCATCCACATCGAAACTTTTTAAGCGGTGGAGAAAATTTTCAAAGGTTCGGCCAGCACGCGGGATCGCACAGGTTATTGCGAAATTTGATTCCATATCGACTCGCTATCGGCTAATTATGTGATTGCTCTCATGAACTTTCGATAAATTAACTTTTGACTCGGCCCAACAAATAGCGATGATGCGCCCAGATCGACTTTATCTGCCAGGGCAGCGCAGCTTGATCGAGCCAGGCATACTTCATCACTCGTTCACGCAACTCCGGCTCTTGACCCAAATAATAGGCCATTGTGCTCCAATGCCAACCATCGCCGGTGAATTGCTCTTCCAATTGTTGGCTGCGAATGCCGAGTCGTTTTAAGACTTCATTGGCGGGCATGACTGTATCAGGCCAGGGCGGGACATCTAAGACGCCTTGGTCAATAATCTCGACGCCCGCTTCTTCCAAAATACGCCGGATGCGCCCGATGTTGGTCCAAGTTTCGTCATGGGTGGCAAAAAATTCTCGGTCGATCACCAATTTGCGCATCCAATAACCAACTTGGATGTTGTTGGGCATAGCGACAAAGACCAAATTACGGCTAGTGCGCGCCAGTTCCCGCAGCAGACCCGCGGGGTCTTGAATATACCAAAGACCAGCCCATTCCCAGGTCAAATCAAAGCTACGATCGGCAAAGGGCAGGCGATCCCAACACTGGGGCGGCGTATGCACCAAATTGACCGGCAACTGTAAATCATCGCGCCAGATCCGTTGTACCCCTTCAATGCGTTCGGCATTGTCATCAACCAGCGTTACATCGACCCCCTTTTGCGCAAAAATCACATCATTAATGCCACTGACGCCCGCCATGCCATAAAGCGGCGCTTCTAGCACCGACTGAATATTGTAGCGCTGGCGCAAATTGTCTAGAAAATCATTCAGCACAAAGCGCTCATAGACCAAACCTAAACCTTCGTTGTAGTCGGTCAAATATTTGCGCCACGTATTTCCATTATCCACGTTTCACCTTGTTTGCCTCGTCCATCATCTCTTCCACAGATTGACGCCCCGCTGCGCCGGTTGCACCCAACATCTGCACCAACTCTTCAATGCGGGCCGCCTCATCCAGTTTACGCACGACTGTATGAGTCCGTTCTTCACCGTTGATTGGCAACACTTGTTTGTTCACCGTAAAATGTTGATCACCAAAGGCGGCCAGTTGCGGTAAATGGGTAATACATAATACCTGATGTTGGACAATTTCTTCATTTTTCGCTTTTGGCGCTTGTTGACCGGTCAGCATCCACAATTTCTGGCCAACCGTAGCGCCCACGCGGCCCCCAATGCCTTGGTCGATTTCGTCGAAGATCAAGGTGGGGGTGGCATCAGCGTGGGTGAGCACACTTTTCAGGGCCAACATCAAACGCGCCGTTTCGCCACCCGACGCAACTTTCGCCATCGGCTTCAGCGGTTCGCCAGGGTTGGCGCTGATCAAAAATTCCACTTGGTCAAGGCCGGTGCTATCAAAAGCGACTCGCCGCGTTTCGAGCAGATAAGCGCCGTCCGCTTTGTCAATCTGTTCGACGGCGACGCCAAACCGCGCGCGTGTCATGCGCAGGTCAGCCAGCTCTTTTTCTACGCCGCGCGCCAGTTGCTCCCCAGCAATTTTACGGCGTTCACTGAGGTCGGCGCCCAGTTTACCGATCTTACGCAGCAGCGCCTCTTCCTGTTTCTCCAAGGCCGCGGTTTTGATCTCCCAATTGCCTAGTTCGTCCAGCTCTTTTTGCGCCTGCTGACCAAAGGCGACAATCTGTTCAATCGTGTCGCCATATTTGCGTTTGAGGTTCGCTAGCAATTCCAACCGCTCTTCGACTTCTTGTAACCGCTCAGGGTTAAATTCCAAACTTTCCGCATAATCTTCGAGCGTACGCGCCAGATCCGACAACTGTTCGATCAAACTTTCGCCATCCAACGCGCTCTGATTCATATCTGGATCAATGCGTGCCAATTTTTCGATGCGCCCCACAGCTTCGCTGACCAAGTCGATGGCGCTAGGCATTTCGCCTTCGCCTTCATTCAAGATGGCCTGGGCGGTTTGCGCTAGTTTTAAAAGCGCCTCGGCATTGCCCAAACGTCGTTGCTCGCTCTGCAATTCTACATCTTCGCCGGGTTTTAAATTAGCGGTCTGAATTTCTTCGGCTTGAAAGCTAAGTAGATCGATGCGTTGGGCCAGCGTGCGGGCATCCTGGCGTAGCCGATTTAATTCCTCGCGCACTTTTCGCAACTGGCCCACCACATTCGCCACTTCTTTGCGCCGCGGCAGCAAATTTGCAAAACGATCGAGCAGGTGCAAATGTGTCTTGGGCTGCAACAAATTTAAATGTTCACCTTGACCGTGGACATCGATCAATTGATCAGTGATTTCGCCCAAAATTTGCAAATTGACCGCCCGCCCATTGACGCGGCAAATATTGCGGCCATTCAAGCGCACTTCGCGGCTGAGCAAAAGCCAATAGGGGTGGTCACTATCATCCAAGCCCTGTTCTTCGAGCAAATGGCGCACCGTGGCCGTTAACTCAGCTCCTTCGAGCAGCTGAAACGTAGCCTCGATCGAGGCTACTTCACTGCCGGCGCGCACCCACTCGGCCGCGGCGCGATCGCCCAGCAACAGGCCCAATGCATCGATGATGATCGATTTGCCCGCGCCCGTTTCCCCGGTCAAAATATTTAAACCTGGGCCGAAGACCAGGTGCAAGTCATCAATAATAGCAAAATTGCGAATATGAAGTTCATTCAGCATAATAGTCCTAATTTTAGCACAGATCACACTCTTTTATGAAGCAAAATTTTATCAGCAGTGCAATTGCTAAACCATCTTTTTGGTTTGGCATTCTAGAATTACACTTGATAACCAACCACTTCCAGGTAACGAACCAAACTTTGCAGCGATTAACAGAGGTTGCATCTTCTAAGCCGATTCTCATTTCTCACTTATCTTCGCGGCGCAAAGTGAAAGAGACCAATCGGATTGCTTGTCGGCTTTACAGTCATCAATAGTCGTGCTATAATTTTGCTGAATGGAACAGCCCGCAATGTGCAGTCGTATATTTTTGCAGAAAATTGTTGCACGAAGTTTGTTGCACAATGTTTGTTGTACAATGTCTAAGGAGAAATCGCTATGTTAGGTTTGGGTGCGCCAGAACTGTTGATTATCTTGGTAATTGTTGCCATGCTCTTTGGTGTTGGCAAATTGCCAGAAGTTTTTGGTTCTATCGGTAAGGGAATTCGTGAATTCCGCAAAGAAGCAGAAGTTGGCACTGATAACAAAGTGACAACGATTAAAACTGAACAACCAGTAGACACGGTTGTGGTTGATAAGAGCTAATTTATAGCGAGCATCGCTTATAAATCAGCCTTATGTAACATTGTGCCTGTCTATGATAGCATGGGTCGACAGTGAAGAACAGGGTGAATGTTACGATAATTAAATGAGGGGGTTGCTCGGCTATCATTACTGGTGCGTACAACGAGCATTGAGTATTCGTATCAAGTAACTAGCGTGGGATACCCCCTACTGCTTCATTTAACCCGGTTGTCTTTACGTCAGACGAACCGGGTTTTTTCTGTGCGGTAGAAATTCACGCTACGCCCCAGCAGGTTTCTGCATTTGCTTGTTCTGGAAAGGCTCCCTCTTGCGGTGGTTACGCTTTGTTGGCCTGGTGATTACGCTTGCGGCCGGCTACTTTGCTCAATCGATCTTTGACCACAACCTCAGCCAGTTATTTCCAACCTGGCTCTTAGATGCTTATCCACCTCTCTATCAATTTACCAGATGGCTACCTGCCGATCTGTTTGAATTAGCCCTTTGGATTGTCACCCTTGCTGCGATTGTTTTTGGCTTGTTGATCCCACCATGGCGTACGCCTGTCTATCCACGCGCTAATTTCCCGCTGCTAACGACGGGCTTAACCCGGAGCATTAAGGAGCAAGTAGGGTTTCTCTGTATTCTTTTAGCCTTGGCCAGTGCCTTTGTAAATCTGGCTTATCTGTGGCGTACAGGGAGCGACAGCCGGCAGGTGCAGTTGGCTTGGGCTGGGGCTTTACTCATTTATCTCGTGAGCAATCTGCCGGCGAAAATAAATATTGCGCTACAAGCGCCCTGGTTGCGCTCCGAGCCGTATTTGGCAGACAATCCCAATCGCCCGATTCGTCGTTGGCTTACGTTGGGCCTGATCTGCGGTATTACCGTGGTGCTTTGGGCTTGGCCGGTGCGCGGGATGGCAGTGGCGGTGGATGAACCGCTCGCGCAGATTGGTTTGCGCGCGGCGAAGATAGCCCAAGGTCTAGAGACGCGCCTCTTTGAGGGTGAACAAAACGGCGTTCCACCATTGGCGCTTGTGCCTGCGGCGATTGCGATGCGTTTGAGCGGCGATCCATTGCTAGGCATGCGGGTAACCGGGCTCTTCAACAGTTTAATCCTGATCTGCGCGACATGGCTGCTTGGCCGTGAACTCTTTCGCCGTCCGCTGCTGTTGGGTGATTATGGGGAAATCATTGAAGATGACGGGCAATGGCTGGCGCTGATGGCGGCAGCCCTCGTCGCAGCCAATATGGCTGTGCTCACCTTTAGTCGGTTGCCAATTTATGTAGAGCCGCTTGGCTGGGGGGTGCTCAGCGGTTGGGCGCTGTTACGCGGCCAGCGCACAGGCGACCGCTTGGCCTATGCGCTGAGTGGTGTCTTAAGCGGCCTGGTCCTCTTATTGTACCCCAGTGGACTGGTCTTTCCACTCACCATTCTACTTTGGTGGATGGGAACCTGGCTTTTGCAACGTACGCAACCACAAACGCGCCATCCAGAGCCGGCGCCTAGCCGGGCAGGCTGGCTAGATTTTTTTGTCTGGCTAGGCGGCATTTTTGTGGTCATTGCGCCACTTATTGGCCTTTGGTTGCGCATGCCGGCGCTTTTCTGGGGACGTTTTCAGAGCCTGCAATTGCATCAACTTGGCACGATCCTTGGTTGGCTACCGCCCAATTCGACGCTCAGTTATCCTGAACAGTGGTTGGGCAGCGTCCTAGCGCCACTTTTTCTCCTCGCCATCGGTGCGCTCTTATTTAATGCAGACCAATTGCCTGGTTTATTGCTCTTACTTTGGCTTGGGATTGGTGGGCTAGTTGGCAGTAGTATGGTCAATCCGCCCCATAACATGGCAAGTCTATTGCCCATCATTCCAGCAGTGGCGCTGGCGTTGGCCTTTACGCTAGACCGAATTCGCATTACATTATTAGCCACAGTGGGCACATGGCTAGTCCAGGCCACCACCTATGTGGCGGTTGGCATTGTGCTCTGGGCCGGCTTTACCAGTTGGGTAGCCACCTACCAAAACCTGCAAATGAACAATACGGCGCCGAATACGACCGGTTACGCGGTGCGGACGCTTGGCGTCGGTGAGAGCGCCGTGTTATGGCTCGGCCAACAAAGTGCAGAAGTAAACTGGGATACACCTGTACTTAAATTTCTGACCCTCAATCTACCAAGCACCCGCGACCACTTAACCCTGACACCCGAGCAATGGTTGCCTCAGTTGCCACCGCGCAGCCAGGTGCTTATTCAACCAGAAGATTATGCGGCGAGCATTGGCGAGATCATGGCACACTATCCAGGCGGGCGTTTGACCACGCAGCGCGACTTGCGTGGCAACCCCCTGATCTATCACTATGCACTCCCATAAGTCAGATAATTTTGTAAAACATTCTTTGCTTGCTATACTATCCGTTGCGCTTAAGCACCATGCGCTGCCCGCTGAGCGTGCTTTCGCAAAGCAATTTTTCTCATTGAAGGAGTAAGGTATGACTATTTTAGATTTCTTGATGATTGCTATCATCATTATTGCGCTTGCCTTGATTGCAGTTGTCCTCGTGCAAGGGCATACCAACAGCGGGATTGGTAGCGTATTTGGCGGCACCGATATTTATCGCACACGCCGCGGGATGGAAAAGACGTTATTTAACGTTACCTTTCTGCTCGCAGGCATCTTCTTCGTGTTAGCATTAGTCGCGGTTGCTGTCGGCTAAGCATGCAATCGCAACGGGTCTCCTCGCCTCGTTCGCTGTCGGGGGATTCCCCAACAGCGGCGCTGGGCAAACATCTGCGTTGGCAGGTAGGATTGGCGTGCACAGGCATCTTTGCGCTTGTCATCCTGCTTGGTTATTCAAGTTACACCGTCGCAACCGTCCTGGTTCCAGACCACGGCGGTGTTTTTCGCGAAGGCGTGGCGGGTAATCCGCGCTATTTGAACCCGCTTTATTGCGAAGCGAATGCGGTTGATCAAGATCTCTGCGCCCTGATTTATCGCGGCTTGACCAAAAAGGATAAACAAGGGCGCGTTATCCCCGATCTGGCCTTGGATTGGGCGATTACAGACAATAAGGTTTATACATTTCGCTTACGTGACAATGAATTTTGGCACGATGGCCAGCCGATTACCGTCGATGATGTGATCTTTACGATTAGTGTTTTACAAAACCCCAACGTATTGAGTCCACCCGATCTAACTGAACTTTGGCGTTCGGTCAAAGTAGAAAAAGTCAATGAGAACACTGTGCGTTTTACCCGCGCCGAACCCCTTGCGCCCTTTTTAGATTTTACGCAGATTGGCCTGCTGCCCAAGCATATCTATGAAAATGTGCAGCCCCAGGAACTGGCCAGCAAAGCCCTGAATGTGACGCCAATTGGTTCGGGACCCTTGATGGTTAAAGAATTGGCGGCTGATCACATTCGCTTAGAACCAAGCCCCTATTACGCCGGTAAAACGCCTTATCTCTCCGCCTTAGAATTGTGGTTCTACCCAGACTATCCAAGCCTCTTTAGCGCATTTGCCAAAGGTGAAATTGACGGAATCAGCCGCATTTTGCCAGCCGATCTGCCAGCCGCGGGCAAACGCACCGATCTCCAGCAGGCATCTGCGGTTGAATCAAAATATGTCGAGATCATCTTTAATCTAAACGATCAGAACGCGCCATTTCTGCAAGAAAAAACCGTGCGCCAGGCGCTTTATTATGGGCTAGATCGCAAACAATTGATTAACCAGGCAGCAGCCGGCCAGGGGATTCCAGCCAATAGTATTATGTTGCCCGAAAACTGGGCCTACGATCCCAAGCTCCCTCAATATGCCTATGATCCAGCCCGCGCTCGCCAAATGTTAGATCAAGCCGGCTGGGTTGATAGCAACAATGATGGCGTACGGGACAAAAAAGGGCAACCCCTCCAATTCATTTTGCATACCAATGACGATCCAACCCACGTCGCTTTGATTCAGCAGATTGCAGCGGCTTGGCAGCAAATTGGTGTACGCGCCGTGCCAACACCAGTCACCAAGGCCGATTTGGTGCGTGAACTGCTTGCGCCTCGCCATTTTGATGTCGCCCTTACCGAATGGGAAGCCACTGGCGATCCAGATCCCTATACCCTATGGCACAGTACACAGACCAAAGAAGGCGGCTCTAACTTTGCAGGCTGGAGCAATGAAGAAGCCGATAAAGTGATGGAGCGAGCGCGCTTTACCACCAATGAAGAAGAACGCAAACAGTTATATTGGCGTTTCCAAGAAATCTTCTCAGATGAACTGCCTGCGCTGCCGCTCTATTACCCAGTATATACCTATGGCTTTAGTACACGCGTCCACGATGTGCAAATCCCTTCATTGAATCAACCGTCAGAACGTTTTAGCAACTTTGCCGATTGGTATATTGTCACCCGCCGCGTGCCGAGCAATCAGATTCCCACAGATACGCCGCCAACGCCACCTGGACAATAAGCCCAACTTAGGCCGACTTTTTATGCGGAAATTTGACCCATGATCCAATTTGACAGTGAAAAGTTTGCATGTTATCTTTAGCAGAGATCAAGCAATGCCGCAGTGGCGGAACTGGCAGACGCGCTACGTTCAGGGCGTAGTGAGCTTACGCTCGTGTGGGTTCGAGTCCCTCCTGCGGCACCTTTGATAGGGAGACTTCTCACGGGAAGCCTCCCTCTTTATTTTATCCGCTCATCAGCCAACATCGGCAAGCATTGCAACCATGAACTGTTTTAGCAATCGGGTTAACTTGACCTACACGATACTTGATCTCTGCGGCTGAAAACACAATGGCTGAAAACCCCAATAGTTGGCGAGGTATTTATGCCGACGAGTAAGTCCCTAAGCACAAATTTGCCAACCCCTAGTCCAACCCGTAATATACGGTTGGCGCTGGTCATCTTGATCGTGTTATGTCTTATTTTTATTGTCAGCTATACGGCGCGTCTGGCGAAAAGAGCGCAACTTGGTGTGGAATCTCATCAATGGGAAGAGCGCATAGAACAGGCCACGCAGAAACGTTTAGTGCTAGAGGCGGAACGCCAATATGTCGACAGTGATGCCTATGTACAAAAGGAAGCACGCGACGAGTTGGGCATGGCCAAAGCTGGCGACTCAATTGTCATTGTGATTCCCAGCACACCGACACCCCTCATTCCGTCACCTGAGCCCCAGACTGAGACTACAACGAAAGTAGCGGGTCAAGCGAATTGGCAACAGTGGTTTGAGCTATTTGTCCCCGACGCTGGTGCTACACAGCCAGGCAATGACTAACGGATTTGGTGAGACAAGAACAATAAGCAGTATAGTTGATATGAAATTTGACTTTGTAGGTCAGATAGCTTATACTAGACAAATAACGACGCGGGGTGGAGCAGAGGTAGCTCGTCGGGCTCATAACCCGAAGGTCATAGGTTCGAATCCTGTCCCCGCAACTTAACGCCGCTAGGTCTACTGACTGGCGGCGTATCCATAAAACACGGCGACGTAGCTCAGGTGGTTAGAGCGAGGGCTTCATAATCCCTAGGTCGGTGGTTCAAGTCCACCCGCCGCCACTAAACTACTATTAGTAGTAGCCTGTACAACCTCATAACGCAATTAGCTGTATATCCGCTTCCAAACACTTGGGGCGGATTTTTTTATGCAGCAAAGAAGCTACTGCCAAACTATGACCACCGCCCACCGCATTTGGCGAAAACCAGGCCATCAGGCTCGCGATTGCGTCGACAACACCTTCTGCCACAATTCGTAGCCGCTCAGGTAAGCGGCCAAAGAGTGGCTGGGTCACCAAGAGTCCTTGATTAAAGCCATCCTCAGTATCCCGATCGCCACCCCAGTACAATAGATAATGCAATATTTGTCAAAGGTGGCATCACGCCGTCTAACACCCCCCAACCTTT
>JAPLGZ010000413.1 GCA_026389895.1 Chloroflexota bacterium | reverse complement strand
GCGTGCATCGACATCTGCCCCGTCGGCAACGAGCCGATGTTCGATATTATGTATCTGCGCCGTCACCAAGTCTTGATGGAAGACGATTTCCCCAAAGAGCTCAAAACCGCTTATCGCGGGATGGAGCGCAACGGCAACCCCTGGAATCAGAGCGCCGCTAATCGCCTGGATTGGGCAGATGGCTTAAATGTGCCCACCATCGACGATAACCCAACGCCAGATGTGCTTTGGTGGGTGGGCTGTGCACCCTCATACGACCCACGCGCCCGCCAGACAGCCCAGGCGTTGGCCAAGGTGCTCAATGCGGCGGGTGTGAACTTTGCCGTGCTCGGCGAAAGGGAAAGTTGCACAGGCGACGCAGCGCGGCGTTCGGGCAACGAATACTTATTCTATGAGATGGCCAAGGCCAATATCGAAACGCTGAACGAAGTGCAGCCGAAACGGATTGTCACCACCTGCCCCCATTGTCTGCATACGCTCGGCAAGGAGTATCCACAATATGGCGGCCACTACGACGTGATCCATCACACGCAACTGCTCTCTGAATTGACAGCAGCGAAAAAGATCAGTGTACAGAATAATGGCGAAAACGACACCATTACATTTCACGATCCTTGTTACTTGGGCCGGCACAATAGCATTGTCGATGAGCCGCGCAACGTATTAAATCAGACCGGCCTAACCCTGGTAGAGATGCCCCGCCACGGCAAGCAGTCGTTCTGCTGCGGGGCGGGTGGCGCGCAGATGTGGAAAGAAGAAGAACACGGCGCCGAAGCCGTCAACACCAATCGATATCGCGAAGCCGCCGCCACCGGAGCAAAAACTGTGGCCGTTGGTTGTCCCTTCTGCCTGACCATGCTAACCGATGCGGCAAAGACGGCGGATCAGGGTGTGCAGGTGAAGGATGTGGCGGAGATCATTGCGGAGCGGCTGGTTACTGCGGGGTAATAATCAATCAGGTTTAGTGAATATCTGAAGCTATTGGTTGGTATCAGGTTCATCACTTTGTTAAAAAAGCGGGATAGGCATCGACCTATCCCGCTTTTTTAACAAAAAATCTTCTTACGCCTTCGCCTTCAGATTCATCAATACTAACGGGAAGGTGCGATGCCAGTTGGCGTCGTTGATGAAAGGATTCTCCTTCGATGGCCAGTTGGTCCAGTATTTATTGTTGCGCGGGTTGCGGTGGATCAGATTGCAGATGCCGATGTCGGGCAGTTCCTTGATCCAAATTTCCATCGCTTTATGGAAGAGTTCCGTAAACTTTGGATCTTCGGCGGGCAGGGTACCCATTTCGTCCACCAATGTGTCGTAGTCTTTGTTCTCCCAACGGTAGGGGTAGGGCGCTCGCTTGCCTTGCTCCGCCGAGAAGCGGCTGTGATAGAGTTTTAGCGTATCATACGGATCGCGCGTACCGCCGCCATGCCCAAAGGTGTACGCTTGGACATCACCCACCGGCAAGCGATCAAAAAAGTCGGTCGTCATCTTAAAGGAACTATCAAAACCGGCGCGCCGTAACTGCTCGACCAATACAGGTGTAATGTCCTGGAAGACGTTAAAGGTTTCGACGACCAGGGTAAAGGGTTTGCCATCCTTGGCCCAGATCCCGTCGGAACCCTTGGCCCAACCAGCCTTGGTCATCAGATCGTCGGTCTTCTTCAGGTCATAATCTTCGATGGGCGTTTTGTCCAAAATATCTTTGAGCGCATCGGCAAAGGGTTGCAAACTCGCAAAGGTCGGCCACGGGAAGAGCGTCTTGATCCCCGCGCCAGCATAGGCAACCTGGATCAGTTGGTCGCGATTGATGGCGTGGTTGATCGCCCAGCGCACGTTCGGATCGTTGAGCGGCGCCTGCGAATTGTTAAAGCTGAGCCCCATTGGCCACCAATCGGTGTAGCCGTAGGGAGCGTCCTTACCGCTCCAGGTATCAATATCTGGGTTTTGGTCCAGAATGGCCTTAATGTTGCGAGCCGTGAGCGTCAGGGTGCTGTCGGCCTCCCCATTGATCATCATCTGCACCATTTTAGATTCGTCGCTACCGGGAATAAAAACAATCCGTTCCGGCGCAGGTGCATCATGGAAACCACTCTTGGCCGCCCACCAGTCATCGCGGCGATCCCAAATCTTCTGCTCGGGGCTCGAAAGCACGAGTTTGTAGGGACCAGTGACGACTGGCCAACCTTTTGCCATATCGAAGTTGGTGAAGGTCTTGGCATCCTGTCCCTCCCAGATATGCTTGGGCACAATTAACAGCCCAATATCAAAGTGGGCGGTAAAATAGGAAAAGATAAAGCGTGGGTTGGCGCTGGTCAAGGTGATCTTCACCGTGAGATCGTCGACCGCTTCGGCCGCTTTTACCCACTGGTCAATTTCAATCGACCAACCGAGTTCAGGCTTGTTGGCCTTGAGCATATCAAGAGTAAAGACAACATCATTGGCGGTAAAGGGCTGGCCGTCACTCCAGGTGGCCCCTTTACGAATATTGATGACGACCTCGGTGAAGTCATCGTTGTACTTGTAGCTTTCGCCCAGCCAGGCGGTTTCGTTATTCTCCGTGCCATAGACGTTGTAGAAGAAGAGCGGCTCAAAAGCAAATTGATAGCCGCTGCGCGTAATGCCAGGCAGATAGGGATTAAATAGTTCAACATCACTGAATTGGTTGGGCGCTTCGCCACCCACGCCGACATGGATCAAGGTGTGTTCGCGTGGTACATCTTTGACAGCGCCAGCCGTTTTGGCCTCCGCGGCCCCTGCTGCGCCAGCCGCGGGGGCCGCCGCGCCATCACTCGCCGGAGCCGCCGGTTGAGCCGTACTACAAGCGGCCAACAAAGCACTAACCCCCCACGGCACAATGGCTGCCGCCTTTAGAAAGGTGCGCCGTGAAAGCGCTGGCCGTTCATTCTCGTTATTTGTCATCATCTATTCTCCTTTGCACTCGATTAAAAAATAGAACTACCAACCCCACCCTACCCCCCCCCTGATAAGGGAGGGAATTGTCACGGAGCAGACGAAGTTCTTTGCGCTCTCCCTGATCATTGTCGTTCCCGTGACAGTCCCCGCCTTTTTTCAGAGGAGGGTTAGGGTGGGGTAGCTTGATCGTTATAAAAAACTAGCCTAGGCACCAATAATGTTTAACTGGTAATGGTTAACCGTTAAGCGCAACTTGCTTTTTATCTTTAACGGCTTCCCCTTGTTTGGGCAAAACTTGACTCAAAAGTTCGGCGGCAACAATCGGGGATTGCTCATAGAGATAACAGGCAACCGCCTGATGGTCGACCGTCTGATAGAGTGGTGGCGCGGCTTCGTGACACTTGGGCATCACATGCGGGCAGCGATCCGCATAGCGACAACCGTTGCGGGTTTTTGATACTGTTGGCTTGATATCTGGCGCAGGTTGCAGCATTGCGCCATTTTGCCCCCAGCGTTGGTCTGGATCTGGCAAGGGGATCGAGGCGATCAACTCTTGCGTATACGGGTGCTGCGGATGTTTGATCACATTTTCTACATCGCCAGCCTCGGCCACCGCGCCCCGATAGAGCACAACGATGTTATTGCTCATTTGATAGGCCGTCGTCAGATCATGCGTGATGTAGATAAAGGAGATGCCAAAATCGCGATGCAAGGTGCGCAGACTTTCAAGGATTGTGGCGCGCAGAGAGGCATCGACCATTGACACCGGTTCGTCGGCAATAATGATACGCGGTTGCAAAACCAAGGCGCGCGCAATTGTGACGCGTTGCCGTTGCCCACCACTCAGTTGATGGGGATAGCGCCCCAGTGTGTCCGCAGGGTTAAGCCCCACATTGCGCAAGGCAGTGGTGATCAGTTCATAAGTCTGGGTTTTGTTGCTCGCCAGGTTGAACTTTTTGATTGGGGTGGTTAAAATGTGATCGATCTTATAAAAAGGATTGTAGACCTCAAACGGGTCTTGAAAGATCGCCTGGACCTCTTTATGAAAGAGCCGGCGCTCTGCCGTGCTCATCGCCCAGACATTCTTACCGCGGAAGCGCACTTCGCCGATGGTGGGCGTCAAAAAACCTAGCAATAAATTGGCCAGGGTAGTTTTGCCGCTGCCACTCTCGCCGGCAATAGTCGTAAAAATTGGCGAGTCGTCTTCCACTGCCAGCGAAAAATTGTCCAAGGCCACCGTTTCCGTCTTGGCTTTAAACAGGCCGCCACCACTCGTATAAACTTTGCGCACATTACGGGTTTCGAGCAAGATTGCCATTGAGAATCCTTGTAGGGCATGACT
>JAPLGZ010000305.1 GCA_026389895.1 Chloroflexota bacterium | reverse complement strand
GCACCCGTTCCCACCCCATTAGGGCGTAAACCGTTGCCAATGGCCTTCGGAGACAACTTCGACGACGCCATCGATCACTTTGAAGGCGGTCTCGTCGTCAATCGCGTAGGCTGGCCCCGACAACCTGGCTGCCCATCTTTCGGCATTGGCCAGGGTGTTCTCCGGCAGATCGGGGTTATTCAGGTGCGGGAAGATCGAAAAATCGACCATACCCAGCGTTTCATCGCCACCGCTGGGCGGCTGCCAGCCGACGAAGTCCTCGCCGATCCTGGGCGTCATCACCATGCTGCCGGCGCTTAGGCCTACCCAGACCGCGCGCAGTGACGGCAAGAGGTCGGCCAGCCCAGACTGTCGCATCCAGTAGCAGAGATACAAGGGGTCGCCGCCATTCACCAGAAAAACGTCAGTCTCCCGCACCCAGGAGACCCAGCGTTCCTTCTCGATACTCGGCAGTGCGGTGAGTTCCAGCACGCCCAAGGACTTCCAGCCCAATTCGCACATGGGGGTTTCGGGTTCTCGTCCACTGATGAACTGCCATGCCATCTCAGGCGTGACCTGGGGGTGCCCGTACCCCGCCGTGGGGATGCAGAGGGCGCTGGCCTCGGCAATCGGCTTGCCCAGGAGGTCGACCAGGGCGTCATGGATGCTCGGGTTCTTGATGCCAGCAGAAGTGAGCAGCAATTTCATCATTCTTCTCCTTATTGTATCCCAACTGTCCATTACTTTCTTAAAATTTTGTCCATTACTTTGCCTTTTGCCAATTCATCAATTAACTTGTCTAAATAGCGAACATGTTGCACTAATTTATCTTCAATTTCTTCCACACGACAACCGCAAATAACACCCGTGATTTTCGAAGCATTCGGATTCATCTGGGGTGCTTGGTCAAAAAAGGTCTCAAAATCGCTTTTATTATCAATCTGCTGCTGTAATGTTTGTTTGTTATACCCTGTCAGCCAAAAGATGATTTCATCCACCTCTTCACTTGTGCGTCCTTTTTTTTCGGCTTTTTGAATGTATAATGGATAGACGCCGCCGAAAACCATGCTATAAATTCGTTTGTTATTCATGCTATGATTGGTGGTTTTGACCATCGTTTTAGCTCCTCTATACCCAGTTTTGCCTTTACTTGCGATTAAGAACAGATTGCAAAACTGCCTTCAGCGACACGGCACAAATATTCAAACCCTTCCGGTTATAACCGCGCCTGAGCGCTCCTAATAGCTCAGGATTGATCTGCTGGACTTGCCTGTCCTTTGAAGTTGTCATGGCTTACTCCTTTAGATGAATCGAATGAGGTTTGGAGTAATATAAATTAAATGAGGTTTGGCATAAATACTAGAACATGGGTTCTGTTTTGTCAAGTAGCGTATTTCACGTTTTTATGATTGCAACATATTTGAGCAAGGGGCGGATTAACGTGGACGTCAGCCATCTACACCGTGACCCACGGTGTAGATGGGGATGCCGTTGGGCACTGCACCGGAATGAAAAATCGTCCAGACAGGGGGCAGCCGCACGCTGTGTTGAGTGGGATTTATCTGTTAGCCGAAATATTGAAAACGTTGCCAGAAGACAGGCCAGGCCATGCGTAAATTGTGACACACGTAAATGGCTCTATGATTGATCGTTTCGTCGTTCTGAATGTCGAAAGGCGTGGCAATTTGCGCAATAAACGTGCAGTCCTGGAAGTTTGCCAGGAGTTCAGAATCAAAGCCAACCACGAGCAATGTTTGGGGTGGGTTTCCATAGCCGTACTGCCAATAGGAGTTATAGCCGCTTATGGCTCTGGGCAAAGCATAGGCTGGACCGTATAGGTCAATGGCTCCGATCTCACCCGCACTGGCTGCCAAGATAGCCGCGCCAGGCCGGTCAACCGCTGGCAACGAATGGTAAGCTTTTGCCACCTGTTGAACCAACTCCGGCCAACCGACTTCTGATTTCAGTTCAGCGTTGCTCTTGCTAACAACATCCCACCAGGCCGAACCCAGTGGAGCAACGGGCAGCTCTGTGGCAATAATAAGTGTTGCGAAGACGCTCAAGACGATCCAAGTCATCCATCGCCACATGCGTGCTCCTCGCTGGCTGGCCATGCGGGTGAGGCGTCCTTCCCACCATACTGCACCACCAGCTGCGAGCATTGGGTAAGTCGCCGCTAGATAATAGCCTTTCCCTTGCATAAGAAGTAAGAGGAGGAAAGGTGCAATGTACATCCAACCCATCATCCGATAGCGCTGGCCAGTTTGTGCAAAGAAGAAATAATAGAGTCCGGCGATCACTAAGGAGAGCATCACCGGGTTAAAATTGAACAGAATCTGATCGACCAGGAAACGGCTGGTTTGTATATCCCGTGCGTGGATGCTGGCGAGAAAGTAAAGCGAAATCCAGTGATTCTGAAATTGCCAGAGCAGGTTGGGAAGCCAAATCACCAATGCCAACAGCGCGCCGATCCACAACCAGCGGCTTTTCAGATAATGCCGGTTGGTTGTCACTAGAACCCCAACAATGATCCCCACAACCGAAAAAGCAATGGTGTATTTGGTCATCATGCCCAGACCGATGGTCGCGCCAATCCCTAACCACCAGCGCGGATCTGCGGATTTCAACAGGCGAATAACCGTAAAGGAGAGCAGCACCCAACATAGATAGTCCAGGGTTTCATACTGGAACAAACCACCTTGGATGATGGAAATAGGTGTTGTGGCTACGGCTACTGCACCGAGGATTTGGGCCCATCTGCTGCCACCCAGATCGCGGATCATCAAACCGGTCAGCAGCATTACCATTCCTTCTGCCAGGACGGCAAAGGAGCGCAGACCAATGAGCGACGGCCCAACCAGGGCCAACGCTGTGCGCGCTAGAAAGGGCGTGACTGGCGGCCAGGCAACATATCCCCATGCTAGGTGACGCATAGCGACATCCATTGTGACCAATTCATCTTGATGGAAACCGTACTGTCCGTTGGTAAAGACTTGCAAGAGCATGCGTGCGCACGCCAATAATGTCAGAATCCCAACGTCAGTCAATACACCAGTGCGCAAAATGGAAGAACGGTTCATTCGTTTGTCGGCTCGGAAGAATGTTGCAAATTATTAGCCTAAAAATTTGTTTACTGGCACCCAAACGCGAGCGTTAGGCGTTTTGGCGGGTGCGAGGAAACAATCTTGCCGACCCACGCTTGGGGACGATTCTAACCTTGCGGTATCCGCTCGATGCGCGTGTTGGGCCGTGGACGCACTGGTCGACTAGCAGTCAAACACCGACCAGCAGATCGCGTTTCGCAACCGCTGATCCTCCAGGACCAGGTCGCGAATCTCCGCCGGCAGCTGCTCACGCTGCCACTGACACTCAAGCCGGCCGGCATTCGCTTCCGCGCCATCAGGCGCGGCCGCACGCGCGGCTTTGATCGCATAGGCTGCCGCGCCAAGTTCGTGGGCGGCGACATGCGCCACCACAGCCGCCTGCCCAGCAGCATACGCTGCATGCCTCGCGGCGCCGGACAGATCCCGCGCCGCGGCTTGCGCATGGCCGGCTGCTGTGCGAGCTTGAGACATTTTGATCTCGCCGCGCACCCATGCCCGCGTCAGCTCGATCGCCTGGCGGGGGCGTGGGTCTGCGGGTTGCACCGCCTCGAAGAGGTGCAGAACGTGCTCTGCGCACGCGGCCGCCCACAAAGCCAGGAGTCGATGGTCGGCGTCCGTGAGCGTCCCCCCGCGGCGGATGGTGATGAAGCGGGGGTCGCGGTCTTTGGGGAGGATCATGGTTGCACTTGTCCTATGGCATCTGCCCAACAGTAGAGTAGCTACACAAGCCCCAGCATCTACGGCTAGATGCCGTCCATGCTAGCCGAGCTGACAGCCTTTCACCCTACTGATAGTAACACTAACGTAAATCCGCCAACATGAGTTTTCCACAAGGTATCTGCATTAAGCCGCCAAACGGCGAAGAGAGGCACGAAAAAAGGATCGTTGATGTGGCCGAAACATTGGGTGCACCTGAGCAAGCTCACTTTCCATAGAGCGCAATCCGTGACGATTCCAATAGATAACGCTGGGTCAGCATGATGCGTGGTATCTGACGCACGTTCGGCGCAAAGGTATGGAGCATTCGTAAATCCATGAAGTAGACATCACCAGGTTCGCCAACCATTTCAACGACTTGGAGTTCGACATCGCCAACATGGCCGGCCTCGCGCATGAAACGCAGACGGTCGTCCGTTTGATTGGCCATCAGCTCGGCAAAATATCGCTCCTGGTTCAATCGTTTGCGGAGATCAGCCGAACTGATGCGCACGCCTTCATTGAGCAAACGATGGGAGCCGGTCACGACTAGCGTGCCACCACCACCTGGTTCCACGGTTTCTAAACAAGCAAATATCTGTACACCCGACACGCCACCCTCGGGTAGGCGTGGCATATCCAAATGCCAATTCTTGTGGGGGAGCGTCCAAGTGGTTGCATTCGGCAGCGTAAAGAGCAGCGCTGGATGCCGGTCCATAGGGAAGACAGGGCGATCGTCAACCAGTGCGCTGGCGGCGGCGGTGGCTTCACCACTGGCAAGAGCAATCATCGTTTGATGACGCCAAAGTGGTTTGAGCAATCCAATACCGGCATCAGCCTCAGTAGATTGTGTATATTTGTCAAGCGACCAACCGCCATTACACCAGATGCCTGCCTGCGCTAGATGTTGAAAAATCAATGTGCGCGCATTGGCCAGTTTCTCAAGCGGGAGGAAGTTTCTACGCTTGATCAGCCCATGGACGGCAAAGTTTTCTCTTTCGATGGTCGTAAACATATGAATGTTTCCTTGATTATCCTAACCCCCTCGAAACTGTTTGGTCAGTTGACTGTCCAGTAACGTAAAAGCAGACACCAAACTAGGCAGATTCAAGTTATTGGATTTTGTCCCGGTTTGGGCGATTTTGTGCGCGGCAGTTTGGGGGCCAATGCCTTATAGCGCGGACCGCCTGGCAGATACCAACCGGCGATCTTGCGCACGATTGGGCTTGGGTCGTGGCGGTGCGCCTGTTGCAGCGCTGGCAGTGCAGCTTGACTGCGATGGACACTTTCGCCCACCAGACCGGCGGCGCCCTGCCGCACCCGTCGACTGCTATCTTCCAGTAACATCCGCGCGGCAATGGGAATTACCTGATCTTCGCCCGGACGACATGAGCCTTCTTTGCATTTGTCGCAGGCCAGGGCGTGCATCGCCCAACAGCGCACTGCTTCGTTGGGATGGTCCAGATTGGCGATCAAAGCTGGCACGGCGGTCTCATCCATAAAGTGATCGAGCACCTTGCAGCAGCCTACACGCACTGCCGGATCATCATGGCGCAAACCTGCGCGCACAACATCCGTAGCCGCCGCACCAGCCGCCATCAAACGCTGGAGCGCCTCGCCGGCACGATGCGGCACGCCCAGCCACTCAACATCACGACGATAGGAGGCCAGATTGTTTTCTGTCATTTGACATTCCTTGGTAGGTATAAACGGATCGCAAGTCTACGCCCGTCGCCATTAAATCCACCGTGAAAAATCAGTTGTTTTTTGAATCCATGTCGGTGCCAGTGGATGTTCGGCGCTGCCTCAAGCCCATGACCCCAAAGCTAACCGATGATGTGTTTGAGGCGTGTTACGGCATCTTCAACAACCTGTAACATGTAAGTTGGTGGGTTGTCTAGGTCATTATCTTTGATGTGCCAGAGACCGCGCAAAATAAGGCGCAGCAGAAATGCCGCTGGCTCGATATTGTGATTATACAAATAACGCTCGACTAAACCAAACTTCACACCAGCCCCCCAGCCGGACTCATCATTGGCCCACAGGAAGAATTTGGCGAACCCAATACACGGATCTTCAAAACAGGCGTGTTCAAAATCAATCCAGCCTGTCAAACTCTGCTCGCGATAGAGAAAGTTGAGCGGATTGTAATCGCCATTTGGTATGTCGCAGTCAATCTATGTTGACCCAGGCGGACAATCAGCCAGTGCTTCATGGGGCAAAATTGCATGAACGCCTTTTGTCCCATTCACGATTTGGGTGATCCGTAGATCGACCGTCAAACTCGCCAGCATCAGCGCCTCTTTTCGATCATAGCCACGCCGTTCGAGCACATCCAACATGCCCTCCACTGCTAACCACATCGCTTCATCGAGATCCTGGCCGATTCCAAAGGTAAGCCACCCTACCGGTGTATCGGCCTGTGGCATGCGCAGTGGCATATCGTTGAGCAATTCGAACCGCACACTGATCCGCTCCATTGGACACTCCAATGCTGGGCCAGCTACCTCACCATCGCCTTGGAGCGCGTGACCATCGCCAAGCGAGAAAAGCCCGCCTGTTACAGAGATTGGCAGATAGAGCGTGCTCCCTGCCACCAACTGCTTACAATCAAGATTTCCACCACAAAAGCGGGGTGGGAACGTCGAATGCTGGCCTGACTCCGCTGGTGGCATGCCGAGGTTGCCTACAAAGGGTCGCATACGGAGGCGCTGACCCGATTGACTCGTCGCCGTGTTGGTTTGCGGATCAAGGCACCAGCGGACAAACCACTCTGGTGCTGCGGTAAGCCCTAATCGCTCATTCCAATAGCTGTGGAACCCACCACCACACGAGAAGCCACGATGTGCAGTCCGAATATCAGTCAGATGAACGGCGAGGGTCATCCCAGGTTGCGCACCAGCGATCTCGATCGGTCCGCATAAGGCGTGCCCAGGATCACGGTCGAAGTCGCGGGGAACTTTGGGTGGCCGGGTAAACGGATCGGCGTAGTCATAGATACTCCAGCCAGCATCGAGCGTACGAAAGTGGACGATGTCGCCGCTCTGAATAGTCAGCACAGGAGCGAGATCTGGAGAATAGTGTCCATGGAGCGTCGCTGGTGTGGGATGAAGGATATGCGATGTCATACTCACCTCATGCGGTATCATATGAAAGTCTCACGTCATCACTAACCGGAGATAATGCGCTTGAGTTGATCGAAGGACGCCCGGATTAGGATCGAGAGGTCTGGCGCGTCGGGCTCGCCCACCCAACGCGCGTAAGCTGTTTTGAAAACAATTGCGCCGGTATTCGCAACGAGGCTCGCCTCCGGATCCGTCACTGCGCGCCTCCTCAACGCGTTGGTCATGGCGGACACGAGTGTCGCCAACTTGAGCATTTCGCGTTCTTGGAGCCCCGGATTAGCCGCAATCACGGACTGTCGCTGTCGGGCGATCTCCTGTCGTTCCTGGAACATGGGGACAACCGCTTCCAAGGCGGCAATGATAATTTCAATGGGCGTGGCGGTATCCGGCGCAGTCTCGATGGCGCTTACAGCTGTTTTGAGCAGGTTTTCTTGCCCTCCGAATAGTACCTCGCGCTTATCAGCGAAGTAACGGAAGAACGTCCTCTCCGTGAGCCCGGCCCGCTCCGCTATCTCCGTCACGGTCGTTTGCTCATACCCGCGCTCTTGGTACAGATTCAGCGCCGCTTGCTCAAGCCTACCCTTGGCATTTGGTTGCCATCGACTCATTTTTTAGCAACTCCAATGACAGTAATTGACATCACTCCCATTCTATCATATATTGGTCATGTCAGCAACTGACATCATGCTTTTGCCACGCCGAGCCTATCCATGCGGCCCAGGTACAGGAGGTTTTTATGCATGTTTTTGTTACAGGAGCCACAGGCTTCATCGGGTCGGCGGTTGTAAAAGAACTCCTCGCTGCCGGGCACCAGGTGACGGGCCTCGCCCGAACCGAAGACAAGGCTCAGGCCCTCACTGCCGCCGGGGCTCAGGTCCACCGGGGGGTGTTGGAGGACCCGGAGAGCCTGAAGGCCGGGGCCGCCGCCGCCGACGGAGTCATCCACCTCGCGTTCATCCACTCGTTCCCTGGCTTCCTCGGAGCCCCCAAAAAGGACCAGCGGGCCATTGACGCCATGGGCACCGCCCTTGAGGGAACGGGGAAACCCCTCGTGGTCGCCGGGGCGATCCTCATGCTCAAGCCCGGCCAGCTCTTGACCGAGGACAACATCCCCAACTACGCCAAGGTGCCCCGGAAGTCCGAAGAGGCGGTGCTGGCCTGGGCGTCCCGGGGCGTTCGGTCGGCGGTAGTGCGGCTGGCCCCCACGGTTCACGGTGACGGCGACAAGGGATTCATCTCGATGTTGATCGGCAGTGCCCGGAAGAAGAGATCTGCCGGGTATGTCGGCGACGGATCGGCCCGGTGGGCGGCAGTCCATCGCCTCGACACTGCCCGGCTGTTCCGGTTGGCCCTCGAAAAAGGCGTCGCCGGGGGGATTTACCACGGAGTCGGCGACCAGGGGATCCCGTTCAAGGAGATCGCCACCGTGATGGGCCGGCGCCTCGGGGTTCCCGTGGTCAGCAAGTCGAGGCTGGGGGCGTTCCTGCACATGGGATTCCTCGGGTTCCTGGCGGGGAGCGATGGTCCGGCGTCCAGCCAACTCACCCAGGAACGCCTCGGTTGGAAGCCCGAGCACGCTACCCTGATGGAAGATCTGGAGGGGGACTACTACTTCAAGCCCCGTTGACCGTTTTCGGGTCTACCAAGCGTTGTTGTACCATGCTCAAGGACAGAAGTTTGGCCTGGAGATTCGTGAGTGGCCCTGCTGCTCCGCCTAAATCATGTTCACCACGCATGGCAGCCGTTTCACTGATAAACCCGTCACCGTTGGTTGAAGGCCAGGTGAAGGAGTCGCTGCTAGGGCAAACTCAACGGATTGCGCATCAACCGCCGCGACCGCGAGGGATCACGTTCTAAAATCGCTAGCATCTTCTGTGCGAGGCGGTCGGCTGGATGCGCTGTTGGGCGACATGCGTAACGGTTGCCTGATCGTGTGGTCAGTCGCCGAATCTGGCCGTGTTCGTGAGGTTCGATGTCACCCTATGATCGGGCCGCGAGAAAATCCAGCACCCGTTGCATGAGCAGCGCCGACGCCTCTGCGTCGTACGACGGCAGCGAGCTGTCTGCAAAGTAGTGCTGATCACCAGGATACAGGAACAGTTCTGCCTGATCGGCTGCTTCAACAAGCGCCCGAGCCGCATCGATGTCGCCCTCGCCAACAAAGATGGGATCGGCGTCCATCCCATGTACTTGCACCGGCACATCCTTCGGCCAGGCGGACCCGAACTCCGAGACCGGTACGCAGGCGTAGAAGAGTAGTGCTCCGCGCGCGCCTGGCCTGGTCTGGGCCAACTTCTGCGCGCAGACCTCACCTAGCGAGAAGCCAGCGTAGACCAGGTTGGGCGGCAGGCCCTCCGCTGCTCGTACGCCACGCTCAATCAGTTCACCAAATCCACGTTCCGCAACGAAGCTCATGCCCATCTCGATGGTGTCGAAGGTGCGACCTTCAAACAGATCAGGCGTGTGTACGATATGACCCGCACGACGCAAGTGGTCGGCAAACGCGATGATGCCGGGGGTGAGCCCCTGTGCGTGATGGAACAATAGGACCTCAGCCATAACAATCCTCCTTTGTTTTTGACTGGCGTCTAGCGCAGGTCGATACGCCAATCGTTGCAGCGCAACACGCCAGCGAAGCCTTCGTTGTCGAATTCGCCCGGGTTCTCCATGCCGATCTTTCGAGCGATCGCATTGGAGGCGGCGTTGGTAACCGCGGGAGACGCGTGGACGTAGCGCACCGGGGGATTGGCGCGGGCCTTACTGGGCTCCGGTTGTTATGCCACGCCGCATTGCCGTTCGACGTGGCGGGCGAAGCGGTCAAGGACGGCCTGCCATTCTGCGCGTTGCTGATCTTCGGGATGCTTTGTTTCGGCGTCGAAGGTCTGGCGAATCGTGACTCCGTTGGCCGTTTCGATAAACGCCAAGCGAACCATGCGATCATCGTCCTCTCGAAATTCAATCAGTCGATTTAGTTCGATCTGCGTGTAGGTGGCAGCGAAATCGAAACCCATGCCGCCGTCATTGGCTTCAATGCGTAACAACAGTTTGCCGCCAACCCTGAGGTCGTTCGATGCCCAAGTGGTGTGCCAATCGTCAGAAGCGTCCCATTGCACGATGTCGTCGGGATTGTTGAAAGCTCGCCAAGTGTCGGCGAGGGGCGCAGCAACATTCGTTTCGATGGCGATTTTCATCATGGTGGCGGACAGGGTGAAGGCGAATAAATTTCAGTCGGATAACATTTTTACATTTGAACTACGACAACGCCGCGCGCCGCCCAACCCGAACCTCAGGAACGCCGCCGATAGCGCGCCAATCCCCGGCGATACCTAACAACTCGTGCGGGCAGACAACATTGAAAACGCGCAGAGCAAAGCGGCATCACCTGCA
>JAPLGZ010000385.1 GCA_026389895.1 Chloroflexota bacterium | reverse complement strand
GGGCGCCTGGCAATTCAGGGGCAAAGGTCATGATGCGGATCGTATCGCTGTACTCTAAAAGTTGCGCTGGCGTCCCATCATTCGGGTTGCGAATATGGGCTGGATCCTGCGCCCCGCGTTGCGCCATGCTGAAATAGGGGCCTTCGACATGCACGCCCAGCAGCTGCGTCTGATTGACTGTCGTGTCTGAACGGCCTTGTTGCTGAATCCACTGTTCGGCAAATTCCAGCACAGCCACTAAATTCTCAATGGCATCAGTGGCGGTGGTAGCCAACACACTTGTGACCCCGCGCCGCGCATTTTCACGTAGAATCGTGCTAAATGCCTCCGTGGTTGGCTCATTAAAGCTATGGCCGAGCGCACCGTGAATATGAATATCGATCAGGCCGGGGGCAATCAGCCGCCCACCGACATCGATCATAACCAGAGTGGGGGCAACGGTGTCGGCGTTGACAACGCCTGCAATGCGCCCATTTTCCACCAGCAGGGCCTTATTTTCGACAATCGCTGTCGGTAATGCAATCTGCCCATTGACAAGCGCAAAGCGGGCGGGCAGGGGCTGTACGATCTGTTCGTTGCTCTTCATCAGGGTCCTATCGCTTTAGCAAAGCTTGCGCCAGAATAATTTCGGCGATTTCCATGGTTTTAAGCGCGTCGGCAAAATGCGAACTGGGCTGGTTGCCCGTCTTGACGGCATCGATAAATTCGCGATTTTTGGCCTGAAAACCACCATACACATAATTTTGATCGCTGCCGGCAACTTCCTTGGTATCATAAACCACGCCTTTGGTATCACCGTCGGCGTAGAGAATACCCTTGACTTCGTGTTCGGCCTCCACACAGATCCCTGGCGCGTGCATTTCTACCTTGAAGATGCGGCGGCCACTGGTCCAACTGTAGAGCATCACGCCGGTTGCACCGTTATAAAACTCAAGCAGCGCCGAAATAAAGTTAATATCTGGCGTGCCAATCCGTTTACACTGGCTGGCTATGTTGACCACTTCCCCGCCACACATCCAACGGAGGGTGTCGATGGCGTGGACGCCGTCATCCATCATATGGTCGCGGGCTTGGAGGTAGGATTTTGGTTCGCACTTGAAAAAAGCACATTCGGCGTGGACAATCGGCCCGCGCTTTAGGCATTCATTGCGCAACTGGACCACCATAGGACAACTGCGCCGCTGAAAACTTACCTGGGTGATGCAATTTTTCTGTTCGGCCAGATAGGCCAGGGCGCGCGCTTGGTGCAGTGTGATTCCCATTGGTTTTTCGATGTAAAGATTCTGCCCTTCACTCAAACACCATGTCCAAATGTCGTACATCATATGCGGTGGGCCGATCACGTAGGTGGCGTCGGGTGCAATTTCTTCGATCATTTTACGATAATTCGTATAGCGACCTTCTACTTCATACTTATTCGCGGTAGCCTGCAACCGCTCTTCATCCAGATCACAGATCGCGGCAATTTCCACGTCAGTAAAGGAAGCCAACGAGGGATAATGGACATTGTTGGCCATGCCGCCTGCCCCGATCATCGCCACACGCACTTTGTTTTTCTGGCTCATTAGTAAACTATCCTCTAGAAAGCGTCTGAAACGGCTTGTTCTGGCTATGCATACGTATGCATGAGCAGGGTAGAGTAACGGGTCGACAATAAAAACGATTTAACAGGAATTTAGGGGGTGAAATCTCGAACCACCGGTTAATGGTGATTAACCCTTTATTGCGGTGATTGGCGGGCGTGCCGCGGCGGTTAAAACCGCCGCCTGCTACGGGAAACCTGCTTCAGCAGGTTGGGTGCGCCGTTGTCGCTTTATTTTGTTAATGCCTATTAACCGGTGTCTGTTACAGGAAACCGCGCCCAAGGGGCTCCCGAGCCGGTTTAGAATACCAGGCGTCGGATTTATCCGATGCTGCAACTTACCTGGCGCTAGGCCTGAACAGTTACCGATCATCCTCATGATTGTCTGCTCGCTACTGATAGCCTGGTTAGGCCATCGTTTCCAACATCTCACGCTTCACTTTATAGCGTAGCGGATGGCCCTGGAAGAAACGCTGAATTTCTTCAACCATCATTTGCCCTTGGCGCAAGCGCGCCTGGCGCGAGGCGCCGGCCACGTGCGGGGTGAGGATCACATTGTCAAGTTGGCGGAAGGGGCTATCGGCGGGCAACGGCTCCTCGTCAAAGACATCCAATGCGCCTTGAATACGGCCCGTTTGCAATGCGGCGAGCAGCGCAGCTTGATCAACCAGATGCGAGCGGGCTGTGTTGATGAAAATTGCGCCGTCTTGTAGTAGACTCAACTCGCGTGCCCCGATCATATGATAGGTTTCGGCAGTGGGCGGCGCTTGCATGGTGACAATCGGGCACTTTTTCAGCAACTCATCGAGAGGAACTTTGCTCACACCGAGGGTGGTGGCGCGTTCAGGCGTCAGGTAGGGATCTGCCACCCAGACTTCGACATCGAGCGCGGTGAGCAACTTGATCAGGCATTGGCCGGTATAACCAGCGCCAACGACCCCTACACGGTTGCCGACTAATTCCTGGCCCATGCCGATCAGCCGGCTGGCGTCCCAGGGGCCACCCGTTTTCATGGCCTGATCCAGTTTATGCACCTGGCGCAGACTGAGCAGGATGAGCAGGAGGGACATCTCGGCCACAGCGGGCGCAATCCCCCCCGCGGCATGGGTGACGGCAATCCCGCGTTCGAATACAGCTGGTGGTGTCATTCGTTTAATGCTGCCTGCTGAATGCGCAATCAGTTTGAGTTGCGGGGCGGCATCTAGCACTTCGTCCGTAAATTCAGGCGTACCCCAGCCGGTGATGATCGCATCAAACCCGCCAATGCGTTGGGCCAACTGGGCCGAAGTGAGATTGGTTTCTGTCTCGTGAAAGACAACCTCGCCCAATGTGCGCAAGGCTTGATCGCTCTGGGGGCTAAATAATTCTGTGTAGAGGCTGGGGCGCAGAAGAACAAAAATCTTGGATCTGGTGGTCGTCATCATTCAACCTTATTCGTTTCAACTGGTGAAATCATGGGTAAGTAATAAAAAATTAGTTATGGCGTAGGACGCGTTCACCGGCAACAAGCGACTTGTGCGGCTCTTCCGTCGCCCCTAATTCATCGACAGCATGATAGCCTAACGTCATCGACATGCGCGTGGCTTGGGTGTGATTGGCGCCAGCACCATGCAATAACAGGCCATTGAACAGCAGCACATCACCCGCTTTGGCCAGCACGGGTAGCGCCTGTTGCCCCAAACGCGCCAGCGAATCCATCCGGCCATGGCCTTCTAGTTTGGCATGATAGGCCAGCATATGTTGGCTGCCAGGTAAAACCCAGGTGCAGCCGTTTTCTAGGCTAGCATCCTCCAAATAAAATACCGCCGAAATAATGGGGCGGCTCCAGTTGGCCACATCCCGATGCCATTCAAGCTGCGCCGCGCCCGGTGGCCGTAGCGTGACATGATTATGCCGGTTTAGCACAACATCCACATGCGGCCCCAACAGATCTTGGAGCACCGCGACGAGCGGCGGCGCACTGGCGGCCTCTAGAAAGAGCGGATCGCGTGCCAGCACTTTGGATAGGCGAATCACGCGGGCGCCGGGTAGATCGCCCGGCTTGCCATAGCCAGGCCGATCGGGATCTTCACAGACCAAAGGCGGGATGCGTTGTTCCGCCTGTTGCAAAATCGTGCTGATCAACCTTTGGCACAACGCCGGCGTCAAGGCGTGGCTGACCAATAAATAGCCATTGTGGTCAAATAAGAAAAATTCTTCAGCCGTTAAAGTCATGGCGTCTCCCTGCCTGCGCCCGTTCAAGCCAATTGACCACTAGCCACCAAACTCTGACGCGCCATACCCTGGGCCTGGGTTGCCCGCGCATGGTAGTCACGGAAGTTTTCTAGACCATAGGTCGCCTTGATGCGCGCCAGCGGCCAGGCTGGGTCGTTGGATTCCAGGGTAAAAATATTCTCTTGCGAGAATCCCTCGGCGCGCACGCGGTCGCCTAATTCTGTCTGAACACACAATAACTTTTCGACCTGGTCGTCAATGTGGAAAACTTCTTTTTCCAGGTCGATTTCTGTACTGATCAACCGGCTCCAGTGACTGGTGGAGGCTAAAACGCGCCCAGAGATGTCGATCACTTTGCTGTGATCGCCCCACACCGACGAGACCACATAATAAAAATGGGTCCAGGCATAGACTTGGAGCGGGAAACCCCCATCATAGGCAGAAGGCCAGACGATAATTTCTGCCCCTTGTTGGGCAAGCGTGGCCCAATGTTCCGGCCAGCCAATATCGTAGCAGATCGCCAGCCCTAGCCGACCAAAATCGGTCTCGATCACTGCGGCCTCGTTTCCAGGCTTGACGCCACTTTGGATCTCGTTGATGGTTGGATGAATCTTGTCATATTCGCCAACCACGGCGCCTTTGCGATCAATGACGATAGCTTTGTTGCCAAAACAGCCGTGCGTTTCGGTGTATAAACTGCCCACAATATAGGTATGATGGGTGCGGGCGCGCGCGGCTAATTCATCAATAAACGCACCGGGCAAAGTTTGCACGCCCGTGGGCCAATCGGCACGGCGTGTGCCAACGTGCAGCATAGATTCGGGCAGACAGATCAAATCTGGCTGTTGAGCACAGGCCGCGTCCAGCAAACTGAGGGCCCGTTGCCAATTGTCTGCCACTGTATTTCCTTTGGGTGGCATAGAAACCGTGACAACTTTAATTTTGCGTGGCATAGCGTATCCATTCCTTTCGCCTATTCCGGCCACTTTAGCGACCAGCAAGCCCGCTAAAGCTGATGCCTTGCAGGAAATAGCGCTGAAAAAGAAAAAACATCAAAAGCACCGGGAGCGTCATCAAGGTGGCGCCGGCCATCATTAATGACCATTCCGTCCGGTAATAGCCGCGGAACTTGACCAGCCCCAGCGCTAAGGTTAATCTTTCGTCCGATTGCAGATAGATCAGCGGCGCTAAAAAATCATTCCAGCTATCCCGAAAGGCCAAAATGGCAATGCTCGCCAACAGAGGCTTAGACATGGGTAGAATAATTCGGTACCAAATCCACCAACTATTTGCGCCGTCAATGCGCGCCGCCTCATCGTATTCCATCGGCAAACCCCGAAAGAATTGGCGGCTGAAAAAGATATAGACGGCGACGCCAAACCATTCGGGGACAATCAGCGGCATAAAGGTGTCAATCCAGCCCAAATTACGAAATAGAATATAACGCGGGATCATCATCACCACAAATGGCAACATCATGGTGCTCAAACAGGCGATGAAGAGGGTGTCGCGCCCAGGGAAACGCAGCCGAGCAAAGGCATAACCGACCAAACTTGAACTGAGCACGCTGCCCAAAACCGTCGTGAGGGTGATGATCGTTGTGTTGGTGAAATAGGTGAGAAACGGCACAATCGACCAGACCTCGAGATAGTTTTGCCAATGAAAGGTATCGGGAATGAAGGTCGGTGGCCAACTTAGGGCGGAACCGGGCAACTTGAGCGAAGTCGAAACTGTCCACAGAAAAGGAAAGAGCATGAACAGCGCCCCGATCCCAATCAAGAGATGGATGCCTAAACGGGCGCCATATTTCGTCCATAAGGCGTTCGCCTGGCCGGTTTTGCGGCTGGCAGAAGGTGATTCTGCCGTTGCATAGACTTTTGCCATCCGGTTAAACCTCGTAATAGACCCAGCGGCGGGCCAGGCGAAATTGAATGATGGTAAAGAGTAAGACGAGCAGAAAGAGTAACCACGCCATGGCGGATGCATAGCCCATTTTGAAGTATTGAAAAGCGTTGCGATAGAGCAGCAAGACATAAAAGAGGGTCGCGTTGCCTGGCCCGCCATCCGTGGCGATATATGCATTCGTAAAAATCTGGAAGGAGCCGATGATGCCGGTAATCACGCTAAAAAAGATCACCGGCGTCATCAGGGGTAAGGTCACATGGAAGAAGCTATTCCACCGATTACTCCCATCAATCTCGGCCGCTTCATACAATTCACGCGGGACAGCCTGCAAACCGGCCAGGAAGATCGGCATACCGCCGCCGATCCCCCAGAGGGCGATCAAGATCAAGACCGGCTTGGCCAACCTTGGGTCCATCAGCCAGAGTTGTTTGTGCAGACCCACTTTCTGCAGAAAATAATTGGCGACGCCAAATTCTGGCTGAAAGATCATCAGCCAGAG
>JAPLGZ010000158.1 GCA_026389895.1 Chloroflexota bacterium | reverse complement strand
CGTCGACACTTTTGATATGGCCTTCTTGAAGGGCGATGCCGATCAATGCCGAGTCAAAAGATTTGGCGACCGAAAATGAGGTGACAATTGAATCGCGTTGCGTGTTGTTAAAGTACTGCTCGTACAAGACGGTTCCATCTTGGATCACGATAAAGGCTTGCGAGCTATTCGCGGCGAGAAAATTACGCCAATCGTCAGCGCCAGATAATTGTTCAAATAGCTCTTCGACGCGCTGGTTTGGTGCGCCAGCAAAGTGATAGGGCATCGGGGCTGCGTTGAGCGGATGCGCCGGGAATTTTTGCCAATCGAAGGCATCTGATGCCTGCCAAACCAAGGTTCGATAGATATAGGCGGGGGGATAGACCAGCAAGGCAATGGCAAAGAGCAATGCGATCAGACCCATGACAATGAGCGCTAGCATGCGCAGCATTTTTATCCACTTCATTTTCAATCTCCTGCCGGCCCCATATGCGACATGCCAGCAACTGTTGGAAGGGCCCTACTAGCACAGTGATCAATGATGGAAGAGGAACCGTTCCACCAGTTTGCGATAAGTCGGCCTGGGCGCGTAAGAGCGCGATCAACAAGCGCAATGTACGCAAACCTAAAAAGATGACATCCGTGCTTTCATGCACATCAACATGAACAATGGCCATTGTCCCAAGCCGTAGCTTCATCGTAACACCGCTTGCGGCTGGGCAACTCGGTTTTGCGGTGCAGCCGGCGCCAGATTGCGCAGCAGGAGAACCAGCAGCCAGATCGCCATCAGACCAAGCACCAAGAATCCAGCAATGGGCCCCACAATTTCGCCAGGTGTAAAGGAGAGGCCAGCGGCTAATTGATTGGTCGTACTCAGCACGATCATCGGGGCAAGCATCACGATCAATACCAGCAATGGTACAGCGATCAGATAGCCTAGCGGATTGCGCCGGAGCAGCAAACCGCCGGAAAGAAAGACCGCTGGCACAATGATCCCCAGATCCAAAACGTCGGTAATCTTAGTGGTATAACTGTCCAGCAACTTCGGTGGCTGCCCCTGGAGCAGCGCCGTCATCAGCGGTGCGCTCCACACCGTCAGGGTCAACAGGCCACTCACAAACATAAAAACGATCAGGCCACGGCGCGGCATGCCTGTGGCAAAGCGTGTGGAAATGGTCTGGATATCCAGTGCTGTGAAAGCCAACACAAACGCAAAGAGGCTGGTCGAAAAGAGGGCAATGTAAATGAGGAATAGACCATTATAGGCCGCGCCCAACGCCATCGAGGCATAGATATAGAGGAAATAGCCAAGCATGCCCATCAATAATATGCCCCCGCGCAGCGAACGGCGCTGGTAGAGCAGGGTGGTCAATACAAGCAGAGGAATGCCCAGAAGAAGCGTAACCGTATCCTGCGCCTTGAACCCTGCGCCGATAAAAAGCGTATCATAGCGGTACAAACCCTGGCCATAAATTTCCACGGTTTGTCCGCGCAAAGCCAGATAAGCGCAGTTGATCGTTTCATCGAAAATCCTCCTGATCATCCTTTTTGTAGAGGACAATGCTAGCGAACGGTCGCAAGTTAGTCACGCATGTTACGCAAGCCACCATAAAAAACGGTTACCCAGAGTACGCAGAGAAATACACTTCTACTGAATTGGCGCTGACGCAGAGTATACAGAGAGAAATTAAATCACCACTCTGTGTACTCTGTGACTCCTCTGCGCACTCTGTGTAACGCTTTTGCTTGCATAACCTTCGTGATTCAGCGAACGGGTGGCGTCTGAACCAGCACATGGTTCACCAGCGCATCGACGAGCTGCTCGGGACTTGCGCCATGTCCCGATTCAAGCCAGATCAATTCCTTATGGGGTGCGTGGAGTACGTTGTAATCACACCCCAAAAGAATGCGCGCAGGGTAAGCCAGGTCCGTTTCAGCCGCAACAACGCGGCCACAAGCCCCAGATCGACGACGGCCAGCCCAAGCGTAAACAACCGAGGAACCGCCGTAGTCACGAATAAGAGCGGCACTGGCAACAACAGGATCAGGGCCAGCAAACCAACCAACAGCCATAGCAGCACGCGCAGAATCAGGTGAACAACAGGTGCTCTCATCAAGGGAGACGTCTTACGCTCAATGGATAAGAAATGGCGCGCATGTTACAGTGCCTTTCATGTGACGAATCGGCTGATAAGACAACACCCCACGTCCAGAAAATGCTACGCCGCGATGCCAATCGGGCTTATCGGCCGGTTTACATGGTGGCCGGCCAATTGCCAACTGATCCAGGTGGTCGCGCCCACAAAGATCAGGGACGGCAGCCCCAGCCAGAAGAGATAGCCCATTGGCCACAACGCATCAAAATAACTGCCCAAGCTGCAGAAGCCGCCATGCTGCTGGCCAAGTTGCACCAGCCAGGCCCAAACCTGCGCCCTGGGGGCGTGGATCGTAATCGCCTGCGTAGAGACTATCGTGTTGAGCGGGATATACCCATCGCCCGGCAGCGCCATCTGCTGTTCGGTTGGCGTAGCGCCCCAGTTCATGAACCAAGGGCGCACGATCCCAGCATAGAAGAGGATGGAGACCAGCACCAGGCTGGCAAGCAGCCAACTTTTAACATTCAGCGGATTATCTGTGCGCATTGAATTGCTCATCTTGCCGTAACTCCTCATCGTAAAACAGACCTTAACGACTGTCCGCTCAAAATCAGCGGGTGCTAGCCCTTGCCAGCTGCTCGGCGCGTTCCTTGATGTTTAGTAACATCTTGCGTTCCATATAAAACGGAAAAATTTGCGCCAGCTTGCCAGCCGCCATGGCCATAAAGGAATCCTTGCTGCCGGGAAACCCCACCGCGGAACCAGGATCGGCGCTGCGTCCGCGTAAAAGCAGCCGCGTCGTGCCATCTTGCTGTGGTTCGAGGACAAATTGCCAGGTGGCGCTCTTGTTACACACAGGCGGTGCATTTTCCAGACCAAAACATGCGATCAAGGTGCGATTCGGCTCTAGCGCCATCACATAAAATCCAGGACCAGGCGCCATGGGGTAATCTTTGGGCGTAAAGCGGATAAAGTCGCCCACGTTCACCTGCTGCCATTCGGGCCGGATCTCATTGATGTTTTTAACATGGAGCCGCAACAGCCAGTTTTCCACCCACAAATAGCTGTACATACCGCCCCGGTCTACACCAAGTTGCAACAGCCAGGCATAGATCGCCTCGGGCGGGGCATGAATCGTCACGGCTTTGGTCGTGACAAAGGCTGGGGTAGGCACCAGTTCATCACCTGGCAAGGCTTTTTGCACTTCTGCATCTGTGGCCCCCCAGCGGCTAAGCCAAGGCCAGGCCAACGCGAAATAAAGGATCGGCGCGAACAGGATCAGGCCAACCAACCCAATGAAAATCTGGCGCAACGGGCGGCGTTTTTTCGGCGTGCTCGGCAGCACTGTTGGGTCAGTCGCAAGCTGACCCGTCGCTACTTTGTGGGCGTGAAGAATTGTGAACATCGTTTTCCTCCTAACGGCGTGAGCAGTTCAATTTGGGTCAGTTACAATAAAAGCACGGTCGCTTTCCAGCGCTTCTGGCGCACGCTTTTTTATGCCAGTTGACGACGATTTTCCTGGCGTCTGCAAGAGTCAATGCGAACTAGGCATTGGTTGTAACGGGCTAGCCAACCAGGTGCGACGTTCCTGAAGCAACAACCAGCCATGGACGATCACCAACAGCAAGTTTGGGATGCCATAAAAGAACCAAAAGGGTAGGAGCAGTAGGTTGAAGAGCAACCCACCCAACTGCCCCAACACAGCCACGGGCGCCTGCCAGCTCAGCATACATACGCCAGCGACGAGTTCAAAGAGCACCAACAGCGTTATCAGCAGCGGTAAGTTAGGCAAGACAGAGCGGACCCAAAACAGCTGATACGGAGCCCAGGCTGTATCAGCGACAGAGACGTAAATTGTCCGCTGGTATGTCATCAAATAGCCGTGAAGCAGAGGTCCGACAAGCAGGTAGAAGAGGCCAAGTGTGTATTTTAGAATTTTCCCGAGTACCATAAACCCTCCCTTTATAGACGCTTTGCAGGAGCAGCAGCCACGTCGTGCCGATCCACAAAGCAAACAAGAAATTTCTATCCCTAGATCAGCTTACGTCAAGAATACCCAGACCGCGCTGGGCAGCCGGAGAGTTTATAACCTGGCCAGATAGGTAGGTGTGGGGCTAACAGTACAACTAGCCCTCCGGGCGGTGACCAGGCAATCGCTGGCAAACCAGGCCGCTCATGGTCACCGCCCGGAGGGCGATGGGTGCGCGCACAATCTAACGGTGTCACACTAGATAAATAGGGGTAAAACAACGAACCACAGCGTAAACGCTGTGGTTCGTTGTAGTGAATCAATTAGAGGTGATGTAGCTATTTCTATGAACAGTGGAGAGAGCAATAAAACTCATAAGCTTACTATTTATCCGTAGGCCCCATGATCCAAGAAACCCAGCAACCGTTTCAAGCGCGGGTTCGCATCTTTATACACATGCTCCGGCATCTGGTAGTTCATAAACGGGTAATACTTATGACCAATGATCCGCCGGCCATAGGTTGCTTGCGTAATATACCGGGTGCGGTCGCTGCGATTTGTCCCGCCGCGGTGCCAGACTTGATTATTGAATAGCACGACGCTACCGGCTTGCCCCAGATTATAGCGAATTTGGCTTTCCCACTTTGTGCCTTCCATCACCTTGGGCGGTGTCGCGCCAAAGAGGTGCGAACCTGGGATCACTTCGGTGCCGCCATATTTGATTTCGGTTACGTCGGTTAAGTAGTAATTGGCGGTGAAGAAGAGGACCGGCAAGCGTACATTCTTCGGTGGTTCACCTTCCGTCACCAGGTAATGGGGCGCATCGTCCTGGTGCCAACTATCAATGCCACCGCCAGGATGACTCTGAAAAGAATTGTTGTGAATTACATGGCAATTCGGTGCAACCAATGCCTCGGCCAAACTGACAATCGGCTCCAGATCGAACAGCCGCAAATTGGCCTCGCTCGTTTCAAACAGTCGATGCGCCAGACTAATTTTCGGGCCAATCCCGTTAAAGCCATTCGGATTGTGTTCGAGGGCCCAATCCAAGTCAGCGCGCAGTTCGGCGCACCAATCAGGTGGCAGTACGTTTTCAAGAAAAAGAAAGCCGTCGCGGTGGAAAGTTTCTACCCATTGTTGAATTTGTTCTTCGCTGACCTTTTGGTCGGCCAGATAGGGGGAGGCAGTGGTTATCGTCATAATAGCTCAGTTCCTCTTTCTAATGCAGTGAATCTAATGCAGCGAACAAGTGAAAAGCCCATCTTGGGTTAGGTAAACGCTGGCGGTGAATTCATCATGTGCGACTAGTAGTCGCTCTGATCATTATACCGAGGGCGCTAGTTCTATGCAATTCGCTTGAAAACGGGGAATGAGTACTAAACCTACTTTATCGCCATTTGTAGGTTTAGATGACAACATATTATGGTTGATCCAACCCGACGGCTTGAAAAGCGCATAAATTGGTAAATTCATGCCGAGATTGCTACTACAGTTTTACAGAAATGACTAGGAGCAGATAACCTCTGGATGATAGTTATAAGTAAAACTGTTGAGCGACTTAAAGGATAAAAAGTTTCGCTTGTAGTTTTGTTGATTATCAATTTATTTTGAGTAGTTAGAATACTAAGTTTTGAAATTTGCTTATATGTAGTTCTGTAGCTCGTTCTTGAGCAACGAAATAACAGAAATTTATATGCTCGAATGCAACAACCAAATATAAATGATTCATCAAATAAAAAGAGCATGCAATCAAGTTTGATGTTATGATGAATATCTATTTTGTTGGGCGTCGCTTTGTTTCTAATCCTTACAGAAGCCACCCAAGTCCAGGCTGCACCCGTATTGCACCCACAGACAGATGAGGACTATCAACTCTTCTTGGATGAGTATACTACTGAAATTGAATGCCCGCTGAGGTGCAGTTCTGAGGTTAGTTATTGAACCAATTCTATAACCGCACTAGGCTTATAGTGTGTACAACTGGGATCAACCACCGGATCAACTTTTTTAGTTATGTATACCCCAGGTATTGTACTTGCAATTGGGCTCACATCACAAGGAGCATAATCGGCGATTTTGGCTCGGTTGAAGGTATTAGAGATATAAATCTAATGTAGATGTACATTTAGCTCTATTTCTCCAGCATTTGTTTTATTATATCCTCTGGCTTGACAGTTTTCTAAAAATTGTTATATCTTTACATGAATTTGTAAGCCCATTTGTCATGAGTATACCTAACATAAACCATGTAAAATCTCTGTATGCCTTGTTTTGTCACCGAGCATTACCAATCTTTATCTCTGTTTGTGGCTGACTAATCAAAGCTAGGGTGGAACGGTTGGAGTGTGCAAACCTTATAGGCTATAAATTGGCGGAAACAGTGACCAAGTTTGGCCGATACCAAATCGTGTGCAGCCATTTCTGGCGTGTTCGACCTAATCCATATAAGCAGCGGTGATAAGGCAACATGAATATAGATGGAGCAGTAATGGACATAGATCAAAGAAACAATAAGTTTTGACTTTACCAGTGTATAAGCATGGCCTGAAGCAAAAGCTCTCCTCGTGCGAATTATTGCACATAAACTCTACTAATAGCAGTTGCCACTGATTGCCTGTGCAGTGGTCTATGACAGTGAACAACAAGCAGTTCCCAGGGTGGCAGCCACTACCTTTCTCTATACCAGTATCCTACTTATTGACGACAGTCTGGATGCCGATTCGCACGGTGAATATCATCGTCTTGGACTACCAACGATAGCCAATCTGGCATTCGCCTTGTGGCAGGGCTTAAGGGCAATTAGTCGAATCTTTCTGACCAGTGGTGCCTACAGCGATCCAACGCAAAATCATTGAGACCACCGGTAGTTTGCTCAAACGCTTACTGCCAAAATCAATTTCATACTGTCACCGCGAAAGGCTTTGAACTTAAAGTGATCCTCTTTTGTCTCACTTGCAGTATTAATTGCACTATTACTGCTTAGGTCACAACTTGGGTTACTAATGCCTATAGCAAACCACCGCTTGTCTATTTACGTGCTTATGCGAATAAGATAGTCTGGAAAATCTAAATGCGCCATTACTAATTTTTTTATTTCCTAAACTAACGATGATGACAACCCTCTCAATTCGTCTATTAGGGCATTTTCAACTAATCTGTGATGGTGAACCGGTCGCCAAGAGCTTGCGATCTCGCCAGCAATCTTTGTTAGCCTATTTACTTATCCATCGACATAGAGCGCATTCGCGCCGGAGTATTGCCTTTCTGTTCTGGCCGGATAGCAACGAAAAACAGGCCCACACTAACCTGCGTACCTTACTTACCTCGCTACATAAGGATTTTCCAGAAAGCAAGCATTTTCTGCAAGTTAACCGGAAAATGTTGCAATGGAATATCGACCAAACCTTCAAGCTTGATATCGCACTGTTTGCGGAGCTTATTCAACAAGCCGAGAAAGCTGAAAGCACTGGCAATATTATAGAGGCTATCAAAGCATTAAAACAAGCGATAGATTTATATAGCGCCGATCTGTTGCCAGAATTACACGATGATTGGATTTTGGCTGCTCAGCAAAACTTACATAACCAGTTCTTTATGGCTGCTGAGCGGTTAATTAAGTTGTTAAGATACCAGTGCGACTATGTGGCGGCCATCCACTATGCCAAGCGTTTGCTCCAGCACGACCCCTTAAGTGAAACCACCTATTATCAGCTAATGGAATTACACTTCTTAAATGGGGATCGCACTAGCGTACTGCGGGTTTATCAAACCTGCCAGGAGGTTATAAAAAAGGAATTGGAAGTTGAGCCTAGCCCCGCCATTCAAGAATTATATGAGCGGCTTATAAATTTAGCGCCTTTTAAAGTAAAGAATCCAGAGCTAACGAATGGCTTGGCCATAACTTCTATATCGATTGCCCAGCAAAGGGAATCAGAACAGCTAGTAACCATCAGTCGTCACCTTGCAGAAGCGCAATTGCATTTTGCGGGCGCCACTTATTTCCTGGTTAGTTTATCAAAGAGGCTGGCGAAACAAAACCACTTAGAGCTAGCCTGGAACTTATTAGACCAGGCATTTGCTATGATTACTGATCCCGCGGAGCATATCTGGGAAGCCGAGTTACATCGAACGATGGGCAATCTCTTATGGCAGCAAGGCAACCAAATCGCTGATGTTGAAGCGTGTTTTGTCCAAGCGATTGAGATTGCGCGCAGTCAGAACGCCCAATTCCTGGAATTGTCTGCAACGGTCAATTTGTGCACACTCTGGCAGCAACAAGGCAAACATAGGGAAGCATACCAACAAATAGCGCAGTTCTATACTCGGTTTGCCCCAGGGTTTGAAGCGCTCGATCTAAACTCATTAAACACCCTACTTGGGGATTTGTTGTAAGGTAACTAGATAAATATAATATCAAAATGAAGCGTTTCTGAAGCGTTTCGTATGTTAATATTATTTAATCGTTATCTTGCTTGACTCTTACTTTTGCTTCCCTAAAACCAACATAGGTTCCTTACAAGTGATTTCGGATGTCTTTTTTTGACAACTGAAGTCTGCTAATCATTCCGCGATTAGCTTTTGGGATGAGTTACTCATAATAGCTTCCGCAACAAGTTAAATAGTGACGAGGAACGTTATTGCCGAAAACAGTCACCGTTGGCGTATCTAACCCTTAGATAATTCAGGGCCGCTCAAACCGCGAAGCCCATATAATTTCTCGTTTGAGATGAAGCCTGTGAACTGTAACACCGAGTGGCGCTATTTACAAGCCGAATTTGCTCGCATCGATATTATCATCCAACGTGAGGTGCGGCGTTGGGTCTTGGCTGGCCAAGACCCGAATGATGATTATCGTGGGTTGTATGTCACCCAGCTAGAAGCGCAACAGTTGCTGGATCGCCCTTTTGGTGTCAGTTGGGGCCAGTTGATCGAATTGCCAGCAGAGGAAGAGACAGCGTTCCAACAAGCACTTGCTGTAACGAAGCAACAAATCGAAACCCTGGCGCAAGGGCAGACGCCTCGACTTTTACAGCTTGCTAATGCGTTTGAGTTGGATCGGATGGCACTGGATATCTTACTTTTATGTCTAGCCCCAGCCTTTGATACCCGCTATGAGCGTATTTATGGCTATTTACAGGATAACGTGACTCGCCGCCGGCCGTCCGTGCGCTTACTCTTGGATTTGCTGGGCGAGCCAGGGATGGCGCAATTTACACTCTCGCCTTATCTCAGCCAGGCAGCACCGCTCTTTAAACATGAATTACTAGAATTGATCGTCGAAGCGCCGCCAGCCAACGCGCATTGGATCAACCAGACGTTGAATGTGGATGAAACAGTGACCGCGTGGTTGCGAGGCGAGTATCAGCCACACGCTGCGCTGAAGGGGCAGGCAAGTTTGGTGCAGGTGGAGGTGAGTGAGACGGACCAGTTGTTGGCGGGGGGAGCGCTACAGCGAATTCAAGAAACAACGAATAGAGCCGCGTATACCCCATCAGTGGGGGAAGAGGTGCTGCTTGTTTTTTATGGCGTTGATGCAACTGCGCAAGCAGCGGCGGCGCATTGTTTGGCTGCGGAGGCGAAGCAGCCCTTGTTACTGGTGCAACTGGATCGGGTGATTGGTGAAAGTTGTCCCCCGCGACAGGCAGTGAAGATGGCTTTGCGCGATGCGCGTTTGACCGGTGCTATGGCGCTGCTGAATGGGTGGGATGCCTGTTTGGATGAGGATCGGCGCGTGGCGCCGGATGTATTGACGGTATTGTGTGACCATCCCGGGTCGGTAATTGTGGCGGGACAGAAACAATGGCAGGCGGGTGGTATTGCGCGGCAGCGAACGATTGTCACGCAGGCATTTGACTTGCCAAGTTACGAGCAGCGATTGGCTTTATGGCGCCATTACCTCACCCCCTGGCAGGGTCTCCAATCTGGAGATTCGGCATTGACCGACTTAGCTGGGCAATTTGCCTTGACCACTGGGCAGATTCGGGATGCGGTGACGGCGGCGCGAGACCAGGCCATACATACGGGTCGTACACCAGGGGGTGAAAACTTTCTGGCGGCGGCCAGGGCTTATTCTAACCCGCGTCTGAGTACGCTGGCCCGCAAAATTGAGCCGCGGTATGGTTGGGATGACTTGATTCTGCCAGGTGACCAATGGATGATGCTACACGAGTTGCCCCAGGTGTTGGAGTCATGGGGCGTGGGCAAGAAGCTGGCGGCCAGCGCGGGCATTTCGGCGCTTTTTGCCGGGCCGCCGGGCACAGGCAAGACGATGGCTGCCGAGGTGATTGCCCACGCGCTGGGCTTGGCTTTGTACAAGATCGACCTTTCGACCATCGTGAGCAAATATATTGGCGAGACTGAGAAGAATCTGGAACACATCTTTGCCGAAGCCACGAGTAGCAACGCTATTTTGTTCTTTGATGAAGCGGATGCGCTCTTTGGCAAGCGCTCCGAGGTGAAGGACGCGCATGACCGTTTTGCCAACATCGAGATCAGCTATTTGCTGCAACGGATGGAAAACTATGACGGCGTCGCCATCCTGGCCACCAACTTGCGCGCCAACCTGGACGATGCCTTTACCAGGCGGTTGCACTTTATCGTCGCCTTTCCGTTCCCGCAACGCGCCGAGCGGCGACGCATTTGGGAGACGCTCTTCCCGCCCGGCGTACCCCGCGCCGAGCTCGACTTTGACAAGTTGGCCCAGCGTTTTGAACTGGCCGGCGGCAACATCCGCAACGCCATTATGGGCGCGGCCTATCTGGCCGCCAGTAATGGGCAGGTGGTGACGATGGCGCATCTGCTGCATGGCGTGAAGCGCGAGTTGCAGAAGATGGGGCGCATGGTGGGCGATGGGGAGTTTGGGTGAGGAAACTACAATAATTGTAGAACAAAAATCGATTTGTTGTTTCATTTATAATTTGGATATTTGTATCTAAAGTGAAATCACTTTGAAAGCGTAGTTTTTGAACAGGTAAAACTCTCGTTTTCTATCTAATCTTACTTTAGCTGTAGGACATGTCCCATGATAAATCAGTCCCCTTCTCAAATGCGCTGTGGTCTGTTGGAATGGGTACTGATGAAGGTTCCGTATGAACAGAGATTGCGGTGGAGAGCGGTATTTAGGAATGTAGTGAATCTATATCATTCTAAGGGAAACAGAAAATGAAAAAAGCTCAATTAGAAGCTAATCAAAAATCCAGTCCAGATGTAACTATCTCTAAGGTTGATGCCAATAAGAGCCAGGGTCTTTCCCAAGAAAACGACTATTCAACTTTGTCAAACTCAGAAACAGGAAGAGCGCTAGATGAGATTGCGTTAACTCCTAATCATATTCTGCTATTGAATAATATGATCGGTAATCAAGCTGTCGGCAAACTCCTTCAGGCTAAGAAAAAAAACGAACAGCTAGAGGGTAAAAAAGTTGCTGAAGTGCAAGAACAGGAGCTTAAGATGTGGAGATTGCAAATACAACATCAGCAGCTTGAAGAGAAGGACGAAATTCAAAACAAACAAAATAAAGATTTACCCAAAGATATTCAGACGAAGATGGAGGCTTCTTTTGATGAAGACTTTTCTAATGTCCAAATTTATAAAAATTCAGAGGATGCAAAAAAATTAAAGGCGAGAGCTTTTACTCAAGGGAATAATATCTATTTTGCAGAGGGTGAATTCAATCCAATCTCCCAAGATGGACAGGAGCTTCTTGCACATGAGTTATCGCATGTGGTTCAGCAAAGAAGCGGAGTCGTAAAAGGAACACATGTTGAAAATGATTATATGGTAAGTAATGAAAAATCTTTAGAAGCAAAAGCTGATATAGAAGGCCACAAGGCTGCATCTGGTGAATCAGTAAAAAGCGTAAAGAGAGAGGCAGGGCAGTCTTCTAACGTCACATCTATTCAAAAAAAATCTCAGCCGATTCAGATGTGGAGGGATGTTCCTGGGCAAATTCAAGTAGAAACAACAACTCCAGATACAAGCGGCGCTTGGGGAACTTTTATGCAGGCAGCGAGGCAAGCGGGAGGAAAATTCGCTAATAGTGCCGAACCGGAGCTAAGAAGGCTCTATTACAACTTGATTTCAACAAGGCTGAGAGGTAGCTTTGCGCCTATTGATATAGATGCGAATACGACTAATGGGTTAAATTATCATTGGGTAGGTACGATCAGATTCGTTTTTGGTGATGCAGAAATACCTATACCAGGCGGTGGGACCGGAACGTCAACGCTTAGCGGCGGGGGTGGAAGCTCAAATTCGCTTGAAACATCTAGCTCTAGTACTAGTGGTTCATCAGGAAGTGCGGAAGGCGGATATTCTCAGGGAGAAAAAGGTGCAAGTGGCAAGGCAACTGCGGGAGGATCAGGTAGCACTTCTACTGGCGTAAAAGAAACTCAGGGAGATAACTCAAATGCTGGCTCTTCAAGCCAAATTACTCAAAAGCTGAATCGGTATGCATCTGCAATTGGAGTCGAAGTAAATATTAGCGCATCTTATGATATGGGGAGTTCATGGACAGACTGGGTCAACCCAGCTACATACTCAGCTTGGGCAGGCGATGCAATTGCAGATGCAATCTCTAGTAGTGGTGGCAGTGGCTCTGCAAATGGGGTTTGTGGAAGCTTGGTTTATTACAAAGGTGAAGGAATTGCTACGACAGGTGGTGGAGGTTGAACAAAACTAAACCTCTTTGAGTTTCTCTAAAATAGTGCAGGACAAGGCAGGAAAGCCGAAATTATGAGAGAAAGACGACAATGGTAAAAATAGGTGTGATTGGGGAATCCAAGCCGAGGCTATCTAAAGCAAAAACTCATAAGCAAAGCCGTACTAGCACTGTGCCAACACTATTCGTCGTCTTACAGAATCACCTCGGCAATGCCGCCATTCAACGTCTGCTCGCCCAGCGTAGCGGCGATGGTGCGTTCGACCTGGACGACGCCACCGCCAGCCGCATCAACCAATCGCGCGGGGGCGGCCAATCACTGGACACTTCGATCCAGAAAAAGATGGGCGAAAGTATGGGGGCGGACTTTAGCGGCGTGCGCGTCCACACGGGGGGTGAATCGCACCAACTGAATGAACAACTCAACGCCAAAGCGTTCACCACCGGGCAAGATCTGTTTTTTCGGGATGGCGCCTACAGCCCGCAGAGCAGTAGCGGCCAGGAGTTGATCGCCCACGAGCTGACGCACGTGGTGCAACAGGGCAGCGGCGCGGTGCCGAGCAGCGGCAAAATGGCCGTCAACGCACCGGGTGACCGCTTCGAGCAGGAGGCTGATTCCGTGGCCAAGACGGTGACTAGCGCAGCGAGTGCGCCACCGGTCCAACGGCAGACGCCGGAGGAAGACGAACTCCAGACCAAGCGCCTGCAACGCCAGGATCTGGAAGAAGACGAAGTGCAGATGCAGGAAATGCCCGAGGAGGAAGAGGCGCTTCAAATGCAGGAAATGCCCGAAGAAGAGGAAGCGCTGGCGGCATAATTGGGGCCAATTGTAACGATTCAGCCAGCCGGCAGTGACCAGGCAACCGATAACTGATCATCGATGACTAAACCATGCTTAACGACTTAGACACGACCCTGCGTGAATTACTACTCGAAGAACTGCCGCAAGCGCAGGGCGATATCGCCGTGGTTTTTGATCAGCCCAAAAGCGGCTGGACGGCGCAAAAGGTCACCGCCGAGCGCACGGTCAATCTCTTTTTGTACGATGTGAAGGAGAATGTGCAACTGCGCCGGCACGATTGGGAACGCATGGGCAACGGGGACGGTGGCGACCAGCGCTTTGTGCAGCAAAAACGCCCACCGTTGCGGTTGGATTGTTTCTACATGGTTACTACCTGGGCAACGGACCCACAGGTGGAGCACTGGCTGTTGAGCGCCTGTTTGCTGGTGCTGGCCCGCTACCCGACCCTGCCAAGGGAGCGGCTCTTCGGTTCGTTGCACGACCAGCCGTATGAAGTACGCACGAAATTGGCGGCACACGACGTGCTTACCAATCCTGCCGAGGTATGGGGCGCGCTGGGCAATGACCTGCGACCCAGCATTTCGTATGTGGTCTCAATTGCGCTTGACCCCTGGCAACCGATTGCGGTGCCGGTGGTCACGACGACAGAGTTGCGTTTTGGACAAATTCACCAGCAGACCAGCCCAGAAGAAGGAGCGGAAGCAAAGTGACGATCTCGACTGCATCCAGTAACGGCCAGTCACAAATCACCCTGATTCCTGATGTCGTCTTTTGCACGATTGGCGGGATCGTGTGGTGGCTGACCACCACTGACGGGAAGCCGAGCAAAACGCCGGTTGCCAAAGCCAAGGTGCAGGTCAAAGATACAGCCCGCGCCACCGAGACCGATCAGGCGGGCCGCTTCAAATTTAAAAATTTAAAACCAGGCCAGTATACGCTGGTCATCCAACTTGCAGACGGCATCACCCAAGAGCGTCTGATCCAGGTGCCGCCCGACTATGACGTAACGATTGAAGAGCCGTCAGTCGCCATTCAAGCGTTGCAAGAGCCAGCGCCAGAACCTGTAGTGCCAGTAGCACCGGCAACAATGCCAGCGGCTGAAACACCAGAAGCAGAGCCGCCAGCAGAGGTGCCTGTAAAGCCAAAACCAGTTGAACCAGCACCGCCCAAAACGGAGCGCAAGCGTAAAGCGCGATCGACCGCTGTCTAAACGATCATCTTTTTCGAGCTGTACATTTCTAAATTAAAGGAGAAAGTTTCATGGCCACAGCCTATTACTCCCCCGGCGTCTATATCGAAGAGGTAGACAAGGGGCCCAAACCTATCCAAGGGGTCAGTACTTCAATTACAGCTTTTGTCGGTATTACCGCAAAGGCCGAATTGCTCAACGAGGACGGTTTTACAACCCGTTCGTTGCTCAGCGAAGCCAAGTTGATCACCAACTGGACACAGTATGAAAACTGTTTTGGCAGCTATCACGAGAAAGCCTTTCTGCCTTATTCTGTACGCGGCTTTTTCGACAATGGAGGGCAAACCTGTTGGGTGATCAGTATCCATGCCCTTGAAGCTCATCCTGCGCAGACGCTGCTCTATGCCAAACATCCAAAAGATGAAAAAAAAGAGGGCGAGCCGAGTTTGTTAATCTATGCCAAAGAAGCTGGGCCGATTGGCAAAAAGCTCAAAGTCGGGGTGACACGCGATGTGGATTTTGTCACTAAACTTATTTCGGCGGACAGCAAAAAGCCCGATACAAAAACCGAACAAGCAGTCCAGACCGGCAAGAAAGATGACAAGGACAATAAAGGGGAAAATAAAACAGAGTCAATTCCTCCCACAACAGAGAGCAAGCAGCCAGATACACCCACGAATAGTGCCATTAAAGAGGAACCTTCGTCGCCCGCAGGCGCAACTGACTGGAAGCGTGTTCAACTGGCTGAAGATGAGTTCATCGTGCTGGTCGAGATGGACGGGAAACGGGCACAGCCTCAGGTGGTGAAATTAGATGATCTCCCGCTCTGGACTACACAGAGCAGTAAAAACACAGGCAACCATAAAATTATCAAGACTGGCAAACAGCAGGCGGATGGTACAGATGAGAAAATCGAACTTGAGCATATCAAGATGTGGCGTGTTACCAAGAATGGCCGACTCGCTGAAAGAATGCCTAAGCCGGTGACAGCTGTCGAGCTGAACGGGGGTGCGCCTAAATTTGATGTCGAGCTTTTTAAGGAAGACAGTGATGATTACAAGTTGCTAGACACAACTTTAACTGCGGAAATCGATGAGGCAGATTTCTTAAAGCGCAACGCACCCCAACTCTTCAACGGCAGCGCTACCAAGCGCAAAGGAGCCGATGGGCTTGAAGCGATTGATAATTTGAACCTGGTCTGCGCCCCCGACTTAGTGGGGTTGCACAAAGAAAAGGTAATCGACGACCAGCAGTTGATCAGTCTGCAAAAAAGCCTCCTCACCTTTTGCCAACGCACTAATTATCGTTTTGCCATTTTGGATGCACCGCATGATCGCAAGTTACCAGAAAACATTCTGGATTGGAAGCAAAAAGAAGCAAATTTCGATTCGATGTATGGCGCGCTCTATTACCCCTGGCTCAAGATCACGGACCCGTTGACCGGCAAGACCAAAGAGATTCCGCCCAGCGGGCATATTGCTGGTGTCTACGCCCGTTCGGATACGCAGCGTGGGGTGCATAAAGCGCCAGCGAATGAACTGGTGTTGGGGCCGATCACCGATGTGACGCTCAACGTCACCAAGGGCGAGCAAGATTTGCTCAACCCCGTTGGCATCAATTGTATTCGCGCGTTCCCCGGTCGAGGCATCCGCATTTGGGGCGCACGCACCCTCTCCAGCGATCCCGCCTGGCGTTATATCAACGTACGCCGGCTCTTTAATTATGTGGAAGAATCGGTCGAGCGCAGCACACAGTGGGTGGTCTTTGAACCAAACGATTATTTCTTGTGGGGACGAGTGCGCCGTGATATCACGGCTTTCTTGCGCACCGTATGGACATCTGGCGCGCTCTTTGGTGCATCGCCCGACCAAGCTTTTTATGTCAAATGCGACGAGGAACTTAACCCCCCGGAAATTCGCGACCAGGGGATTATGATCTGCGAGGTCGGTCTGGCCCCAGTCAAACCAGCCGAATTTGTTGTCTTCCGCTTTAGCCAGTATGCAATTGAAGCGGCGTAGTTGATGGCCGTGATCGACAGATTTAGGATCAAGAAAGGAAAAAAACGATGGCAATGCAGAGTCAAGATCCAATTGTTGGGTTTCACTTCCGTTTAGATCTACAGGGCCAAGCCAAAGGTTATTTCACCGAATGCTCGGGCATCGGCTCGGAACATGAAGTGATCGAACATAAGGTGGTGAGCGAAGATGGCAAACACCAAAAGATCATGAAAATTCCTGGCCGCTTGAAATGGGAAAACATCACCCTCAAGCGCGGCCTCACCGATAGTATGGATATTTGGGATTGGCGCGCCAAAATTGAAGCGGGTGATGTAGAGCCAAACCGCTATCATGGTTCGGTGATCATGATGGACCACAATTTTCTGCCCGTTGCTCAGTGGGATTTTGTGCGGGCGTGGCCGGTCAAAGTAAGCGGCCCCAGCCCCAAAGCGGATAGCAATGAAGTCGGCATCGAAGAAATTGTGATAGCCCATGAGGGCATCACGCGGGTCAAAGTCTAAGGTGTAGATGGTGACGTTTCCAACCGAATTTTCATTTACCTTACCGCGCGGTTATATCGATTCAACCGGCCAGGTGCAGCGCATGGGGCGCATGCGGCTGGCTTTGGCGCTAGACGAGATTGAAGCGCTCCAGGATCCGCGCGTCCAAGCCAATCAAGCCTATCTACCAGTGCTACTCTTAAGCCGGGTGATTGCCCAATTGGGTGATCTCCCGGTGGTGACGCCGGCTGTGATTGCTGGCCTCTTTGCGATTGATCTGGCCTATCTGGAAGATCTGTATCAGCGTATCAACAGTCCAGATCCGGTGTTGATGGGTGCCGTCTGCCCCTATTGCAGTGGCCAATTTCAGTTGCAAGTTTCGCCACTGGGGACAATGTAGGCATGGAGCAGACAAATATGACGAACACCCCAGTGAACTTGGCGATAACAGCGTCGCTCGCACACGGACAGGCTGCACCAACGAGTGCCCTGACCGCCGAATTAGTGCGGGCGGTGACAGAAAAGGTCTATGCCCTGTGGCTGTTAGAACTAAAGCTTGAGCGTGAACGGTGGCGCAACAGCCCAAGACGCGGCTTTTATTCAGAGGGAGGATGGTGATGGCGAATCAAGAGGACTTCAAACCTGACGAAAAATTGTTATCCCAAGCGCATCCTGCCTTTCGTTTTGTGGTAAAACTAAACGGAATCCCTTTTGGTGCGTTTACAGAATGTACGTTGCCGACATTGGAATGGGAAGTTGAGGAAGTGAAAGAGGGCGGCCTCAATACCCATGTCCATCAATTGCCGGGCCGCCGCAAGTCATCGAGCCGGCTTACACTCAAATATGGGGTGTGTAAAGACGAACTCTGGGAGTGGTACAAAGATGTAATGAGTGAAAAATTCGAGGCGAAGAATATTACTGTCGAATTATTAGATGTTAGTAGCAACACGGTGGCCGGTTGGTATATCCAAAAGGCATACCCGGTAAAGTGGAGCGGCCCGCAGTTGCAAGCCAGTTCCACCGCGATTGCGATTCAGTCCTTGGAATTTGCTTGCGGCGAGATCACATTAGACCCTGCCGACATGAAAGCGCCCGCCGCCAAACGTAATTAGGGGATATTGCCGAACGATGACAATCCACCGCCAAGACCTAACCACTAACCCCATGATCCGTCGCGTGCAACGCCATGCCAACTTGACCACGCTCTTTCATAAAATAGGCACTGCAGGCGACGTGCAAATCGCGCCTTTTGTATTAGGGCAAACGCACGCAGCGGGGATGGGCGAAGTGAGTCAACCCTCGGCGTTACCCATCGACTATTGGTCTACAGCTAGCCCCCTCCATATGTCCAATGTCGTTGGGTCAGCCATGTCGCCAATTGATCAGCCAGCGGTGATTACCCCCGCTGCGCCGTTGCCCGCCGCAGACCCAACACGCGCCGGTGCAGAGGCTGGAAGCGTGACGCCGCAGACGACGATGTTGGCTGAGACACGACTAGAGATGCCTTTAACCCAGCCAGCATCAGCCACGCCACGCGCGCCAGCTACGCCACCCGTTGTCCAAGCAGCACCCGTTGGGCAGCACATAGCGGCCACTGCGCCGCCATCCATTCGTCAACAATCACCACTGAGTCGATTGCCGGCGAACAATTTGCCAACGCCAGTTGCTGCATTGGCGCAACCAGTGGTCACTCAACCATCGTCAGTGCAACCACGGGTCACAGTCCAGGCCAGCGCAGTGGGATCCGTTGAAACGACATTACCGGCACCAGTACAGCCGTCATCGGCTCGAGTAACGGCCAGTAATTTATCGCCAGCCGCGCTAACTGACCAATCGACGGTTAGTGAATCAACAGACATCAGTGAAGAGGATCGCAACTGGGCGCGGCTGCAAGCCATCTATCGTCATCATAAAACGTTGGCAGCTGGCCCACGAAATGAGGTAACCAACACTGCTCCCAACACTGCTCCCAACACTGCCTCAAGCCAGCCACCCGCTGTACAAACAAGCCCAGCGCGTGTGCGCAGGCCCGCGGGCAGTGAGGAGGGCCTGCGCACACTGACCAGCATTCAGCCCGCGGCGGGGGTACCCAAGGCTGGACTCACCCCACCTGCGGCTAGCGAAGGGGAGCCACCCTCCCTACAACGCCAGGAAACGATAGGTGGCGAGCCGACAAATGTTAGGGAGTCAAAGCCAGTACAACGAGCATCGATCCCGTCGATCAGCCTGCAACCGGCGCTGGAAGATGCAGTCGCTCAGACAACCGCGCCATTTGAAGTAGAAGACGCACCAACAGATTCGCTAAGCCAAACCCAGGAAGCCGGTTTACCTTTAGAAGCAGTCTGGCCGGTGCAGTCCGCTGCCCGCTTGCCGGTCGGCCTGGTTCAAACCGAAAAGGCAAGCGATGAAGATCAGGGCACACCTGCGCGTGGAGGGCCTGCAAGCGACGCACCGAACATTCGGCAACGCCTCGAGAAGGTCAAGACGGGTCAACCGACAGGCTCAGCCGTTGATATTGTTGTACCGCGGCGACCGCGACCGATGGGGCGCCCATTAACGCCGACGGAGACGCCTGCATCTGCACCTCTGGTGCAACGCGCATCAGAAGGCCAGGGCGCATCCGCCTTTCCATCGTCCACAGAGCCAAGTCGAGCGAGCACGCCCGTAGCTATGATTGAAACCGAGATCGGCCGATTGCCAGCCGATCTCTGGCAACTGATCGGTGCGCCACTGCCGCCTGAGATGCCGCAAACCAAGCCGCAGCCCACCACTGAGATTGCCATCCAGCGCCAGACGTTGGATCCCGTGCCAACCGAGCTTGGCAACGCGCGGCCAGCGCCATTCTTAGCCTCACCAGAGGAACTTATCGAGGAAATACCGCCAGCAGATATAACGACGCCTGTCACTATATCTGCGCTAGACGTAGCCCAAACCGAGCGCACCACAGCAGAGCCGGCAACAGTTCAATCGGGCGCGGCTGAGCTGCCAGTGCCGTTCAGCGCGCGCAGCAGTGAGATAGAACAGGACCAGAAGTTAGAACAGGATAATGAAATTTTGGCGGGCCAAGTTGCAACTTGGCCCCCGCAGAATGCTTTACCAGTGTTGCTGGAGATGGCTCAGCAACCGACGGCGGAGACCGTGAGTGATGCGGTGCCAGCATCAAGCGTCGCGCAGCCGGTGCAACGTAGTGTAGGCGTGGACGAGCCGTCGGTGACACAGCAACGCAAACGATCGCCGAAAAAGGGCCAGCCACGGCCAGCGACGACCACAAAATATACGTCAGACCAAGGTTTGCAACGACAGGCCAGTGATGATGCACCTGCTGCGCTGGCGACGCTAGAAACGCCAAGCGCGCCAGACGACACCAAAGCAGCGCCAGCAAAAGCGCCCGATATCGATATTGATGATCTGGCACGGCAGGTATATACCCAATTAAAACGCAAGCTGGTTGTCGAGCGCGAGCGGCAAAGACCTACGGCCAGTTAACCCTGGCGCGTACAATTTGACGCAATAGAATTTTGACTGGATCGAATAAGGAGTTCCGATGAAAAACGTGTTAGCAGATTTAACGCCGGATGATACTAGCATGACCGTGGGTGGTTTGAAGCCAGCTGAAATCTGCGAGGTTGATTTATTTCCGCCTCACCAACGCCATGGCGCACCGATTGCTTGTATGTTTAACCCCTTTGAATATACCGTTTCAAAGTCGAATTCCTTTAAGGAAGAAAAAGCTGCGAGTGGCAAAAATTCGCCACCGGCAGAGCTTTCACAGGCTGGCGCGCAGACACTAAAATTAAACCTGACCTTTGATACTTATGCCAAAGGCAAGGACGTCAGCCTGGAGACCAACAAACTTTGGAAATTAATGCAGGTGACAGAAAAATATAAAAAAGGGTCAAAGGACAAGAGTAGCCCGCCGCTCGTAGTCTTTGAATGGGGCGTCTTTTCTTTTGTGGCCTTCATCACCAATATGACCCAGAAGTTTACGCTCTTTAATAAAGATGGTATGCCGTTACGCGCCCAGGTAGACGTGACCTTTACGCAGTATGTGGATGTCAACGATTATCCAAAGCAAAATCCGACTTCAGGCGATGGGCCGTTAAATCGTACCTGGCGGGTGGTGGCTGGAGATCGGCTGGATCTGATCGCGGCGAAAGTTTATAAAGACGCGACCAAATGGCGCACGATTGCCGAATACAACAAGTTGAGACATCCATTGGATCTATATCCAGGCCAGACATTATTGATTCCCTTTGAGTGAGGGCCAAGGCATCGATCAAGATGGACAACCCAATGACAGTTGTCAGTCATATTTTTATAAAAGTCAATGATCAGCAGATCAGTGACGATATTCAGAGTCGTGTGGTAGAGGTGGTGGTTGATCAGCATGCCTATTTGCCCGGTATGTTTACCCTGCGCGTCTATGATTCAGATTTGAGCTTGCTTGATAATGGCCCTTTTAATCTGGTTGCCCGTGTGGAAATTTCCAGCCGGCCGTCAGGCGGTGAACCAGTCACCCTCATTAAGGGGGAAATCACATCACTCGAACCTCATTTTGGCGAAGGGATGGTAGCTGAGTTGGTTGTCCGTGGCTATGATCTCTTTCATCGACTCTACCGAGAAATCAAGAGTAAGACCTATCTGAATGTCAAAGACAGTGACCTCGCTAACCAATTTGCCGCCGCCTATGGCCTGAAGACCGACATTGAAACGACGCCCACAGTCTATGACCATCTGTATCAACATAACCAGTCTGATCTGCAATTCTTAATGCAAAGAGCTTGGCGAATTGGCTATGAATGTTTTGTTGATAGCAATAAATTAGTCTTCCGGCGCCCCAGCACCCAGAAACCAGGGCTGACCTTGGCATGGGGCACGGAATTGCTTTCGTTTTCGCCACGCATGACTTTGGCTGAACAAGTGGAAAATGTGATTGTCAAAGGTTGGGATGTGCAAACAAAATCAGCCATCATCGGTCAAGCGGATCAGGGGCGCTTGTATCCACAGATTGATGAGATTGCAAACGATCAGCGCGACGGCAAAAATTGGTCGCAGACGGTCAGTAAAGGCAGTAAGTTGGTCATTGTCAATCAGCCAGTCGTCAGCCAGGCGGAGGCCCAAATTTTGGCCGAGGCCAGACTCGACGAGATCAGCGGCGTCTTCGTAGAGGCCGAAGGAACGGCTTTTCGCCGTCCTGATGTGCGGGCTGGGCAGACGGTCAAGCTAACAGGCTTGGGCAAACGTTTTAGTGGTGCTTATCTGGTGACAAGCGCTAACCATGTCTACACAAGTGGCGGCTTTAAGACAAATTTCACCGTGAGTGGCACGCGGCTGGGCTTGCTCAGCCAACAAGTGACGCAACATACGGCGCGCGACCGTTGGCTTGGTGTTGCCCCGGCGATTGTCACCAACACTGACGATCCCAACGGCTGGGGCCGCGTCAAGCTGAAATATCCGTGGATGTCGGACAGCGAAGAGAGCGACTGGGCCAGAGTGCTGGGTATGGGGGCTGGGGCCGCGGCTGGCTTCGCTAGCATACCAGCCGTAGATGATGAGGTACTTGTCACGTTTGTGCATGGTGATTTTGGCTCCCCGATTGTCTTGGGTGGGCTGTGGAACGGTAAAGATACTTTACCACCGCCCGTAGACAACGCCGCCGAAGGTGAAAAGCCCCAAGTGCGCACTTGGTATACGCCCAAAGGCCATCACATCACCCTCTATGACAATGCAGATAACAAGATGGAAATCGTAACTGCGGGGGGCTTGTCGATCATCCTTAACGACGCTGGCGCAGAGATTACAGTGCATTCTGGAGGCAAGGTCATCTTGCAGTCCGATGGCGATATGCAATTAGAGGCAGGTGGTAATTTACAGATCAAAGCAGGCGCTAATCTCGACTTACAAGCCACGGCTAATCTGAATGCGCAGGCGACAGGCCCGGTGGCGATCAAGGGCGCGTTGGTGACTTTGAACTAAAGCCCATGCTGGCCGAGAAGAATGATCGAAAAATATCAAGGAGAGAACGATGCCACAACAAGTATGCCAAGGCGCCATGTTAGCTTGCACCTTTGGTGTAGCCCCCAGCATGCTAACGCTGACACCAGAAAAACGCGTGGCAAATCAAGCGGGTATGCCCGCCGCGACCATTATGGATTTTGTGCCGCTGAAAAATATTCAGCCCTTTGGTCTTTGCTCAGCGCCGACCAATCCGGTGGTGATTGCAGCCACCGCCGCTAAATTGGGAACCTTTACGCCGGCCCCTTGTGTGCCCGCAACCTCGCAACCCTGGGCACCCGGTTCGCCGACAGTGCTGGTGGGCGGCCAAATGGCGCTCCATAATGGCTGCACGCTGTCGTGTCAATGGCTTGGGGTCATCACCGTCACCTTTCCCGGACAAGTCACGGTGACGACAGCCTAAGGGAGAATCAATGACATCATCAATTGTCGGGCGTGGTTGGGCATTCCCGCCCCAACTGGGCATCAATCGCACGCTTGCGCTAACGGATTTACACAATGAAATTGAACAATCGATTGCGATCATCTTAAGCACCGCGCCCGGCGAACGTGTCATGCGGCCTACCTTTGGGAGCCGCTTGCATGAACTAGTTTTTGCCCCAAACAACGCCGAGACGGCCATCATTGCGCGGCGTTATGTAGAAGAAGCTTTGAAGATGTGGGAGCCGCGCCTAGAGATCTTGGACATTCAGATCGATCAAGTGTTCAACCCAGATGGCATGCTCCTAATTACTTTAAATTACGAAATCAAATCAACCCACGACAAACGTAGTCTCGTCTATCCCTACTATTTGATACCGCAAGAGTAGTTGATGACTGAAGCGTAGGTTGTCCTGCATACAAGAAACTCGGCTTGGAGTAAGTCATGGCCCTGAACGCGCCACCACTCGACGATCGCAAGTTTCAACAAATTGTAGACGAAGCAAAAAAACGGATTCCGCACTTTACCCCAGAATGGACTGACCACAACGTGAGTGATCCTGGCATCACGTTGGTCGAACTCTTTGCCTGGATGGTAGAGCTCATACTCTATCGGATGAACCAGGTGCCTGATCTCCATTATGTCAAGTTTATGGAGATGTTTGGGGTGGGATTAAATCCGCCCCAGGCCGCACGCACCGCGCTTACCTTTTGGTTTAGCAAAGCGTTGGCAGAACCGACGGGGGGCGTGCCGTCGATCGCGGCCTATACCGCCGTCTCTACCGTTCAAACCGAAACAGTAGAGCCAGTAATTTTTACGACGGATGATCTATTTGAGGTGCAAGTGCCCGTGCTAAGAGCCTGTATCACATCTGTGACCACCGACAAGGGGACCCAATATGTCGATTATACCCTGGACACTCTACACAAGAAGCTCGCCAGGGTGCCGGTCTTTGCTTCCACGCCAACCCCGAAGATCGGTGATGCTCTCTACTGGGGGTTTAGCAATGATCTTAGCTTTCATCTGGTCTGTCTGACCCTGACAGTAGAACCCAACGCTGGTTTTGGCATTAATAATAAGCAGCCGCCCTACGAATGGCAGGTCTCCAATGGCAATGATGGTTGGGAGCCTATCAATCCCACTGATATTGAGTTCAATGAGATTAAAGGGTTGAATGATAATGGCCGTATACAGTTTCACCTACCCCAAATGGGCCGCCAAAAGATCAAAATAACCAACGTTGGCAACGCTACACAACCAGAAAAGGTGTATGATCTGTATTGGGTGCGGGTGCGGGTAAGAGATATATCATCAGACGATCTCGCCTTGAAGATGACGAGCTATACAAAGTCACCGTTACTCCTGGGCTTCGATGCACCGGCGGTTTTGGGCTGTACAATCCAGGCAACGCATGCTGCGGTTAAAAAAGACGAAAACCTGGGCGAGAGCGATGGGTCACCAGGGCAACGGTTTTTTCTCCAATTTACCCCGCTCCTGGCTCCACGCCTGCAGGACAAAGGTGAGCGTCTCTTGGTTCGGGTCAATGGCGTTGATCAAGATGAGGATTGGCATGAAGTGACGGATTTTGGCGACTCTTGTGAGGATAGTCCGGATTATATGCTGGATAGCGTAACCGGCGAGTTGCGCTTAGGCCCTGCCATCCGCCAGCGCGATGGTGCGATCAGACGTTATGGCCGCGTGCCAGCGCGTGGGGCGCAGTTAATCTTCCACTCCTATCGCTATGGTGGCGGCATTATCGGTAATGTTAAGCAGGGTGAACTAAATACCCTAAAGACAGCGATCCCTTATGTTAAACAAGTGAGAAATCGACATAGTGCGACAGGGGGCTTGGATCAGCAGACCTTGGAAGCAGCCAAGTTAGAGATGCCACGTCGACTGCGCACGATCGAACGGGCCGTGACCGCCGAAGATTTTGAATTTCTTGCCCAACAACCAGAAGTGGGCGTCCATTTCGGGCGCGTTAAATGTTTTCAACCCAAATCCGATGCAGCAGAGAATATCGCCCCAGGCACCGTGGAATTGTTGTTGATGGCGCATGTGCCCGACGCGCAAGGGCAGTTGACGGGCGCACAGTTGCAAACTAGTGCGGAGGACAAGGCAAAGCTGCGCAATTTTCTCGATCAACGCCGCTTGCTGACCACTCGGCTTGTGATTGCTGAACCAAGTTACCACTATGCGAGCGTCTTGGTAACGATTCACCCGCCGATTGGCATGAATCAAAACGAAGTGCGCAAGTCAATCCGACGCCAACTTTATCACTTTCTAAATCCATTGATCGGGGGTTTTGATGGGCTGGGCTGGCCGTTTGGGCGTAAATTACAGCCGCAGGATATCTACCGTTGTCTGCAAGATATCGAAGGGGTACAGGCGATTACGGACGTGAAGCTGTTTGAGGCAAGCAGTATACCAGCCGACCTAGACCAGGAAGCCGTCTCTGAAATTTTGCTCCCGCGGCACGGCGTGATCCTTTCGGGACAACATGATGTGAGCTTTGTGTTGCTATGAGATTCAGATTACGCATTGACGCACCTCGTTTTTTTGTAGTTGTTGATCTGCCCGCGCGTGGCAAAGTAGTGATCGGTCGTTGGCCGCAGGAATTCCCGCGCGGCGACATTGAATATTATCGTCTGATCCGCGCGGCTGATTTGCAAACGAGTAAAATTGATTACTTGCGGGCGAATCGTCATCAGACCGACTATTTTTTGTTCATTGATGAGGCGGGCCTGGACGCTTCGCGCCAACATATTTTGCTCGAATGTACAGATAAGGCATGTTGGGTCACAGACATCAGCAAATATGGCACACGACGTAGCCGGCTTGGTGCCTATATGCGCGTGCGTTTAGTGCGAGATGAGCGCGTACCCTTAGCGCCAGATGACCAACTTGAAATTCCAACCGAACTCTCGGCAGACAAGTTGGAAACGATCCAAGCGCTAAAAATAATCTTTGAACTGCGCCAGCAGACAGTGTTGCCGCCACCGCCTTTTGAGCCATTGCCACCTCTGCCATTACCCGCAGAGGCACCGGACTATGAACCGAGCTGGCTGGCCTTGTTGCCGCGCCACAGCCGACGTTTGATCAAGTATCTGCCAGAAATCTACCAGCCACCAGCCGTTGCCACGCATAACAATTTACAGGGCGAGAGTCAACTATACGATTCGGCAGAAAATTTCTTTGTGCGCTACCTGGCGCTTTTTGAATCGATCTTATTGCCAATTGATTGGACGATTGGCAATTTTGACTTATTTCTGCACCCTAAGACAGCTCCCCAGACGTTTCTACCCTGGTTAGCGCGCTGGTTTGGATGGGTCTTTGATGAGACATGGGACGAAAAGCAACAGCGAACGCTATTAGCGCAGGCCTATGCCATCTATGCCCGATGTGGCACCAGTTGGGCTTTAGGTCAACTTTTACAAATTTATACCGGACAAATCGCCGAAATCAGTGAAGACTTCGACAAAGCGACTTTTACGGTCAAGCTACGCGCCCAAGAAGAACAACGCACCTATATTGTTGCCTTGATTGATGCCCATAAACCAGCCCATGCGGCCTACCAGCTAATTCTTGAGGCACCAGCCACTGTTCGTGGCCTATAATTGATTAGACGCGGTAAGGGCATCGCTGCGTTTTTTGTCATTTATAGGCGGTAGACACTCGACACTCTACCGCCTTTTATACCATCTACCATTTATCTACCATTGATTGTCTACAAACGCGCGTACCTGTGAGCGTTGAGAGTTTATAACCACCGTAATGGCAAGCGAAATCTATCTAAAAACGCCCACGGGTCAATATTGTTTGGTCAAGTGCAAGATGCACCGGTTATCCCTGGGCCGAGATCCCAGCAATGATCTGGTGCTCGATGATGGGCAGGTGGCACCGCGCCATCTGGTAATTATTTTTGCCTATGACCGCTTGGTGCAAGTGCGCAATAATGGTGAGGCAAAAACCTTGATGGGTGGTAAGCTGATCAGTGGCAATGAACTGGAACCATGGAACCCGAAAGAGATTCTACAAGTCGGTGAATACAAACTAGTCTGGCATGACGTCAGGCTGTCAACGACCGCGCGCCATGGGCTGCTCACCGAAGATGAGATTGCGGCGCTCTTTGCGCTAGGTGTCAGCCATCCGATCAGAATCCGGCCATCGCTCAATCGTATCACGCTTTATACCCTGTTTAGCTTACTGGTAATCGCGGGCGCGATTTTCGGTTTGGTGAGCCTAAACCGGATTAATGCGGCGGCGCTCAACAATACACCGACGACCGCCGCGCAGAAGACGCCGATCCTGATGACGCTCACGCCCACCAGAACACCGACGACTATGCCCTTACCAATCGCCACGCGAGCACCAGATCTAGCAGCACCAGAGCTAGCGGCCCCTATCCTAGTCGCGACGGCCACCGCCGTCGCGACGTTGCCGTTGCCGCCAGCGTTTACCTTGCCGCCGGTTATCACAGGCACACAACCAATTACGCCGGCGCTGTCGATTTTGCCAACGATGGTCACTACGGATGGATTAACCAGCGACGTATTAGCCAGCGATGCGATATGGGCGGCGCTCGGTGTAGAGGTGGAGCCAGCGCAACGAATTACTGGCCAGCCCTATTGGCGGCTGGTTGCGGCTCAATGGCAAGATGAAGTGACGGCGCAAGGGCGGCATAATATTTATGTAGAAGTGGTGGACGAAAACAACCACCGTCTGCTGGGTCAAACCGTGATGGTGCAGTGGCCCAGCGGCAGCACAAGTGGTGTCACCGAAGCTAAACCGTTGCCCGAATATGCCTTTAACTTTCCAATGGGCGCTGCGGGCGCTGTCTACAGTGTACGCGTAGAGGGTTTCCCCAGTGACATTGTCCACGGCGTGGGTATGGGCACCCCAGCACAGCGCGATTTCGCCATCCTAACCAGTTTTCAGTTCAAATTCCAACGCACGGTGGCACCCTAATGATTCAGATCCAAGATTGGATCGGCCAAACGCTTGATCAGCGTTACCAAATTACTACTTGGCTGCGCAACAGCAAAACTGGCGTCGTCTTTCGCGCCTACGATCTCGTGCTGGGCCAATCCATCGCGATTGAGCTTGTAGACAAGACGTTCTCCGGTGAACTGGGCTTTCCTGTAAAATTTCAACAAGAGATCCGCAAAGCCAGTCGCTATCGCTATCCCAACCTGTTATATCAACGCCTGGCCGTGCATCAACCAGACACCACCAGCCTATGTTATGTCGTCATAGATCTGTTCGATGGCTACCGGCTTGACACCGTGCTCAAAGCCTTGCGCAACGATACCCACTGGTTGACGATGGCCGACGCGATTGAGCTTGTCCAACAAATCTGTTACGCCACAGAGTTTATTCGCCGGATGGGCCTTTTGCCGCGCGACCTACATCCCTGGTCAATCTGGCTGACGAGAACCGAAATCGAACAGGCGTTTTTATATCAACCGCTCTTAGTCGACTTGGGGTTGACGGCGCTGCTGCCACCAACCGCCATGCCTCTGCAAGCGCCGCCGGCCGCATGGTATCAATATCTGTCGCCAGAGGAGATTCCAACGGCAGAAGAGATGCCAAAGGCAGAAGGTCCAACAAAGCCTGGTGATGCGCGCAGTGAAGTCTACCAGTTGGGAATTCTGCTCTACGAATTGTTGATGGGCCGAACTCCTTTCCCCGAAGTAGAAAATTTGGCACAAGCACAACAGAAAATCGCGGCGATTCCCCCCGCGCCGCGTGTCCTTGTCCCCGATCTGCCCCAGCCAATCGAGCAGGTGATCTTGACAGCGCTGGCCAAAGCGCCGCTTGAGCGTTTTGAGACGGCGGGCGCAATGGCCGTGGCCTTGGCGCGCATCTTGCCGGTGGCCCAGAGTCTTGAATTCAAAGTTCCTACAGATAACGCAGCAGAGGGTGAAGCGGCGGACGGCGAGGCCGTGCCTGTTGGCTTCGGGACGGGCCAAACCTATATAAAGCTGGCTAAATGGATGCCCACTACAGCGAAGTGGGCAGATGAGCAACTGGATACGCCTGCGGGCCGACGTCCGGTAATCGAGCCCCCACGTTCGCCTTTTACCGTTAAAGTCGACCCACCCGAACTGCGCGTCAAGCCTGGCGCGACAGTGTTTGGCACCATCTCTGTCGCCTATACGGGTACACAGACAGGTAGCATGTGGCTAGAGGTGCAAGGGCCAGGGCGCGAGTGGTGTAGCCTGGATTCAGATGCAGCGAATGCGCGCGCAATCGATGTGAACGGCCGATTTGAGATCTTTCGGATCGCGGCCAGTCCACCGGCTGGCCCGCAAAGTCGCGCGGGTGTCTATCCATTGCGTGTCGATGTTAAAGCTAACTTTGAACGCGTGGGCAGTAAGGCGGTGGCCCAAATCACACTCAAACTGATCGTTGAGCATACGGCTGGTTTGTTGATCAGTGACATCTGGCCGCAAGAGATCAAGCCGGGCGAGGTGGCCCAGGTGCGCATCGAAAATTCGGGTAACGCCCCTGAGACCGTCCATTTTATGCTGCGTGGCAAAAGCAGCGATCTGCAGTTTGAGCCGACACAGGTGATTGCGGTTATCGATGCCGGGAACGCGGAGACCATCCAATTTGCGCCTATCGTTCGGCAACCCCACCTGTTTGGCAAAGACCGCCTGCATGATTTTGCTGCGGAAGCCGTGCCGCAAAGCACAAAAAACGCCAAGCAACTGCGCGGCCAGGTGAAGGTGACGCACCTGATCTCTTATTGGCTGATTGTGCTCAGCGCGTTGATGCTCTGCTGTCTGCTCTTACTGACATTATGGCTACGTTCACCGCTGATTGGTGAGGCCAATACCTATTTGGATTGCCCAGCCTTGCGCGATATGCAGCCCATCACGGTAACCCAGCCGAACCGGTGACGGGGGTCAGGCTTAAGGCCAGGAACATTTTAAACTTGAACAATCCAGATTGGCTGTTGCCTTTCAGCAGCAGCCTATCCAATCCACTGCATTATCACCTGTTTTTTCCACCCGTGCCGCAGCCTAAAATCGCCCAGTTTTGTCTGGAGGATGCTGACAATCCGGCCAATAACAGTTGCCGCAATCAATCAGCGTCGTTCCAGGTGATCCCTGGCGCCACCAAAAATTTATCCTTAAACTGGAAGCTGGAAAATGCCGATAAACTAGAGGTGAAATTAATACCAAGAAATCTACCCTTTGACCCGACAAAAAATACTATAGCCTTCCCGGCGCCAGCCGCGCCAATCACCTATAGCTTGAGTATTTTGAATGATACGGGGCAAGAGATCGCCAACAAGTCGATTGGGGTACAAATCGCGTCTGTGACGTATACCATCACAGCGCCAGCGCTGAATCTGCGCAAGTCACCTGGCATTGATTATGAGCAAGTCAACCCTACCGACCATCCATTGCTGATGGGAACGGAGCTTATCCTGTTGACGCGGCCAATTGACTATGCCCAAAACAATGATAGTTTTGAGTGGGTGAAGGTGCGCGTCTTGAAGACAAATGAAGAAGGCTGGCTTGTTTTTCGCGATCCAATCTCAAAGGCGACATTTCTCAACCCTGTTGCAACGCCATCAACCACGCAAACTGAGGGGACAAGCCAATCGAATAATCTGCAGAATCCAGGGTCGGCACAACCTGATAACACGCAAAATCCAGGCGCAGCGCAACCCGGCAATCCACAATCCGCGCCGAATGCACCGGACGCCAGCAGTGGTAGGGCCCCCGATGCCGCAGGTCAACCTGTGGACAGCCTGCCTGTCGAGAAGCCAGAATTCAGCGCAACTTTGACGCCCACCCCCACGCTGACGCCGATGCCGACGGCGACGCCGAGCCCCACCGCGACGCCATTGCCGACGCCGCATGTAGATATTCAACTCAGTCAGACCGAGATCGAACCCAAAACTTGTGTCCAAGTACACTGGACAATTACAGGTGTGAAAGCCGTCTACTTTGACTTTGGTAAAGGGGATCTGCAACCCAGCAATGACAATATTGATCGCACAGTCGAACTCTGCAATCTGACCCATAATACAGACTTTAACTGGCGAATCGTCTTTAACGACAACGATGCTCAAGACGATAATAATATTGAGCGGAACGAACAGCGGCGGCTCATCGTCCGCGTGAAGGCAACCCCTACGCCTTTCACCATTATTATTGCCGCCACGCCCACCTGGACGCCCGTTGGCCCAACGCCACCGGTGCAGAATTGATTCGTCATCAGCCATGGATGAGAGGATATCTTTACAATGTTGCGTATTTTTCGAGCGATTTGCTGGGCTGCCGGTTTGTTGATGGCCTTATTCTGGCTCTTCACGGCTCGGCCACTCCATGCCCAGGAGCCTTCACTTACCATAACGGATGTAGATGCGAGGCACTATCCCGACATTCAACTAACGGTGCAGGTTACTGAGTTGGCTTCGTTGCTCCAGCAGATGGTGGTCATCGAAAACGGGATACCGAACACGCCCACAATTACAAAAGTGACGCCATTATATGAGATCGCGCTGCTGACTGACTTCTGGCATGATCCCAGGCTATTTCCTGCGTTGAATCACAAGCTAGCTGTTGCTATCAATACGAGCAACCAGGCAAACTGGAGTATTTGGGATAAAATCTCGCTTTTTGCCCCAACGGTAGATGGTCAACTACAGCAGCTTGTTCCGCGGGATAATCATGATCATGGGGCGATCTACAACGCGATCTATACTTTTGAGGCTCCACCGAACGTTTTAACCACCCCGTTGGTCAACCTGACCGCGGCAACGTTGACAACCTTTGCTCCCAGCTCGCAGGCAACTAAAGTTTTGCTCGTATTCTCGGATGGTTACGACACCACATCGGCCACTCACATCGTCGATGTGGAGCAGGCGGCCCAAGCTCGCCATGTACAAATCTACACGATAAACTTCACGCCGCGCAATGATCCGTTGCAAATCCAGCGCTTAGAGCAGCTCGCTGGCGCTGGCGGTGGGCTAAAAGGCGATTATATCGGCCAGCCCGCTGTCGATCAGCAATCGCTCGCCAATCTCTGGAATTCACTGTTGGTCAGTAGCCGCACCGTGACCTTACACTATCAGACGACCTGTGTGGGAGCTTGCCCTGTCAGCGTGGCGATCCCGACCGACCTTAACGGCACATACGCCTCATGGCCATTCACGATCGAGGGACCCCACCTGCAAGCCCACGTGATTGCACCGCTGTCCGGTGCGGCTTACACCGTTACCCTGGGACTATCTAACACAGTGATGACCAGCCCAACGATTGATGTCCGGCTTGCGCTCAGCCTAAGCCGTCCACTTGCGGCACCCATTAGTCGGGTAGATTATCTGCTCAATGGGCAACGTGTGACCACGCGTAGCGAACCACCGTTCGACCATGCCGAGTTTGTTGTCAAAGCGCCGCCGGCTGGTCTCTATACCCTGACGGCCAATGTTGCCACACAAATACCAGCCGTCACCGCGACCACATCGACGACATTTACCATTTTCGCGTACTCGCCGCCGGTGATCCATGAAGAGACTTTTTGGCAGAAAGTATACCGCATCGAAGACGAATTTCTACCCGATTTCCGTGCCCATTTTGTCCTCTGGCTGTTGCCGTTGCTGGTTGCCGTGCTTGCGCTAGGGGTGGCGATCTCGGCTTTGTGGCGTTCACGCGCTGGGCGAACTGGCCCTGTGAGGTCAAACTCGCAACCTAGCAGGCCAAGCACCCAGTCGAGTCGGAGCGGCCCGGTCCATGCCGAGCTACTATTACGCCAAGGCGCAGATTATGGACTGCCGTATATCATTCCACTCTATGAAACATCCACAGCTTTTGGCCGTCGCAGCCTGATCGGCCTTGATACAACGACTAATTTTATCAGCATCGGTAGCCCTTCGGTAGCCGAGCAGCACTGTATTATTGAGTATAAAGACCAGGCTTACTTTATTTCTAAGCAAGATATCACTGGTGAAACGCGTGTGAATGGACGCAACGTACCCGAGGCAGGGAATGGTGTCCGCTTGACGCCGGGCGCGGTGATCGAGTTGGGGACGATTAAATTTGTCTATATGCCTACAGCTCAACGCGAGCAGGTCAAAGAGGGGACGGGCAACCACCCAGCTGTCTTGGTTGGACGCCGAAGAAATACATAAATTTTGTCATTGTCGCAAATTCTCTTACGAATAGGCAGCGCACTATGAGTAGCAACCCTACGTTTGTCGTTGGTCAAATGCCGAAGGATCGGACCACCAAATTTTTCACCCTGCGGGTAAACGCAGGCGCCGACCAGGCGTCCACCATGCAGGTGGCGGTTGTCGTTACCCAAGCTAGAATCTCAAACAGCGACAACTTCAGCACGCGCGCTGCGATCGAAATTCAGAATGCTTTGCAGGTGCAATCATCCCCGTCCGTGAGCCGCCAACTATTAGATGCGTTGCAAAAGGCCAATACGGTACTCTACAAGATAGCGCTCGACAGCAAGGATGATACAGTAAAAGATGCGGCTACGACGGCAATTGCTGCGGCTGTAGTCGATGCCGAATTGTATCTAGCCTATGCAGGCAACATGCAAGCCTATCTGCTACGCGTGGGTCATCCCCAGTTATATCTACTTACTGTCGATCCAGAGCGCAGTGCAGACCGCGCGCTGGGCAAAGCTGCGCATCTGCCCATCGATTATCGCCTGCAAAATGTGCCGGCTACGAATCCCACTACTGCGGCCTATCGCACCACCAGCGGAGCCAATGTATTGGCGTTGCAGCCGGGTGATAAACTATTATTCTGCCCTGGCAGCTTGGCGGATACCTTACGCCCGGATCGGTTGTATGGCGTCCTCATGCAGAAAAAACAACCCCAAGCGGCGGCGCGTGAGCTAGTGAGACAGGGTAAAACGGCCATTGTGACTGATGAACCCAAGGCGCTTGTCCTTTGGTGGGATCCTCATCCAGTTAGGCATAAGGTAAATCAGGTGATTTTTGCGCTTCTGGCCTTATTGCTCTTGGCGATAGTGCTTGTAGGCGGACTTTACCTATTCTTTCCATCGGTCCGGCAACCAGTTGATCAAGCGATAATCCGTGTGGCAAGCGCAATCAATAGGCCCGGCGCCAGCCTCACATTTACAACGTCACCAGCGACATCGCCCACAACTTCATTGCCTACAGGTACGTCGTCTACAGATACGCCGCCACCAGTGGTCACAGTTGTTGTTGCCAATGCTCCTATAACAAGTACAGCGACAATACCGCCGCCACCGCCCACTGCCCTCCCGCCACCGACCGCCGGCTTTCCACCGCTGCCGCGAATGGATGCGCTACCGCCCACCGTGACGTTGGTGCCTTCAGCAACCACAGCACCAACGGCGACCCCAATCCCGTTGCCCACAAATACACCAATTCCGCCAGCGACGGAGGCAGCAATCCCTACGGCGAGCAGTGTAGCGGCGCCGGGCAATGTATCAACGACAGCCCCATCCGAGCTGCCTTCTGTTCGCTTGAAGATGCCGGCATCGGGTGCTGATCTCAGTGGCAACCAAACTTTTGAATGGCAGCCAAATTTTACTTTAGAAGCGGGTGAGGCATTTGATGTTCGCATCTGGACCGATAATGAAACCCCAGCGCAAGGACGTGGGATTAGGTCGCTGACCACGAATACAAGTATTAATGTAGATTTGGATGCGTTATTTACACGCGGCGGCATCGAAGAAAAAGGCTATCATTGGGGCGTATTTTTAGTGAAGGAAGATTCAAGCGAGCTACCCCAATTCTTAGGCGGTGACTTTAGCTTCACCTATCATCAAACCCGGCATGATACTAAGCCAAGTACAAAAGGGCAGCCAGCCGAGCCACCTGTCTGCACCGATCCATCGACTTGTGAGCATAATCCATAAGGAGATTTATAACCATGCCAGTTCGCCACACTAAACATTTAAAAAAAGCTCTGTGGATCTGCAATTATATGGCGATCGTTGCCCTGAGCATGTTTTGGAGTTTCACCGGTGTGCATTCATCCACTGAAATACTCCTAAGTGATCGAATCGAGTTGACACCTTCTGCCGATACCTTTATCGCGCCTGGTCACCCAAACGTTCAGTACAGTGATTCAAAGCTAATATGGCTAGGTTATAACACAGCAGAGTTCAAGGCGGAGCGCGCTTTGCTCCAATTCGATCTTCATGATATTCAAGACAAGAGCCAAATTGTGGCAGCTACCTTGACGCTCTATCAGGCCGGGATTATTGGCGACATCCATTCTAATATGGATGTTACCATAAGCGGCACTACTAGTGTGTGGCCGCAGCCTATCACCTGGAACACGCAGGGAAAACTGACCTTCACGCTGGGTTCTTCTATCAAACAGACAATCAACACTACTCTAGGGGAACAAAAACTGAATGTCACAGCTTTAGTACAAAGCTGGATGGCAGATGCGCAGCATGGCAACAATTTCAGTGTCATGTTAAGTGGTAACGAAACTCCCAGCCAACATGAACGCTCCTTTTGGTCGAAAGAATGTGACTCGAATTGTAGCCCACCCCAATTGGTAATTGTCTATAATAAGCCCACATCTATGCCTGTGCCGCCTACGCCTACACCGGTGCCCACACCAGGCGTTACATCGTTGACGCTCTCTACCCAAGTAACAGACCAATCACCAGGCGGCACCATTCCCTTGAACGGGTTGCTAACCTATGTCATCCACTATCAGAATAGTATTTCTTATACGTTGTCCAGCGCATTTATCATCAACCAAATTCCCGCGCAGACAGAATTGATTACGGACAGCATTCAAACTGAGGAAGGTGTCAGTGTTACCAATACAGATCCGAAAGCCGGTAATACAATTCTATGGACATTCACCCAGGGCATCCAAGGCAATCACAGCGGGCAAGTTGGCTATCAAGTCAAACGGATTACAGACAAGAATAATGATCCAATCATTAATAAGGGTGCGCAAATCTTCTGGACATATCCAGATCCAATCTTTAACGGCAGCTTATCCAGCAACCCGACCTTTAATCCTGGCCAATTTGATTATTTGCCCATGGTTACTAAACAGTAACCCCGGCATAGACTTGCTATCATGAATATTTGTCTCTATCTTCATCATCGATCTGTGCTGGTTGGGCTGCTCTATGCGAGCTTCATTTTTGCCGCGCCCTGGCTCGAGCTTCAGGCTTGGATTGGGCAAAAGGATTGGCCGTTGAAACTAGTAAGCCTAGCGGTGGTTACAAGCGGGAACTATGTTTATGTAATGGGTGGCAAGGATAAGTATGGTAACCCTGTAGATCGACTAGAATCATTGCCATTGGTCGTAAAAAATTGAGGCGCATATGACTGAGTGGCCTAATTGGCATAGACTTCGTACGCTCTTCGTCGCGGTCGTAGTCGCCCTATTAATCATCGCCTTTGCGCTCTGGGCTGTTCCAACTGGCTTGGCGCAAGAGGCATTGGACTGGACACCAACAGCGTCTTTGTCGCAAGGATTAGCTAGCCCAGGCGTCGTGATTAATGGCGATAAGCTGTACGTCATTGGTGGTCAAGGCGGGACCAAAGCCACATCAGCTGTGTCTACTGGTAACATTGAAGCCGACGGTTCTATTAGAGCCATTTTAAGCACGTCGACCGTCTCTTTGCCGATCCCGCTCTACCTTCATGCCGTAGCAAGCACCAATCAATATGTATTCGTCATTGGTGGCTGGGACGACGCGCAAAGATATGCGAGTGTTTGGCGGGCAAATTTGCCAATTATAGCGAGCACTGACTCACCAACGTGGACGCTGGAGGTGAATTCCTACCCGCGTAAAATTGTTTTACACAGTGCCATCGCTGTTGGCGACTATCTCTATGTACTCGGCGGCGTTGATGAAAATAATATTGCTTTAAACGAGGTATTTTTTGCCCACATTGAGCCTAATGGTAACTTAGACAATTGGCGAATCACAACCGCCATGCCCAAAGCCTTGTTCCGGCAGGCCGTTACGACGTATAATGGATATATCTATGTCACCGGCGGCTATGATGGCAAAAGTGCTGTGCGAGAAATTTACTATGCCCAAGTGAAAAACAGCGGTGGGGTGAGCGACTGGAAAATAGCGACCAGAAAGTTAAATAAACCAGTCTATTATCACGAAGCCATTGTTCGCAGAGGTAGGTTATTTATTCTCGGCGGTAAGGATAATGACATTGAATTTAATCAGGTCTTTTCCAACTCGTTTGAAGAAAATGGTGATATAAAGCAGGACTGGTACAAAGAGCCAGATTTGCCAGTGTCATTATACCGCTTTGCAGCAGTTACTCCAGATACCTGCCAAGCCTCTTTCATCTATACTATTGGTGGCTTACATAAAGATATTTTTCAGTCTCAAATTTTTCGTACAAGAGGTTTATTCTGTTATTACTTCCCAATCATATCCTCGGCTGGCAATACCAACAAATAATGTAATTAGCTACCATCTGGATTCATCCTCTATATAATGACTTACATTGACTACGCAAAAAAGAGCGCGGTAGATACGTAACCCCACGCCAAAGCAAGATTCTAAGCACCACTTTCGCACTACGGATGTCGCTACATAGCCTAGGCTTAGAATTACCGATTGGGCTATGGCTACCTCTAATGCCTTGATCGACAGCACAAGTTTCAACCAACTCTTTTTCGCTTATTTATTCTGTTTAGCACTCTATTCGCCAAGCTAATTTTTGGAACAATTCCGTTAAAGCCATTGGGGTTATGCTCGAGCGCCCAATCCAAGTCGGCGCGCAATTGGGCGCACCAGTCGGGTGTAAGCACGTTTTCGAGAAATAGATAGCCGTCGCGGTGGAACGTTTCCACCCACTGTTGGATTTGTTCGGCACTGACCTTTTGATCGGCCAGATAGGGGGAGGCGGTGGTTGTCGTCATGGTAACTCAGTTCCTTTTTTCTAAGGCAGTCAACAGATAAAAAGCTCATCTTGGGTTAGGCAAACGCTGGCGATGGATCTACCAAGCGCGCCGGATGAGCGCGCCCTGGTCATTATACCGAGGGCGCGGCATCTGTGCAATTCGCTCGAAAACAGGCACTAGCCAATCAAGCGGTTTTATAACCATGGATCAGCGTAGCGGACGGCTTATTTTATGGGCCATCTATCGCTTTTTACTGAGCATTGCAGCGCTCAGCCGACGCTGGCTTTATTATCTTTTGATAAACATCGGTTTGGTGGGCAACCTGCATCCCCACCTTTTCATAAAGCCGCAATGCGCCAGTGGGGCTGTCGGCATCGACATGGAGATGGACAGTGCGAATATCTCGTCGCCAGAATTTAGTCAAGGTATGGTGCAGGGCGCTAGCCTGATCCAAGTTGCGGTTGATTGACCGCCGCAATGCGCGAAATCAGGGCCAGGCGAAGTCCTCGGCGACGCTGGCATTTATCTCCACAGCAAGCTCTTCTGTCGGCAAAGCCAACCACCATT
>JAPLGZ010000098.1 GCA_026389895.1 Chloroflexota bacterium | reverse complement strand
GTCTTCGACCACCCATTTGTGGAGGCGCGTCAACTCTGGTTGCCGACCATAGAGCTTTGTCCGTGGCGGCAAGTTGTGGCCAACCACCGGAGTCACTTGGCCTGAGTCACTCGGCTCAGACTGCCTTGGAACTTGAACTGGCTGATGGCTGACTGCTGGCTCCGAACCGCCGAGATTTCCCCCCTGCCCCCACTCTCCCTGTCTCCTTGTCTCCTTGTCTTCCTGTCCCCTGATCTCCCCTGTGCGGATCTGTTCATAGAGCGTAGTCGTCTCGGCTAAGGGTGCAAGACCAAACTCAGCCGCCAAGATGCGCTGGCAGGCTTCATACTGGGCGAGCGCAGCGCTGCGCTTACCGGTCTGAGCCAGGAGCAACATTTGCTGGCGATGCACTGGCTCCGACCAAGGTTCTAGTACAAGTAATCGGCGGTTGGCCGCGAGCGCAGCGGCAGCATCGCCGCCCTGTGCATGTTCGTTGACCAGGGCGATAAGCCCTTCAATCACCAGGTTGTGCAACTGTTCGCGCTGCTCTAGCATCCAGGCGTCAAAGGCGGGTGCTTTATGGACATAGAAACCACCTAAAAAATCCCCTTGATAGAGTTCGACGGCCGCTTGTCGCGTCGCCAGATCCACAAATGTCCGCCCTGGCGTCAGGGCGCGGCGGAGCGCTTCGACGTCGAGCCAGTAGGGGCTGATGCGCTGAAAGGCGACGGTCTGACGCTCGACCACAAGATGGTCGCCCAACAGGCGGCGCAACTCCGGCAGCACCGTGCGCAAGTTGTTTTTTGCCTGCGTGTCTGTCAGTTCACCCCACAGCAGGGTGGCTAAGGTATCGCGACTGTGTGTTTGCTGCGTGACCGCCAAATAAAAGAACAAGGCTTGAGCTTTGTTGTGGACGAAACCGGTCAGCGGTTGGCCGCCCAATAAGACGCTCGGTGATCCGAAGAGGGTCATTCGTAGGAGTTCGCTCATGTTGCTTTCTGCCAGAATAGAGATTGAAGATAACTCTAGCGTTTTGTTGCGCTTTGGGGGGCGAGTTCTAGCGTTTCATTAGCGTTCGCCGCGTATGATAGACGCATGAAAGCGAATCCGGTGAGGCATTACACGCTGATTATCCGCAGTCAGGTTGAATATAGCATAACGACGCAGGCAATGATCCAGCGCTATATGATGGCGACGCCAACCAATGGCCAACACCGCGGCTTTGCCGATATTGACGACTTGTTGGCCGCTGTGCGCGCCGAATTGCTAGAGATGCAAAACCAGATCATACCACCGGAACAGGAGACGAGGAAATTGTAGCTACTCACCTTCAGAGAAGCCGTAACAGGGGTTACAGGCATTCCATAGATTAAAAATCCACATAATCCGCGAATAGTAGACGAAGTTTTAACAATAGGGATCTTATTAACCTGGCACCGGGTATGGATGGCCCTGCGTTGTTAAGAAAATTATAAGCTAGTATTTTATTTTTTGAGTGGCGGCTTTTATCAGTGCCGCGCCATCAACCATATTAAGGAAGCAAGATGACCAGACCTTTTGTAAAGCTAATGAAGATGATGGTAATTCTGACGCTGCTACTCAGCAACGCTGGACAGGCAACGGCTGCGCCTATCCAGCGTGCAGCGCCCCAACACAAAGCCACCAGCAGCAAAGCCCGCCCGAACCACCTGGTGCAATTGCGCACTCCGCAAGCCCACCCCCAGACACCAGCACGCAAAGCGCGTTCGGCGCAAGGTTCGAATGCCGTTGGCTGGACGACCCTTATCACGGATTCGTTTGAGAGTTTCCCCACCGACTGGGCGCTCTACCGTGGCGACTTGGACCAGGTTTGGGGCAGCACGACGATCACGTCCGATGTTGGTTATAACCCGGCCTCGCTCAACTCAGTTTGGCCGGCAGCGGCTGGCGTTGATGCAACCGACCCGATCAGCGGTACCTATCCCGACAACATGGACACATGGATGATTCGCGGGCCGCTTGATCTCACTGCGTGGAAAGCGGCCGAACTCGATTTCTCGCTCAACTATGACATCGAGGAAGGCGACTGGCTTGGCGTCTGTGTCGCTAGCTTCACCGGGGCGCCGGCGCCAAGTGATTTTGACCAGGAAATGGATTGTAGCTGGTTATACGGAAAAACGGATGGCTGGGAATATGACAGCCTCAACTTGGATGGCTTTCTCGGCGCGTCCGATGTCTATGTCGCCTTTGTCTTCCAGAGTGATAGCAGCAACGATGCGTCCCACGCGGGTCCCTTCATTGATGAGTTGGCCGTGTGGACCAATGACACCGAGGTGCAGTTAACCGATCCAGAGAACGACTTTGTGGACTGGACCCGAATCATTACGGAATCCTTTGACACGCTGGGGTTGCCGAGCAACCCGCGCTGGAAAGTGACGGCAACCCCAGCGAGCAGCGCCTGGGTCACTACCACCGGATTAAACGACGACGCGGCCAACCCGCTATCGACGACCTCAGTTTCACCGACGCCGGACCACAGTTATCTGGCTGGCGCAAAAAGCTGGCTGTTCTCCGGGCCAATCGATTTGAGCCAACAGGTGGCCGCCGATGTCGCCTATAGTGTCAACTATAACTTACTCTATAGCGATGATGAAAATCCCAACAATGACGATTGGTTGGCCTTCTGCGCCTTCGCCAGTGACAAAGCGTTGGCCAACATCACCCAAGCTGACGTCAACTTCGACAATTGCGATTGGTGGAGCGGTGATTCGGGTAACGCGTGGGAGAAGGGCAGCTTCGACTTGACGCCGTTCGCTGGACGTTCACAGGTTTATCTGGCCTGGTATTTCGAAAGCAACAATGCGAACGCCGCGGGTGGTCTCTTCGTCGATGAACTGGCCGTCGAAGCGCAGGCTCAAAGCGCCGTCGTCCCGCCAGAGGTCAGCTTTGAAGCCGCCGGGCTTGATCTCACCAATGGCGACTTTGCCAATGGCTTGACCAGCTGGAGCAAACAAGCGCCCAGCGGAAAAACCGGGGATGTCACCGCCGTAAACGGTGCGGCTGTGGTCACGGGTAACCAACAGTTGTCGCAGAACTTTACGGTGCCGAATGACGCCACGGATGTAAACATCTATTTCGACTATGCCATTTCGACCACCGAAACCATTCCCAATACCGACAACTTTTGTGTCAGTCTGACGCCGGTCGGCAACCCCACTACCCTATTGGCGGATGTGGGCTGCTGGGATGTGAACCATGTGCCCGAGTTCGCCCGTGATGGCAAAACCTTCGACCACTTTGGCTACAGTATCCCCCAAACCCTGCTCGACACGTTGCACGGTCAGGCGGTCGCTTTGGTGATCGAGTTGAGCCAGAATGCTAGCCTGCCGACCACCTTGCTTTTGGACAACGTCGTCATATACAGCGTGGGCAAGGCCGCGCGCAATCCAACCAGCGCTACAGGCCAAGCCGCGTCGATTGACGCCGTTAGCACAGATGCTGCCGCCCCCCGCGACGCCAACGAACCCAACGACACCTTTGCCACGGCCACCCTGTTGGCCTGCAACCAGAGCAAAGCCGGGGTATTTGGCGATGTGGCTGGCACTGTTAACAAAGACCTTGATCTCTTCAAACTGGATCGCATCCCCGTCGGCAAGTTGGTGATTACCACAGATGCGGCCAAACTCAATCCTGCCTCCGGCGCAGATTCATATCTTATCCTCGTCGACGCCGCCGGGAACAAGGTGGCAGAAAACGACGATGATGGCAAGTCGCTTGATTCGCTGCTCGTCTATACCAACACGCTCCCCAATGCCACCTATTACGTGTATGCGCGCAATTACAACGAAGATGGCCCGAACGCCTTCTACACGATCAAGGCCCAGTGCGGTGAGACCGTCACCCCGCCCGCCGTGCAGCCGAGCTTCACCCCGCCGACCCAGACGTCAAGCGGCAACAAACCTTGGACGCTTATCCTGTTATTAAATGGCGAGGACCAGAAGTGTGTGGAAGCGGGCAACCCTGCCAGTTGTTGGGATAAAGCGACCTACGAAAAAGTCGTCCAAGCGATGGAAAGTTTTATGGGCGCCAAGCAGACCATCATGAATGTCGTGGTGTTGATCGACGGGCCGAACTATGGCGGGGCGGCGAGTGATGTCACCCGCTATGTCGTCCAGCCTAACGGCGCTTACACCCTGGGCGTCAACAAGTGGACCTTGCCCGAAACGAACATGGGCGACCCCAAAACCTTAGTCGATTTCGCCAACTGGGCGATGACCAACTACCCCGCCGACCACTACTATCTATCCGTGGATGACCACGGCGGCGGCATCAGTGGCACCAGTTGGGATCATCATGATGTGGGCGGCAAGGCGATTGACGATCAGCTCACACCGGCAGAGTTGCGTTCGGCGCTTGCCCAGATCACGCGCAACGGGGAACGCAAGCTGGACATCTTCGCCTACGAGTCCTGTTTGATGGGATTATTGGAGAATGTCTACGATCTGAAGGACTACGCTACCTACATTACCGCCTTTCAGTCGATTAGCTGGACGGCGCTGCAATACCCCGAATATTTTAAGGATCTGACCGCGACCGACACCGTGGAGCAGGTTGCCAAGCGCATCATTCAAGCCTACCCGGTGACCAACACGCAAACCCCGTACACCTTCGGGCTGATCCAGACCAACCAGCTTGACGCGGTGAAAACGCGGCTGGATGCCTTCGCCACTGGGTTGATGGGTGCCAATCTGGCGACCCTGACCACGATTCGCAACGCGACGCAAGCTTTCGCTGGCAGCCCGTCACAAGGCGATGCCACATCGGATGCGTATGGCGAGCTTGATCTATGGGACTTCGCACAACGGGTCAAAACCGCCGGCATCGCGGTCAACGAAGCAACGGCCCTCCAGGCCGCCATCGACACGGCCGTGATCAGCAAAAAGGCGGTGCTAAAGGGCCGCACGCCGGTGTGGGACTACAGCAACTATCACGGTTTGTCGATTACCTATCCCAATGGCGCCTACGGCGCACTCGACGCCTACTGCCAACAGTACAAGTTGAGTGACCACGGCAAGGGCAGTTGGGCCAAGTTCCTGACGACCAAGGCTTTCGCTGGCTATGTCTGGGATTGCGGCGGGGCCGCGGTCGTCCAGTCTGCCGGTGTGCAACAGGCCGGCGCCCGTCCCTTGCGCTTGCCGGTCTTCCTCCAGCCGAAACCGCTTGCGGAAGACATTATGCAAAACGTTTATCTGCCGGTCGTCATGAAGTAGCGGTCCCATCCTCCCCCGCCCTTTTCAGGCGCCAACGGTTCGACAGGCTCACCGGACGTACCCTGAGCTTGTCGAAGGACAGCCGGAAAAGGGCGGGGGAGGGTTATTCGATTGGGCGTCTCAGCCATCATGCTACCGCCCCTTGAAGGCCCATTAGTCTCATCACTAAGGAGGAGCATTCACTAAAAACTTACGCTACACCAAGTCACCTATCCTGAAATGCACCCTGTATTTTATTATTAGAGGAGAAAGGTTTTATGGTTCGCTCCAATATTTTGCACCACTTTACTCGCCAGCTTGTCGCGCTGATCTGTCTGTTGCTTGTGCTGGCGATCTCTAGCTCCGTTGGCTTAGCCGCCAGCGCTAACGCGCAAGCGGAACCGGCGTCGCCTAACGACCCGCTCGCGCCGCACCAGATCTATCTGCCCTTACTGGCGAATGGCGCGAACGACCCGATCTGGGCGGATACCGCACCCAGCGCGATCTCCGCCCAAGGGGAGCGCGTGATCATCCCCCAAAAATATCGCGCCGTCACTTTAAACGTGAACGCCTTGCAGCAGTTGCTGCAAGCAACGCCATTGGAACGGAGCGCCACGGCCCAGAGCGCCCAGGTGATCTTCAGCCTGCCGCTCCCCGATGGCACGTCTGGTCGCTTCCGGATTGTGGAATCGCCGATCATGGAACCAGAACTGGCCGCCAAATTCCCCGAGATCAAGACCTATGCCGGCCAAGGTATCGACGATTCTACGGCCACCGTGCGTTTTGACTGGACGGTAGCCGGCTTCCATGCCATGATTCTTTCGGCCAACGGTACCGTGTACATCGACCCGTATAGCCGGCAGGATACCGTCAACTATATCAGCTATTTCAAGCGTGACTTAACAGGAAACCCGTTTAAGGAAGCCCCACTATTGAGCACCGATAAGCTCAGCAACCAAGCAATTGGGGCGGCGGCAAGCACGGCGGTAAGCTCAGCCGGCACACAACTGCGCACCTATCGCCTGGCGATGGCCTCTAATGCGGACTATACCGCGTTTGTGAGTCAGCCTAATCCCCCAAACGCGGCAGATGCGATGGCCTCGATTACGACGGTCGTGAACCGCCTAAATGGCATCTATGAGACCGAAGTCGCGATCCGCTTCATCCTGGTTGCCAATAATAATTTGCTGATCTATACCGCTGAACCTGATCCGTATACCAACGCCGACGCGGACACGATGCTGGATGAGAATCAAGCCAATCTGGATGCCGTGATCGGCAGCACCAATTATGATATTGGCCATGTCCTGACCACGTCCCCTGTTGGTGGAGTTGCTTCTTTGGCTTCGGTTTGCACCTCTGATCGAAAGGGAAAAGGCAACAGCGGCAAATCTAACCCTGCGGGTGATCCGTTTATTGTCGATTTTGTGGCGCACGAGATTGGACACCAGTTTGAGGCCACGCATATCTTCAATACTGCCTATGCTAACTGCATCGGCAGTTGGGATGCTTCAAGCGCGTATGAGCCGGGGAGCGGTTCAACCATCATGAGCTATGCCGGCGTGTGTGGCACGGATAATGTGGCCCCGCATAACGATCCCTTTTTCAATACGAACAGCTTTGAGCAAATTGTCGCCTTTTCGACGCTGGGTGACGGCAACACCTGTCCGAATATAACCACTACCGGCAATGCCCCACCTGTGGTCTCTGCGGGATCCGGCGGTTTTACCATCCCCAAGCAAACCCCCTTTACACTGACCGGCTCAGCCACTGATCCGAACGGTGATGCGCTGACCTATAGTTGGGAAGAACACGACCTAAGCCCTGCCCCCAGCTTGGCCAACAATCCACTCGAAGCGCCCTTCTTCCGCTCCTTCCCGCCGGTCACCAGCCCGTCGCGCACCTTCCCCCAGTGGTCCGACATTGTCAACAATACCAGCACGCTTGGCGAAATTTTGCCCAATATCAGCCGTGCCCTGAACTTCCGGCTGACCGCACGTGACAACAGAGCGGGTGGCGGCGGCGTAGATTACGCCAGTGTTACTTTTAATGTAACGACCGCGGCTGGCCCGTTCTTGGTCACCGCGCCGAATACAGCCGTCACTTGGACTGGTGGCGCGGCGCAAACGGTAACCTGGAATGTCGCCAGCACCGACGTAGCGCCGGTCAGTTGCGCAACCGTCAACATTCTGCTCTCGACTGACGGTGGCTTTACCTACCCGACAACCTTAGCCACCGGCGTTCCGAACAATGGTACGGCCAGCGTGACCGCGCCAAACATTGCCACCACGACGGCGCGCGTGCAAGTTGTCTGTGCGACCAATATCTTTTTCGATATCTCGAACGCGGATTTCACCATCACCCAATCCGCCACACCGACGCCGGTGACACCGACGGCCACCAATACACCGGTGACACCAGCAACCGCTACACCTACACCAGTGACGCCAGCGACCGCGACCAACACGCCAGTAACACCAGCGACCGCGACCAACACACCAGTGACGCCAGCCACGGCGACCAACACACCAGTGACACCAGCCACGGCAACCAACACGCCGGTGACACCAGCGACCGCGACCAACACGCCAGTGACACCAGCCACGGCGACCAACACGCCAGTGACACCAGAGACCGCGACTAACACACCAGTAACACCAGCGACCGCGACGAAGACCCCAACGGCGCTACCAACCGCCACGAAGACCAAAACACCAACGCCGACCAAGACGCCGACCAAGACACCAACGCCGACCAAGACGCCCACACCGACCAAGACGCCCACACCGACGCCCACACCCGGGAAGGTCAATAGCCAACTCGAGCAGGTGAGTTTTAAGACCACCAGTTCGACGACCGCACCGGATGCCACCTATCCTGACCAATCACCTAAGGGCGTCGTAGTCTTGACCTTGAAGCTGAAAAACGAAGGCAACGCGTTGCGCAACGTCTCGTTCCGCGTGACCAAGCTGACCAACAACAACTATCTGCTCAACGCCGATATCACGCCTGGCCAGGTGGGCAGCAAGCTGAGCGTGCCCAACAGCGCCCTGCCCGGCAGCAATCAACTCTGGGACAAGCACCAGTACCTGACGCAAGCTTTCCGCATCGGCTTGATGTCGCGTAACGGCTTCACCCTCCAGGTCGATGTCTATGCCAGCAAGGTGAAAGTCACTGCCGCCGAAGCGGGCGGCGTCGATGCAACCGAAACCGCGGCGTTAGTGGATAGCTATCTCGTGGAGGTCGATCCCGAAGTGCCAGCCAGCCCAGACAATGTGATCTATCTGCCGGTCGTCATCAAGTAGCGGAGTAGACTCAGTAATGTGCGGCATGAGACGTCCCCTGTTTCATGCCGCACATCGCCCATCACTCTACTCGCTTTCCGCGTTAGGAAGCAACGAAGATCGTACATCGTAAAAATTTGCCCATGTGCACAGCAAGCAAACTCTCCCAGTGTTTGCCCCTCCTGCCCACCTACCCCTCCACTATGGCGGCTTATTGTCTGTTTATTTTTTAATCTGCAAAAATGCTCCGCTGGGCGCGGGTTTTAACCCTGTTGCGAATAAAGTGGCAGGTCGCTAGTAGGGCAATTACAGCTTACCGCGCTTTTTGTCTGCTTATCTTCTTGTCTCCTCGGTTCCCTGTCTCCTATCCCACTCTCCCACATTGTCCTACCTATTTGCCCCAACTTGTCTCTTGCAGCCTCTTAATATTACCGGTACAATCTAGTCATTGGCCTGCCTTGCTCGGTGAGACATTGGCTCCCTTATCCTAATCATCTATAGTACAACAGGTAAAATGTCCTATGTCGCTTGCTATCCAACTAGAGCGTACGGGTCACGTCGCCCTCTACCAGCAGATCGTCGAACAGGTCAAAGATCGGATCAGCAGCCATCGCCTGCCACCTGGTGCGCGCCTGCCCACCATTCGACAATTTGCCCAGGAATTAGGCGTCACGCGGGTGACCATTCAAAATGCTTATAACGAGCTACAAACCGGTGGCTGGATTGAAGCGACGACGGGACGGGGCACGTTTGTCAGCCAGACAATGCAACCCAACGCCGCGATGCGTTTATCAAGCCAGCAACTCACACCGGATGCCGTGATTGGCGACATTCTCCAGATCAATGAAATTGTCGGTGTGCGGTCCATGGCCAGCGCTTCGCCCGATCCAGCCTTATTTCCTGTCGATGAATTCTGGAACACCCTGAATGAGCTGCGCCATCAGGCCAGCGCGTTGGTCTCATACAGTTCATCGCAAGGTGATCCCTTTTTGCGCATCGAAGTGGCCAACCAACTAGAAGAGCGGGGCATTCGAGTATTGCCGGATGACATTCTCATCACTTCCGGGGTAACCCAAAGCCTTTCGCTGATTACCCAAACCTTATGCCGCCCAGGGGACAGTGTGCTCGTCGAACAGCCAACCTATCTTGGGGCGTTGCACGTCTTGAAAGCCCACGGTGTCCAGGTGATTGGGGCGCCGTTGGATGCAGAAGGGCCCGAACTTGATGTGCTGGAGCGCCTGGCCATCCAACACCGGCCACGGTTCTTCTACACAATCCCAAGTTTTCAGAACCCAACGGGGCTCTGCATGTCACTCGCACGACGCCAGGCGCTATTGGCACTGGCCGAGCGACATAATTTCTTACTGGTGGAAGATGACATCTATGCACCACTCGCCTATGACCAGCCGGCGCCGCCAGCGCTCAAGGCGCTGGATCGCACCGGGATGGTGATCCATACGAGCAGTTTTTCAAAAACCTTTATGCCGGGGTTACGGCTGGGGTATGTTGTGGCACCGCCACCGCTTCATCAAAACTTGCTCACCATGCGCCGCGCCACCGATCTCTGTAGCCCACCGCTCTCGCAACGCATGATGGCGAATTTCTTGGCGACGCGCGGTTTACAAAAACATTTACGGCGCGTGCTACCGATCTATCGCGAACGGCGCGATGCGCTGCTGGCGGCGTTACAACATCGTATGCCCCACACCGTTACCTGGACCAAGCCGGTCGGCGGCTTTTGTTGTTGGCTTACCCTGCCACGCCACCATGCGCTGAGCAATTTGCACCAACTCACATTGCAACAGGGCTGGGCCTTTGCGCCTGGGGATGTATTTTTAGTCCAACCCAGCACAAACTATCATTTGCGCGTCTGTTTTGGCAACCAAGGGGTAGAGACCATTCGCAGCGGCATTGAAGTGTTGGGCAACTTAATTCGTGAGTGTCTACAACGCGCCGATCTGCGCAATCCCCAGCCCAGTGATTGGACGCCCTTGGTTTGAAAAGGTGTAAACCTAGCAGGACCATTGATGGGCATTAACCAAATAAATCGGTCACGGCTCAGCCAACCTGCTTCAGCAGGTTTCTTATATCAGGCGTCGAATCGGGTGCCCGTTGGGCGCGATGCGGCACGCCCGCCAATGGCCGAAATAAATGATTATCACCATGCTATTATGGAGTGCGAAACCCACCTACGTAGGGATACGTGCAATCCATACCCAGCCAAGGAGGCATCGTTATGACAGACCGAGCATTTCAAGCGAAGAATGTAGAGACCAGCGAGCAACTAAACCAGTTATTGGCGCAACGCACGGAAGCCGAGCTACAGCGCGAAGTGAGCCATGGGTGGACCATTGCGGCAACCTTAGTCCATTTGGCCTTTTGGGATTTGCGCGCCCTCGTGCTGCTTGAACAATTTGAGAAAACGGGTGTCAAACTGTCGGCGATGGATATCGAGGTTGCGAACGAGGTTGTGCAGCGGATGGCAAACGCGATCACGCCAGTTGCAGCCAGGCAATTATGGCTTGAGACAGCCACCAGGTTAGATCAACGGATTGAAGCATTGCCCGACAGCCTCATTGACGCGATTCATGCCGCCGGCAACCCGTTTAATTTGCCACGCCATGCGCATCGTGCGGAACATTTTGCCGAGATTCAAAAAGTACTCTAACGCCAAGGAAACAGCTATGCGAACTTATCCATTTATGCAAGTCGATGCGTTCACAACCAGCCCATTGGGCGGCAATCCCTGCGCCATTATCTTTGATGCGGACGATCTAGATGCGCCAACCATGCAGGCAATTGCCTTGGAAAATAACTTATCCGAAACGGCCTTTGTCCTGCGTTCACAAATTGCCGACGTGCGCGCCCGCTATTTTACCCCGGAATCCGAGATTCCGCTGGCCGGCCACCCTACCATCGCCACCATTTTTGCGTTGGTGACGACAAACCGCTTGGCCTTGCAGGGTGAGGTCACCAAGATCAGTCTAGAATTGCGCGATGGGCCAATTACCGTGGAGGTGTTCGCACAAAACAACATCGTCCAACAGGTGGTGATGAGCCAGCGTAAACCACAATTCCTGGCCCAATACGATCCCGCGCTTGTGCTGCCAATTTGGGGTTTGGATGCGGATGATCTGGTGCCCGATGTACCGTTGCAAACGGTGAGCACCGGCACACCACAATTGATGATTCCGGTGCGCAACCTGGCCGCACTGCGCAAGATCACTTTTAATCTACCCGCCTATCGGAAATTTCGAGAGGCGGCGGATTTCTTTAGTACACACGTCTTTTGTCGCCAAGGCGCCACCCCTAGCGGGCACACCTTTGCGCGCCACATTGATTTCACCGAAGATCCCTTCACCGGCTCGGCGACCGGTGGGATGGCCGCCTATCTCTGGCATTACAGTCTGATCGATACGCCAACGTTTGTCGCCGAACAGGGGCATTGGATGCAGCGTCCCGGTCAAGCGCAAGTGGAAGTTGTTGGCCCACGCGATCAGATTGAAACCGTCAAAGTTGGTGGGAGCGCTGTAACCGTGATCCGCGGCGAGCTGATGTTATAGCGGGTATCAGAACGGCTGTCACCCGAGCAGGGCTGACCGACGGTTAATCGAGCATTTGTAAATATGCAGCCAATCATGAACAGGAGTTTATATGAATTTTGAACATCTGCTGGCCCCGCGCACCCAATTGATGGGGGTGAATGCGATTCGCGAAATTTTGAAGGTCGTGGCGCAACCGGGCATGGTTTCGCTGGCCGGTGGCATTCCGGCGCCGCAAAGCTTCCCAATGGAAATTCTGCGCGAATTGACCACGATTGTGCAGGAAAAGTATGGCTCCGGGGCGTTCCAATATGATGCCACCGAAGGCTTCGGGCCATTGCGTGAGGCGCTCGTTGACCATCTAGCCGTCAAAGGGGTCCAAACCACCGCCCAAGAGATTCTGATTGCCAGTGGTTCACAAGGCGTCTTGGATGCGATGGGCAAAATTTTGATAGGCAAAGGCGATCGCGTCGCCGTAGAAGCGCCGACCTATGTGGGGGCGTTGCAGGCTTTTACACCCTATGAGCCCCAGTATGTACAGATGGCAACCGACGAAGATGGCTTGATCCCCGAGGCGTTGGAAGCTGTGTTACAAGCGGCTCCCGTCAAGTTTATCTATCTGGCGCCCACCTTTCAAAACCCAACTGGCCGCACTTTGCCGCTGGCGCGCCGCCAACAGGTGGCAAAAATTATTCAACAATATAATACACTGCTGGTTGAGGATGATCCCTATAGTGATTTGCGCTATACAGGGGAAGCTGTGCCGCCGATCAAACAATTTGCGCCCGAGCATGTGGTCTACGTGAGCACACTGTCCAAAACCTTTGCACCTGGGCTACGCATTGGCTTTTGTGTGGCCCCGGCACTGATCCATCAATGGCTGGTGATTGTCAAGCAAGGCGTTGATCTGCACACCAGCACCTATAACCAGGCGTTGGCCGCGGAGTATGTGGGCGGGGGGTATTTACAGCGCCATCTACCCAATATCATCAAGCTCTATAAACCAAAACAACAAGCCATGTTACAGGCGCTTGATCGCCATTTGCCCGAAGGATTCACCTGGTCGCAGCCGGAAGGCGGGATGTTTATTTGGGTGGAAGGACCGGCACAGTTGGATCTAGAGCCAGTCTATTGGCAGGCCATTGAGCGCAAAGTGGCTTTTGTGCCCGGCAAATTCTTTTACATCAACCGCGGCGACGGTCTAGCCACCATGCGCCTCAACTTCACCATGAGCGATGAAGCGACCATCGACAAAGCAGTCGGCGTGATCGGTGAATTGTTGACGCAGGCCATAGGAGAAAAAGTCTTGTGACCAATTTCTGGGTCTTGGTCGCAATTGCCGCACTGGCCGGGATCGCCGTTACCTTACAAAGCCAATTTATGGGCGCCATGAGTCAATCGATTGGCACCTTGGAAAGCGTTTTTATCACCTATGGCAGCGGCGGTCTACTCGTTGGAGTGGTCATGCTCTGGCTGCGGGGCGGCAATTTAAGCGCCTGGCAACGGGTGCCGGCCTATACGCTGACATCCGGCCTTTTGGGCTTGATCATTGTGGGGGCGATTGGCTATTCAACTTCGCGGCTGGGGTTGATCACGACCTTTACCATTATCCTAGCCTCGCAATTTTTGTTAGCCGCGCTGTTGGATCAGTTTGGCTTACTCGGTGCGACGGTGCGGCCACTCGATTGGACAAAAATGCTCGGTGTCTTTGTCGTGTTATTCGGGGTCTGGTTGATCGCCAAGTAGCGCAATGCCGCTACCAAGGGAGGAAATGATGCAAGCCTATGAAGTAATTGATCTGCTACAAGAGAGCCAAAAGCAGGGAAAAGCCTGGCTTGAATTCTTGCGTACACCCACATTGAGTATGGGGTTATATACGCTGCCAGCCGGTGGCATAGATCAGCAGTTGCCGCACACCGAGGATGAGGTTTATTGTGTGGTGAGCGGCAGTGGCACGATCCAGGTCGATGGCGAGGATCGCCAGGTTTCGACGGGCTCGATCATCTATGTCGCGGCCAATGCGCAACATCACTTTCACACGATCACCGAAGCGCTAGCGGTGTTGGTCTTCTTTGCGCCGGCGGAATATACAAACAAGTAACAATCGATTAACTGTCACCCGAACAGGGCTGACCTACAACCTGAGGTTCATATGAGCAACAATCAAACCAAAGATATAAAAAGCAGCGTCCAACACCAGTTTGGGCAGGTGGCGGCGAATTATAGCACCAGCACGGTCCATGCCCAGGGCATCGATCTAAAGGAGATGGTCAAGATCGCCCATTTGACCGGCGCCGAGCGCGTGTTGGATGTCGGCTGTGGGACTGGCCACACTGCGCTCAACTTTGCCCCGCATGTCGCCCAGGTGATTGCCGTCGATTTTACGGAGGGTATGTTGGCGCAGGGTCGCCTGTTGGCCAGTGAACGCAACCTGGCCAACATTGAATTTCGCCAGGGCGACGCCGAAAAGTTAAACTTTGCCGATGGGGAATTCGACGTGGTGGTTTCACGCTACAGCGCGCACCATTGGCCGCATCCACAAAATGCCTTGCGCGAGTTTCGCCGGGTATTGCGGCCGGGCGGGCAATTCATTTTGTCCGATGTGGTTTCATTTGACGACTTTACGGCCGACACTTTTGTGCAGGCATTAGAATTGCTGCGCGATCCGTCTCACGTGCGCGATCATACAACAACCCAGTGGTTGAGCATGCTGGCAGCCGCCAATTTCCAGGCAGAGGTTGCGTTTACCTGGGATGTGCAGTTGGAGTTCAACGCCTGGGTGGTCCGTATGGCGACCCCCACCTTGAATGTCAACATGATCAAAACCCTTTTCGACGGCGCACCGCAAGAAGTGCGCACCGCGCTGCAAGTAGCGCCTGATTATTCATTCGCCGTTCAGGGTGCTCTATTTCATAGTGTTCGCGGGTAAGATCCGCGATGTAGTTCACAACAAACGCAGAGCTGCAGAGCAAGGCAGGCCAGACAGTTTAAGCTTAGCACTGCGTATTGAACTTGCCTTTACGCTCTGCTTTTCTCTGCATCAAATTGATAAGTCTCATCTTTTTTATACGAGTGTGCAATGACCGAGGTAATAACCGAGACAATCATAGAGAATTCAGATGGGCGCGCAGTAACTCGCCTATCTGAATTCTGGGCGGGCTTCCGCGCGACGATTCCGCTGATCATTGGGGCGATCCCGTTTGGGATGATCTTTGGCGCGCTGGCCATGACCCAGGGTATTTCACCCGCTGGGGCCAGCGCCATGTCGGCTTTTGTATTTGCCGGTTCGGCCCAATTTATCGCCGCGGGATTGGTGGCAAGTGGGGCGAGCACGGCGATTATTGTGCTAACGACGTTTATCGTTAACCTGCGCCACAGCCTGTACAGCGCCTCCTTGGCACCCCATATGAAGACGCTGCCGCATCGCTGGTTATTGCCGCTCGCCTTCTGGCTTACCGACGAGACCTATGTGGTCGTGATCAATCGCTATAATGCGCCCGATGCGTCACCCTATAAACAGTGGTTCTTTCTGGGCTCAGCTTTGCCGATGTATCTCAACTGGCAACTTTGCACGTATATTGGGATTCGTGCGGGCCAGGCGATCCACAATCCAGGCCGTTGGGGACTTGATTTCGCGATGGTGGTCACGTTTACCGGTATGTTGGTGCCGATGTTACGCAATCGGGCCATCGTCATTTGTGTGGCAATCGCCGGGATCACTTCAATCTTGTTTTATGGCTTGCCCAATAAATTAGGGCTAATTCTGGCCGCATTGCTGGCCGTTACGGCTGGGGTGGCGGTCGAATGGTGGCAGAGAACGGATAAAACCCACGACAAAGGATTTTCAGCCCATGACCCAACGTGAACTGATCTTGATTATTGGCATGGCGCTGGTGACGTTTCTCGTGCGTTATCCAATCCTCGTGCTTGTCACCCGCATACCGTTGCCGGCAACAATTTTGAATGCCATGCGGTATATTCCGCCCGCCGTCTTGACGGCCATTATTGTGCCTGCGATCCTCATACCCGATGGCAAAACACTCGATCTGCATGTTCAGAACAGCTATTTAATCGCGAGCATCGTAGCGGCGCTTGTGGCGTGGCGCAGCAAAAATTTATTGCTGACGATTGGGCTGGGGATGGCGACCTTGTGGCTGTGGCGCTGGTTGTTGATGCTCAGCGGGGCGGTTTAGGCTCCGTACTCTGTTAATCTTTCTGTCATTCCTGATCCAAAAATTTTTATCCCCTTAAAAGACAATTAACCATTCATCATTTTATCGTTAAGCATTGGCCCCTATGATACGGTGAGATTCGCAAAACCGTAGCGCAAGCTACCCGGTTTTGCGCCGACAATCTCTCACGGCTCAGAAAGGCCAATGTTTTTGAATACCTCCTCGCAGACACGCCTAATCCAGAGACCAAGCCCACCATCGCGCCCCCGATCACGTCTTGGCTCCGCGACAGAAAGACACGAATGGCTACTCTTTCTCTTATTGGTCGGCCCCAATCTTGGCTTATTTTTTATCTTCACCTACTGGCCGCTCCTCTACAACGGCTATTTGAGTTTTGTCCGTTGGGATCTGCTCGCACCAGTTAAACTATGGGTTGGCCTGGGTAATTATCAGGAGCTCTTCACTTCCCCGGATTTTGGCAAAATTATTACCAACACGATCAGTTTTACGATCGCTGCAGTCGGTCTGACATGCAGCCTCGCCCTACTCCTGGCGCTGCTCCTCAATCAACCGTTACGCGGGCGTACGGTGGCGCGCAGCATTATCTTTAGCCCGGTCATGCTCAGCGGCGCGGCCATTGGTATTGTCTGGATCTATATTCTTGACCCGCGCTATGGGCTCTTAGATGTATTGATTCGTGCCGTAGGGCTGCGCTCCCCCAACTGGTTGCTTGACCCGCACTGGGCAATGCCCGCCGTTGTGATCGTCTACGTCTGGAAGAATCTCGGGTATGCCGTTGTCATCTACCTGGCGGGTCTCCAGGCGATCCCGCGCGAGCTATACGAAGCCGCGCTTGTTGATGGAGCGTCGAATTGGGCGCGTTTTCGGCACGTGACCATCCCTGGGTTGTCGCCGGTCATGTTTTTTCTGGTTCTGACCACCATTCTGGCTACCTTCCAAACTTTTGATGTGATCAAAGTGATGACGAACGGTGGCCCCGTCGATGCAACGACAACGTTGATTTATTATCTCTACCAGGAGGGCTTTGTGGGCTTCAACGCCGGGCGCGCTGGGGTTACGGCCGTTGTACTCTTCGGCGCCATGCTGATCTTTACGATGGTTCAAATGCGCTACACACAGCGCAAAGTTTATTACAGTTGAGTTGCAAAATTTGAGCTTTGAAAGTTGACAAAGTAAGTATGGTAACCACGGGAAAAACGCCAACCCAAGAAAATATTTTACACAGCGTCTCTATGATCGACAAGCCGCAGATCGTATCGCATTGGGCAGGGCAGCGCACTTCCAAGCGACTGGCCATCGCCGCCTACTTGGGCATGATACTTGCTGTTGTGCTGATCGGCTTACCCGTCTATTGGATGATCATCGGGGCATTTAAACAAGCCGCGGAAGTTTATCAGGTGCCACCAACCTGGATTCCGGCTCATCCAACCTTCGGAAATTTCACCGCGGCCTGGGGTTCGGCGCCTTTTGGTCGCTATTATCTCAATACGATCATCATTACACTTTTTGGCAGCGGTTTTGAGGTTTTGTTTGCGGTCACATCCGCTTATGCCTTTGTCTTTCTGCGCTTTCCGAAGAAAGAATGGCTCTTCTTACTGCTGTTGGCCGCGCTGATGGTGCCCGACGAAGTCACAATCTTGCCCAATTATCTGACAGTCGCCAAGCTGGGTTGGATCAACACCTATCAGGGTCTCATCGTACCGGGCGCATCGGTGGCTTATGGCACCTTCTTATTACGCCAATACTATCGCACCTTGCCGCCCGATATTTTGGACGCGGCCAAAGTCGATGGCGCAGGTCATCTACGCACATTGCGATCCATTGTATGGCCGCTGGCCCAACCAGCGATCATCTCATTTGCCATGCTGAGCCTGGTTGGCAAATGGAATGAATTTCTCTGGCCGTTGATTGTTACCAATACGCAAACCATGCGCGTGTTGCCCATTGGGATCTACTGGTTGATGGTCGAACAAGGCGCCATTGAATGGGGCATTGTTATGGCGGGCACCTTGTTTGTTGTCTTACCAGTGGTCATCGTCTTTCTCTACGCCCAACGCTATATTGTGGCTGGTCTCGCGGCGGGTGCGGTTAAAGGATAAAGCACAGGCCACAACCAGAAATTCATAAAACAGCTACGGTTACTACATCAAATTTACCCAAAAAGGAATTTACGTATGTCGCAATCTCGATTAAACCGTCATCAAATTTCTCGTCACCAATTTTCCCCTCCTCAAATTTCTCGGCGCCATCTGCTAAAAGGGTTGGGTGCAGGGGTGGGCATGGTTGCCTTGGCCGCCTGCGCGCCAGTTGCACCAGCGACGACAGGCAGTACCGCCGTCAATGCACCAGCCAAAGAGAAAACAACGGTGGTATTGTGGAGCAGCTTTACGGGCAAAAACGGCGAAGCAGAGACCGCATTGGTGAAAAAGTTCAATGAAAGTCAAGGCGATGTTGCGCTCGACTATCAATTTCAGGGTAGTTATGAAGAGACCGCGCAGAAGCTGACCGCAGCAATCCAAGCCCAGAACGCCCCCGATATTTCACTATTAAGTGATGTCTGGTGGTTCAAGTTCTATCTAAACAAAGCGCTCTTGCCATTGGATGATCTGCTGACCACGGCCAACGCCGATCTGAGCGACTATCAAGATTCGCTCATCAACGAAGGGGTGCGCCAGAACAAACATTACTGGATTCCATTTGCGCGCAGTACACCGCTCTTTTATTACAACAAAGCCAAATGGGCAGCGGCCGGTCTGCCGGATCGGGGCCCAGAAACCTGGGCGGAGTTTATGGAATGGGCGCCCAAACTGACCGAGATGGACGGTGATACGGTAAAAGTTCCGGCTTTCGTACACCCCAATGGCGGCAGCTATATTGCCTGGATCTTCCAGGCCGTCGTCTGGCAATTTGGCGGCAGCTATAGCGATCCCGATTTTACCATGCATCTGGCCGACGAAAAAGCAGTATCGGCCGGTCAGTTCTATAAAGATTCTGTTCACAAGGATAAATGGGCCATCCCCACCAAGGATGTAACGGTTGATTTCACCAACGAGCTCACGGCGTCTACTATGATGTCGACAGGGAGCATGGGCGGCGTCAAAGCCAATGCGAAATTCGAGTTTGGCACGGCGATGCTACCTAAGCAAGAACAATTCGGTTGCTGCACGGGTGGTGCTGGTCTAGCACTGTTGGCGACAACACCAGAAGCGAAACAGGCTGCGGCGATGCAATATATGCTCTTTGCTTCTAGCCCAGAAATGACAACCTTCTGGGCGCAGAACACCGGCTATATGCCAGTGCGTAAAAGCGCCTTAAAAAGCAAGGAGATGCAAGATTACTTTACCCAATTCCCCCAATTCAAGACCGCTACAGAACAATTGGCCTTGACCCGCCCCCAAGATGCGGCGCGCGTCTTTGTTCCGAATGGCGACCAGATTATTGGCAAAGGGTTAGAACGCATCACGGTTCAAGAAGAAGAAGTTGCGACGGTATTCGCCGAGGTTCAAACGATATTAGAGACCGAGGCCAAACCAGTGCTCGAAGCGTTAAAGGCAGTAGAAGGGTAAAATAGCCAATAACGCATGTTGCTTGCATAACATAAAAAAGCGGTTACCCAGAGTACACAGAGATACAACCACGCCAGTTTGCTTTTCCTCTGTGTACTCTGTGATTTCTTTGTGCGCGTTCGACTGCGGTTCGACCCCTTCGGCAGGCTCAGGGGCCGAAGGGCGCTCACCGCACGGGGCCTGTGTCTCGACAAGCTCGACAACCGGCGGGTGAGCTTGTCGAACCCGTCGAAGGCCACGCCGAAGTCTCTGTGTAACTGTTGTTGCTGCCTAATATGCATAAACAGATAGACGTGGCGAGAAGTAAATGCTCCTGTCTACCGCAAAGCATCCAATGCGGCTCTATCAAATGGACTCTTATTTTGTTTGACGGCTACAATCCACGCCTCGAGCTTTTTGCCATTCATGCGTTCATACTGGGTGGCAGGCTGCAAACTGGCAAGCCACGTTTGATGCAGTTCGAAGTCCTTGCGGGCGTCGGTATAGCGCCCCAGCTCGGCATAGACGATCCCGCGGCTGATACGGCCAGCCCTGGTCGCGTGCTGCGCTTCTTCGAGTGCAATGGATCTGTTGCAGAAAGGTAACGCGCGTTGGGGATCTTGCGCCAGGGCATAACCCCAACACAGGGCATCAAAAGCCGGGGAATAGGTTGGTGTGATCATCAGCGTATGCGTCAAATCTGTCGTCCACTGATCCAGGTTGCCACGGATGCGCGTTAAGCCTCGATTATAATAGCCCTCATAGCGGTCGGGTGCCAGGCGAATGACCTGGTCAAAGTCACGCAGCGCGGCAAGCAGATTATCGGGACCTTGACGCTCATAATAAGCAATGCCACGGTTCAAATAGGCATCCTCGCGGTTCGGGTGTGTACGGATCACCTGGCTCAAATCAACCAGCGCGGCATCCAAGGTTTTTGTTATTTCAACCGCATTGGCAGCCAATAACCGCGATTGCTCGATGTAGGCTGTCCCTCGGTTATATATCGCATTTTCCCAATCCGGTTTTAAGCCAATGACCCGCGTATAGTCGGCAATCGCCTGCTCATAGGCCACCAACGATGGCTGCTTTTCGGGCAACTTTGTGGCGAGATAGCCTAAATTGAAATAAAGTGTCGCCTGCGTATCCACTTCTTGGGGTTTCAAAGCCAACGCTTGTTTAAATGCAATGTTGGCTTTGTCATAGCGCTGTTCATGCCAATAGACCTTACCCAACGTCAAGAGCGCAAGCAAGCGCACTTCCTGTTTAACCTGGACGTTGATCGTTGAATTTAGTTCGTCGGGGTTGGCAATGGCGATCTCATGCTGATCGCTCAGTTTGTTCTGCATGGTAAATTGGACCACCACACGCCCGCTGTCATACTCGCCCCAAATCACCAACGCGGCTTGGGCAGACTGCAACGCTTCTTCAGCATTTTCTTTGGTCAAAATATTCTGTGGCCAGATCAAGACGGTGGTGCTGCTCAATTCTGTCTGACTCAATTCCGCATCCACTGCTTCTTGAATGCGCTTGGCAACGTCATAGCGCGGATAGTCCAGCACCGTGCTAAATTGTGAAACAATGATTCCGCCCGGCGCCTTGAGTGAGACCACAGACGGTGTCATGTTACTAGCGCGCGCGGGCGAAACGTTGATGCCAGATCCGCGCTGGGCTGGCGGTGTGTTGCGGTATAACCAGAGGCCGCCGACCAGCAAGATCAGCAGACCAGCGATAACGGCAAAGGGTCGCCACCCTCCGGTGAAGAGACGCGGTTGATTGGCACTGTCAATTCGCTCGGATTGACCTCGGGGGCGGGCACGGGCAATGGTTGCGCGACTGGTGCAATTACCGGTGGCGCAGCAACTGGCATAACCAAGGGCGGCTGTTCTGGTGCAAAACCGGCAGCCAACAGAAACTGATCAGACTCTTCTGGCGTCAAACGCAGAGACTCGGCGCATTTCAGCACATCCTCGCGCACGCGCGGCCGCCCCACCGTACCTTCTTTCCAACGAAAGATCGTCTGGCGTTGGACGCCAATCTTGCGGGCTAACTCGGCATCGGTGATGCCGACACGCTTCATGTATTGGGTTAATTGTTCAGCAAATGTGGGCATACACGGCTTCCAGTGGACAATTTAGACAGTGACATTGTATCATGCCCTCTAACTTTCGTACACGCCTGCGCTTGCCAGAAGATTTAGACGCGGTTAAATTCTGATGATATAATAGACAGATTAAACAAATAGTGAGTAAATTGACAATTGTTGTGCATACGTGTGTGCTAAGATGTACAACAATGCATTTGTTACTTAGGAGTAAGGGAAATAGATAAGATGGGCTCGGCGTCCCAACCATACAATGAACCAGGGACGGAGATGATATCTCTGCAAGCAGTAGAACAGGCAGTACACACCTGTCAAAAATGTACGCTCGCTGCTAATCGGATCCAAGCCGTGCCAGGTTATGGGCATCCGCACGCAGTGGTCATGCTGGTTGGTGAAGGGCCGGGCTTTGAAGAAGATCGCCAAGGCCGCCCATTTGTTGGGCGAAGCGGTCAGTTTTTAACCGAGATGTTACAGAGCGTTGATATTCGACGCGAAGATATTTACATAACCAACGTGGTAAAGTGTCGGCCACCGAATAATCGTGATCCCCTGCCAGCAGAATTAGCGGCATGTAGCGATTATTTAACTCATCAGATTGCGTTAATCAATCCACGGATCATTGTCACACTGGGGCGCTTCAGCATGCAACGCTGGATGCCCGGTGCATCGATTACGAAGGTCCACGGTCAACTACGCAACATTGGGCGGGGCCGAGTCGTGCTAGCCATGTTTCACCCAGCCGCAGCCTTGCGCAATCCGCAATGGCGCAGCGAGTTTGCGAAAGATCTACAAATCTTGCCCAAACTAATCGCGCGGGCGCATAAGGCGAATGAAGCCGCCATGCGTGGTGAAGCGTTACCGGCTGGCGTCCCCCATCCGGGCGACCTCGATTATCAACCCAACCACACGCAGACTGTCAAGCCAGCGATGCCATCCGGCGATGCAGCCGGAGCAGCGGTTCATACCGCCACCAACGTGCAACCTGGCGGCTTATAAAAAGCCCACCCTTCTGCTTTTTGGCAAAGATCGACAATGGTAACCGGCGGGGTTAGCCGACCAGGCCATTGGCGGATGCAAAGATCTGAGTCATCTGTGGTTAATCACCTTACGTAAGCATAGTACAGATTGCGTTGAGCGCAGCTCTGTTATTGTGAATAGATAAATTTTTAGTTTTTAACGTTTGATAGGAGAATTTACATGAGTCAAACACAAACAAATACCAACAATCAGGGCGCAGACGCGCCCTTGTTGCGCGTTATCCCGCTGGGTGGATTAGGCGAGATCGGCAAGAATATGATGGTCTTAGAATCTGGCGAAAATATTCTGATCATCGATGCCGGTCTGATGTTTCCCAGCAGTGAAATGCACGGCGTCGATATCGTGATCCCAGATGCCGAATATGTGCTTGAGCGCCAGGATTGGGTTCGCGCCATTATCCTGACCCACGGCCACGAAGATCATATTGGGGCGCTTGCCTATTTTCTAGAAGAAGGGCTCAATGCGCCCATTTATGCCACGGC
>JAPLGZ010000300.1 GCA_026389895.1 Chloroflexota bacterium | reverse complement strand
TGGCGAAGGCTGCGAATTGCGCGGGGTCGTCATTAGCCGCCAATGTAGTATTAAACCCAAAGTTGTGGCGTATGAAGGCGTTGTGATCGGCGACAACTGCGCGCTAGGCGAAGGGTGCGTTTTGCAGGCCGATGTCAAATTATGGCCGCATAAACAGGTGGATGCGGGCACGATTGTCAATGAGAGTCTCGTTTGGGGCACGCAAAGCCGGCGCGCTTTATTTGGTCGGTTCGGCGTCTCTGGTGTAGTTAACGTTGATCTGACGCCGGAGTATGCCGCCAAATTGAGCGCTGCGCTGGGCGCCACCTTGCCCAAAGGCAGCTATGTCGCGATCAATCGCGACATCCATCGCAGCGCACGGATGCTTAAGCGGGCGCTGATGAGCGGGTTGCCTGGCACTGGGATCAATGTTTGGGATCTCAGCCATGTGGCCATTCCCGTGGCGCGCCACTTTGTGCGGACAGAACCCAACACCTCGGCGGGGATCCACGTGCGTTTGAGTCCCTTTGATCAACGTGTGGTCGATATCCGTTTTATGAACGAACATGGCATGAACCAGAGCACGGCTCAAGAACGGACGATTGAGCGCAATTTCTTCCGAGAAGATTTTCGCCGCGCCTTTCTTAATGACATTGGTGTGATTGAAGACGCCCACAATGCGGTTGAAAAATATACCCAAGATTTTCTAGGCCATGTCAATGTTGAGCACATCAAGCGGCATAAATTTCGGATCGTTGTCGATTATTCTTATGGCTTAGCCGCCGACACCCTAGCCGATATGCTCACGACGTTAGGCGTCGATGTGGTGCCGCTGAACGCACGTATGGATGAGACAAAGCTGGCGATGCTCCAGAATGAGTTCAAGGCTAACCAGGAACGCGTCTCTAAAATTGTAAACGCCTTGGGCGCCGACGTGGGCATTCAATTCGATGTGGGTGGCGAGAAGATCTTTCTGGTCGATGAGCAGGGCAATATGCTCGACGACATTACTACGGCCGCGTTGATGATGGAATTGGCCTTATATGCCAACCCTGGTCAGACCATTGCTGGACTGATCACCTTGCCCAAGTCATTCGACACGATTGCCAGTTGGCACAATGGTCATCTGCTGCGCATTAGCAACAGCATGCAGCGGTTAATGTTAGCGGCGCACGAGGAAGGCATCCTCCTGGCGATCGACGGCATGGGCAATTTTATCTTTCCCGATTTTCAACCGGCGGTCGATGGCATGTTGGCGGCGATCCGTCTGCTTGAATATATGACGGTGCGCCAGATGCCATTGAGCCAAATTATTCAATATCTGCCGCCGGTCTACATGGCGAAGACGTTTGTGCCCTGTGGCTGGGAATCCAAAGGGCGCGTAATGCGCCTCTTGCACAATTTCTACAAAGATCAAATGGTGGAAAATGTGGACGGTTTGAAGATTCATATTAACAAAGCCGAGTGGGTTCATCTCTCACCCAACCCCGACAAACCGCAGTTTGAGGTGTTGGTCGAGGCCATTGATCAGGCTCGCGCCGATCAACTGGTGGCTGAATATCAGCAACAAATTGAAAAGTTCGTCGCAGTTGAAGTTGTGGCTTAAACCTATCTAATCTGATAATTCACCTGTTTTTACCGATGAGCCATCCGCATGCGCACACTGCTCTATTCATTCCTCTTTTTGCTCGTCACACTGGCTGCCCTGCCAATCACGCCCGTTTTTGCCCAACTGCCGACGACTACACCAACGCCAAGGGTTGACAAAATCTTCCTGCCAGCGATTTCGGGGGGCGCCCAGGTTTCGCCAGAGACGCCAAACGCCCAAGCCAGTGTTGCGGTTTATGGGCTGGTGGGCCGCATTAATAAGGCAACGGGTCAGACCTTTGGGAATTACCTGCTCACGACCAATAACGTCACCTATGGCATCGTCGGCATCAACGCGATCGCCGAGGAACGTATCACCGATTTGCGGGATCGCCAACCGCCCATTCTGGTTAAAGTCTGGGGTGACATCTACTCGAGCGCCGGCACTACTCCCGTGATCGTCGTCCGTGATTTATTAGCGGGTGATCCAGTTCCTACACCAACGCCAGTGGCGAAACCAACGGTCCGGATGAAATTTGATCTGGTCAATTTGTATGCGGGGCCCAATTCCACGTATGCCGTCACCGGTCGCGCCACCTTAAACCAAAGCTGTGATCTGATCGGGCGGAGTAGCACGAACAATTGGTTAGAAATTCGTTGTCCCAACAATTTGACGGGCTGGATTGCCGGCCAATTAGTCGAAATTCGGGGCGATGCGAACAGCGCGCCGGTTGCCAGCCCAGTCGCGGTCGAGCCGCCGGTCGTGGCGTCAACCGCCACCCCCACGCCACTGCCCCAAGCCACGCCCACTCCTGGCGTCTCTGATACTTGGCGCGCCACTTATTTTAACAATCAAGATTTATCCGGCGCGCCTGTGGGTGGTAATGATATCGCCGTGCTCTATTTTAACTGGGGGGCCAACAATCGCCCCGACCCAGGCCTGACGGCCAGCACCTTCTCGGCGCGTTTTGAGCGGACAATCTATTTTAATCCTGGCTATTATCGCTTTATTCTTACCAGCGATGATGGCGCGCGTGTTTGGCTGGACAATCAGCTTTTGTTTGACGAATGGCATGGCGCTTCTGGTCAGATCTATAGCTTGGTGCGTTCGCTCTCCGGCAACCACACAATGCGGGTTGAATATTATGACACCGGCGGTGTGGCGAGCTTGCGATTCACCTATACATTGATCACGGAAGCACCTGTTTGGACAGCTAATTATTTTAGCGGAGCCAGTCTAGCTGGAACGCCGCTACTCACGCAACAAGAACCGCGCATTGCCACGGGGCTAGAATACAACTGGGGCGCCGCTTCGCCTGACCTCAGCTTGGTGCCAGCTAGCAATTGGTCGGCGCGTTGGGTGGGCAGCTTCCGCTTTGAAGCGGGTAATTATATCTTTCGCGCCAATGCCGATGATGGGGTGAGGGTCTATCTCAACGATCAATTGGTGATCGATAATTGGAGCAACGGTTATCACGAAGATAGTAAGCGCTTTGTCGGGATCGGCGCGAATACACACACCGTCCGGATTGAATATTATGAGCAAACCGGCAGTGCACGTCTGCGAGTTTGGTGGTACCGAGAGACCGGCAACCAACCTATCCCCCAATAATCGCGAGCAACGGATTGGGGGAGCTGATTGAGCGGAAGGAGGTAGTACAATCCGTACTTAGTTGCATACTGCAACGGATTTCTGCTCCATCGATCCGCTCAATCAATTCCCCCAATCCGTTAACAAGGCAGCGCTGGTTGAGAAAATTTTTCTCTTCAGCGCTTTTTCAATGGGGAGCGATCAAAGTGGCTCATGGCGCGGCAACTGGTTAATCAGACCGTTAATCTAGCTGGTTTTAGTAGATGAATTCCAGGATCTGAAGCGCAACTTTGCCGAACGATTTGTGTTATCTCTTAATATACGCATCTGCTGGCATAGCCAGCGCGGGTGTTCGCTTATAGAATATAGGCGCGGCTTATTCCATATAAAGCATCATTAAAATTGCGCGCGTGGATAGAAATAAGCTTGGGGCGCGTAACCAATAAAACCGTTACGCTACCCTAATGCGTTAATTTGTCTATGCGTCAAAAATAGTTAAAACTTTCACAGGACTTAAACAACTGTATATGTCAAATCAACATAATCCACGGGCACGCAGTAATGGATGGCAACCCACACGTGTTGTCATTACCGGCATCGGGGCAATTACGCCGTTGGGGCTTAGCGTCGAAGAGACCTGGCAAGGCATGATGGCTGGCAAATCGGGCATTGGCCACATTACGCGTTTTGACACCTCTGAACTGCGCACAACCTTTGCCGGCCAGGTCAATAATTTTGATCCGCAAAATTACATGGATCGCAAAGAGGCGCGCCGCCTGGATCCCTATATCCAATATGCCTTAGCGGCCACCAAAGAAGCGATCACTGATTCTCAGCTGGATTTGAGTGTAGAAACACCGAATCGGGTTGGTGTTATTGTTGGCAGCGGGGTTGGTGGCCTCCAGTCTACCTTGGAAAATCAGGCCATCATCAATGAAAAGGGACTGCGCAAAGTCAACCCATTTGTGGTGCCCAATATGTTGGTCGATAGCGCCGGCGGCAAGATCGCGCTGGAATATAATCTCCACGGCATCAATCACGCCGTCGTGAGCGCTTGTGCCAGTGGCACCTCGGCCTGTGGTGAAGCCTTTGAAGTATTGCGCCGCGGCGATGCGGATGTGATGTTGGCCGGCGGCGCCGAAGCCGCGATTACCCCTTTGATCATGGCCGGTTTTGACGTAGCCGGTGCGCTCAGCCAACACAATGTAAATCCAGCCGAAGCCTGTCGCCCTTTTGATCGCGATCGCGATGGCTTTGTGGTCAGTGAAGGCAGCGCCATTTTGGTGATGGAGACTGAAGAACACGCCAAAGCCCGCGGCGCGCATATTTATGCCGAAGTGATCGGCTATGGCAGTAGCAATGATGCTTATAGCATGGTGGCCCCCCATCAAAATGGGCGTGGCGCCGTTGATGCCATGAAAATGGCCTTGCGCAAAGCGGCGGAATATGACGTTGACCCCCAAGCAATTGACTACATCAATGCGCATGGCACGGCCACACGCTTAAACGATGTCGTCGAAACGATGGCGATCAAAGAAGTGCTGGGCGAACATGCCTACAACGTGCACATTAGCAGCACAAAAAGCATGATTGGCCACCTGTTAGCCGGTGCTGGCGCCATTGAAACGATTGTCTGCGCCAAGGTCATCAAAGAGAGTATGATCCCACCCACGATCAATTTGCACAACCCTGATCCCGATTGCGATCTAAATTATACACCGCTCTTTGCTCAATCAGCCACGGTCAATGTAACCTTAAGCAATAGTTTTGGCTTTGGCGGCCACAACGCCTGCATTATGCTACGCCGTTATGAATAGACGGTCGGCCGAGACGAAAGCTAACACAAGTTGCTACTTGCCTCTGCCGCTTGTCGGCGGCCGTTCAGGGACAATTGAATATCGAAAATGAAGAGGGCCGTATGAATGATAACAACGGTTTACAACACGATACCGGCTTTGCACCCAATGGTTCTGGACAAAACGGAACGGGACAGAATGGCGCTGGGCACCATAGTTCTGGCCAGAATGGGGCCGGGCAGAACGGATCTAGCCACAACGGTCATCACGCAGAAGATCCAGCCGCGTCGACCACTGAGCATGAATTACCTGGCCTAGAAGCAGAACGCCATTATGCGCAGATCATTGGCTGGGGCTACCATGTGCCCGAAAAAATAATTACGAATAAAGATCTGGAACAGATTGTCGACACGAGCGACGAATGGATCCGCTCGCGTACGGGCATTGAAGAACGCCATGTCGCTGCTGACCCCAAAGAGACGAGCGCTTCGATGGGCGTGATCGCGGCCCGCAAAGCATTAGAAATGGCCGATGTCCATCCCAGCAAGGTAGGACTGATTATCTGCTCAACCAGCTCACCAGAGCATATTTTCCCCTCTACCGCCTCAATTATCCAGGACGCGTTAGGCGCCATGAATGCCGGTGCGTTTGACCTGAGTGCGGCCTGTTCTGGTTTTGTTTACGGGTTGAGTATGGCGCGTGGGCATATTCTGGCCGGGGATGCCGAGTATGTGTTGGTGATTGGCGCTGAGACCTTAAGCCGCTTTGTGGATTGGACTGACCGCAACACCTGTGTGCTATTTGGCGACGGCGCTGGGGCGGTCTTGGTGGCGGCCAGCGATGTGCCAGGTGGTATCATGGCCACTGAATTGGGCAGCGATGGTTCGGGCGCAAAGACATTAACCCTGCTTGCCGGTGGCAGCGCGATGCCCGCCAGCCTGGAAACCGTGGGCAACGGCAGTCATTACATTAAAATGGATGGCAAAGCCGTCTTCCGCTTTGCCAGTCGAGTTATGGCTGAGTCGACCCAACGCGTCTTGGCGCGCGCCGGCTTGACCCCCAATGATGTCGATCTGATCATCCCACACCAGGCCAATGTGCGGATTATTCAAAATGCTGTGCTAAAGCAGTTGAAAATCCCCGAAGACAAGGTGATGGTCAACTTACAAAAATATGGGAATACCAGCACGGCGAGTATTCCGATCGCATTATGTGAAGCGATTGCCACTGGGCGCGTGAAACCGGGCGATAATTTAGTCTTTGTCGGTTTCGGCGGCGGGCTTACTTGGGCCGCCTGCGCGGTAAAATGGAGTGTGCCAGTCGAAAAGCAGGCGGCCGGCTGGTGGAAAAATTATCGCCGCCAAGCCACTTATCAAGCGGCTGCCGCCCGTAGCATGTGGAAACGGGCCGTGCGCTGGGTCTATGATGTTTGGCCCGACGACCCCGAAGGGCGACCGATCCGACAGACCGAAGGGCCGCCCTCCGAAAATTAGAATCATATCGCGTCATATATGAACGTAAATAAAAACAGGTCGGAGCATCAATGCCGACCTGTTTTTTATTCTGCTTTTTACCTGTAAATTCGCCAATTTATATTTTTCGTGATACAGTTTGCAGTTGATCCAGTCAAAAACAGCGCAACGGGGCGCTTAATAGATTGTAAGTAGAAACCGAATAGCCATAAAGCGCTTTTAAAATTGCTCGATTATGCGAATCCTAACGATTCAACTTCCCGCATCAGGAGAAAATCATGACAGAAATTGTATATGTAAAGGGCCGTGAAGTGTTGGACAGCCGCGGCAACCCAACCGTCGAAGTAGAAGTCCTGTTAGAGAGTGGTGGTATGGGGCGTGCGATCGTCCCCAGCGGCGCCAGCACCGGCGCGCATGAGGCGGTTGAATTGCGGGATGGCGATAAAAAGCGGTATGGTGGGAAAGGCGTGCTCAAGGCGGTTGAAAATGTCAACGAGACGCTGGCCGAAGAATTGATTGGCTTTGATGCGCTCGATCAGGTTGGGCTTGACGAGTATTTGCTCGAATTGGATGGCACAGAAAATAAAGGCAACCTAGGCGCGAACGCTATCCTCGGTGTCAGCCTGGCCGTAGCCAAAGCCGCTGCTGATGGCTTGGGGGTGCCGCTTTATCGGTATCTAGGTGGCATTACGGCGCGCACATTGCCCGTACCGATGATGAATATCCTGAATGGGGGTAAGCACGCCGAAAATAGCACGGATTTTCAAGAATTTATGGTGATGCCGGTCGGCGCGCCGACCTTCGCCGAAGGGCTGCGCTGGGGCGCTGAAATCTACCAAAGCTTGAAAAAAGTGTTGCATGATGGCGGTTATAGCACCAACGTCGGCGACGAGGGTGGTTTTGCCCCCAGCCTGGGTGGCAATGTCAAAGCGATAGAAGTGATTTTGCAGGCGATCGAAAAAGCGGGTTATCGCCCTGGCGAAGATGTCTTTATTGCGCTCGATCCGGCCGCTACGGAATTATACGATGCCAAGACCAATCGCTATAAACTGGCCATCGAAGGCAAAGAGATGAGTGGCGCCGAGTTAGTCGATCTCTGGGTCGATTGGGCCAATCGTTTCCCGATCATCAGCCTGGAAGATGGGATGGCCGAAGATGATTGGGATGGTTGGAAGCTGCTCTACGAAAAAATCGGCAGCAAAGTTCAATTGGTCGGTGACGATCTGTTGGTGACCAACGTCAAGCGCATCGAACGCGCCATTGCCGAAAAGGCCTGCAATGCGCTGCTCTGCAAGGTCAATCAGATTGGCACGCTGACCGAAAGTGTTGCCGCCATTGAAATGAGCCATCGCGCCGGTTGGGCCGCCATTATCAGCCACCGTTCGGGTGAAACCGAAGATTCGACGATTGCTGACCTCGTGGTGGCCTATAACACCGGCCAGATCAAGACCGGTGCACCAGCGCGCAGCGACCGCATTGCCAAATATAACCAATTGTTGCGCATCGAAGAAGAACTAGGCGACACGGCAATCTACCCAGGCCGGCGGGCGTTTCCCCACTTGAGAGGGAAGTAGGGGGAGAAGAGGAGACAAGGGGACACGGAAATACGAGAATCCCCTATCTTTCTTGGGAAGTGGGGATACAGGATTAAGGATTAGAATCGAGTCTCTCCTGGTCCCCCTGTCCCCCCATCTCCTTGTCTTGTAAAATAAAAGGTCGAGCCAGTAGTTGGCTCGACCTTTTATGCTTGAGTGCCCCCGGTCCGACTCGAACGGACACGCCCTAAACGGGCACAGCCCCTCAAACTGCCGTGTATGCCATTCCACCACGGGGGCAGGTTACACAAATATTATATTTGATCGAGGGTAAAAAGTCAAACAGACCGCGTTCAATTTTGTACAGAGGCTTAGCAAAGCAATCACAAATCCTTAAGCTAAGCTAGATAGATTGACAACTATTTATACCAGTTGTATACTTATCTATTGAGCAAAGTAAAGACCTCGCCTTCTTATCAAGCAAGAGAGCGGGGTCTCGTGTTGTTTGATATGGTTTATGCTAAGCTTCATCAATTTGTACATCTTTGTTGATGAAGCTTAATCTTGACAGCGCACTTATGATAGCCTAAGATCAAACCTGGATAATAATGTAAGGTCATCAAGCGATTTTTTTCATTGCAGCAAGTGAGCAAAAATTTCGTATTGCATTTTTATTCAATCAAGCGATTTTTGGAAGGATTACCATGACTGAAATTAATATTCCTACCGTTCCTGGGGCTGAATCGCTCGAATATCGCACTGAAGTGAAACAGCTTTTGGACATTTTAGCCCATTCGTTGTACACCGACCGCGAGATATTCCTGCGCGAATTGCTCTCCAACGCATCCGACGCTCTCAATCGTATTCAATTCGAACTCCTCACCAATCACGATGTCGTAGATCCGGATGCGGAATTGGCGATCCGGATTAAGGCCGACAGTGAAGCAAAGACGATCACGATTAGTGACAGTGGTATTGGGATGAATCGCGACGACCTGGTGCAAAATTTGGGGACAATTGCCCATTCGGGGGCGAAAACATTTCTCCAAAACGCGGGTGAAGGCCAAAGCACGCTCGAAGAGATCATCGGTCAGTTTGGCGTTGGCTTCTATTCGGTCTTTATGGTCGCCGCCGAAGTGAGTGTAACTTCGCGTTCCTACCGGCTTGACGATCAAGCCTGGACCTGGTCATCCACCGGCGACAGCAAATTTACCTTAACTCCTGCCGAACGCGAGGCTCGCGGCACCACGATTGAGATTAAACTCAAAGATGATGCCCTGGAGTTTGCCAACAGTTGGCGGTTGGAACAGATCATCAAGAAACACTCTGATTATGTTTCTTTCCCCATTTATGTGAAGGAAAAAGAGGGCGAAGAAAAAATCGCCAACCGGCGCACTGCCTTGTGGCGCCAATCACCTTCGAGCGTTAAAAGCGAAGAATACGAAGAATTCTATAAACAGATCACTTTTGACAGCGAAGCACCATTGCTGACCGTCCATATGGTGGCCGATGCACCCGTCAGTGTGCGGGCCCTACTCTTTATCCCGGCCAAACGTGAACGCGGCATGATGCGCATGCAGACCGAACACGGGCTACGCCTCTATTCGCGCAAAATTTTGATCCAGGAACATAACAAAGATCTGCTGCCCGAATATTTCCGCTTTATTGACGGCGTGGTCGATTCAGAAGATTTGCCGCTCAACGTTTCGCGCGAAATGGTCCAGAGCAACCCGGTGATGCGCCAGATGAAACGCGCCTTGACCAATCGCATCTTCCGCGATCTCAAGACGATGGCTGAACAGGATGCCGAGAAATACCTGCGCTTCTGGCAGGAATTGGGCGCGTTCTTGAAGGAGGGTGTGGCAACAGATACCGGTAATCACGATTCGCTGATCGATCTGTTGCGCTTTCAATCCACAACCACCGGCGCTGACGCGTGGATCTCGCTGAAGCAGTATAAAGAGCGCATGAAAGACGAGCAAAAGGCGATCTATTATGTGTTGGGCGAAGACATGAAATCGGTGGCGCGCAGCCCCCATCTGGATTATTTTCTGGCCAACAACATCGAGGTGCTCTATCTGGTCGATCCAATTGACGGCTATATGACCACGATGTTGCGTGAATATGATGGCAAAACCTTGCAAAACATTGATGATGCGGGGTTGGAATTACCAGAAACGGATAAAAAACCGGATTCGGAGAGCGCTTCGGTCACACAAACCGACTTTGATCAGCTGATCGAACGCTTCAAGACCGTGCTGGCTGACCGTGTAACAGGGGTGCGCGAATCGAAGCAACTGGTCAACAGCCCGTGCCGGCTAGTTTCGCCCGAAGATAGCTTTGATCGCGATCTGCAGCGGATTCGCCGACTGACTGAACAGAATTACGAACTACCCAAAAAATTGTTAGAATTGAACCGTAGCCATCCGCTCATCACGAACCTGACCCAGATGATCGCCCATTCCACCGAAGCGCCCCTGGTCGATGCTGCGATTAGTCAGCTCTACGACAATGCATTGTTGCTTGAGGGCATCCATCCCAATCCAGCGGATATGGTCGCGCAGATCCAGACGTTGATGGAGACAGCCATCGCCGCGAAGGTAAAAGAATAAAAGCAGACCCCACCCCGCTCTCCCTCGCCGGAAGTGAGCTGTTGGTCGCACAGATCAAGCACCTTCTTCTGACCCTGATGGCGCTCTGCGATGCGATCCGGTTCCTTCCCCTGCAGGGGAAAGGGTGGGGGCTGCCTTACCATTGTTCGTAGTATCGTTCCTACGCTTACGCAATGATTGACGGAGGAAGTATGGCAAAATCAGTAAGTCCGGCCACGAAAACAACCGGCGCGCGCCCTTCTAGAGATGCGTTACGCGAGCGCGCGATTCGTAAACGCCGGGACCAGAATCTTCTGCTGATCGGTGGCGCGGCGATCTTTGTTGCGCTGATTGGATTTGTGGTCTATTTGAACATCCGCAATGCACAGCCCGTGGCGGGTGAAGAGAGCTTGACCTCGCAAGGCAACAGTCATATTGATTTTGGCGGCACTTCCCCGTTGGCCTATAACAGTATCCCACCCACGTCTGGTCCACATTATGGCAATTTGGTTGCCTGGAATATCTATGGACCGGATCAGCCCCAGCGCTACGAACATCTAGTGCACAATTTGGAAGATGCGGGGGTCATCATCTATTACCAATGCCCAGAGGCTTGCCCTGATCTGCTCAAGCAGTTATCCGAGATTGCTGAGCCCTATATTAAGGCCGGGAAACATGTTGTTGTCACGCCCAACAATCCAAGTTGGACTGTGGATAACAGCCAGCCGCTCCACCAAGATATGGGGGCC
>JAPLGZ010000861.1 GCA_026389895.1 Chloroflexota bacterium | reverse complement strand
ACCTGGCTTTTGATATTATGGTGGGCAGTGGCATGATCATGTTGGCCTTGGCGATATGGGCTGGCTGGTTGTGGTGGCGCAGGCGCACCCTGCCAGACAACCGTTGGTTGCTGCGTGGTTTGGTGCTAGCAGGTCCGCTTGGGTTTATTGCGATTGAAACAGGCTGGGTCGTGACAGAAGTGGGACGCCAGCCGTGGATTATCTATGGCGTCTTACGCACCGCCGACGCTGTAACGCCCATGACGGGGCTCGTGACACCGTTTGTCACTTTTACCCTGCTCTATATCTTTCTGTCGATTGTGCTCGTTTTCCTGTTACGACGTCAGTTCTTGGAGACGGCGGAGAGTAGAGAGTCGTCTAAGGTGATCGATCTGAAAGAATTACGGGAAGGGCAGTAGGGCAACCCCACCCGCGCCCAACGGGCATCCGCCTTGGCGCGGGTGGGGTTGCCCTACGCGAACAGACTAACTCAATTTTATAAAATTAATCTCTCACTCAGACCACGTGAGTACGATAACGGACAAGGACATAACCAATGACAACTTCACTTGAATTGATCATTGCCGCCATCATGGTGATCGCGCTGATGCTCTATGCGCTGTTGGCGGGCGCCGATTTTGGTGGCGGCATGTGGGATCTGCTGGCTTTTGGGCCGCGCACACGACAACAACGAGAAGCCATTGCGGATGCGATTGCGCCCGTGTGGGAAGCCAACCATGTCTGGCTGATCCTGGTCATCGTGATGCTCTTTACAGCTTTCCCCCGCGCCTTTGCCATGATCATGACAGCGCTCCACATTCCGATTACGATAGTGTTGGTGGGCATTGTCCTGCGCGGGTCGGCCTTTGTCTTCCGCAAATATGACGCGCAGGATGATGCCACCCATCGCCGGTGGAGTCTGCTCTTTAGTATTTCTAGCTTTCTAACGCCACTCTTTTTGGGTATCACCTTGGGTGGGTTGGCAAGTGGCGCGATTCGGGTGGAGAACGGCGTCGTGACCAGTGGTTTCTTTGCCGGCTGGACCACCGCTTTTGCCTTCGCCTGCGGCCTCTTTGCGCAAGGATTGTTTGCGTTTTTGGCGGCGGCCTATATGACGGTTGAAACCAGCGGTGATCGGTTGCTACAAGCCGATTTTCGCTGGCGTGCCCTATTTTCGGGCCTGTCGTTGGCGCCGGCCGCGGCGCTGGTTTTCGGATTGGCGCGCACTGGCGCACCGGAGATTTTTGCAGGGTTGACCGATTGGTGGGCGCCAGGCTTGTTGCTCGCGACCAGTATCACGGCCATAACGGCGCTCGTTGCGCTCTGGTTCTGGCGCTTTCAGTTGGCCCGCCTCGCCGCTGCGGCCCAAGTGACCTTGATTCTGGCAGGCTGGGCATTGGCGCAATATCCAGCCTTAGTCGTACCAGATATCACGCTCCAAAATTCAGGTGCGCCAGAGGTAACTTTGCGGCTCTTGCTCAACACCTTGATCGTTGGGGCGTTGGTGCTCTTTCCAGCATTGGGCTATCTGTTTGTCGTCTTTAAGCGCAGCGGCGAGGCAAAACCGTTTATCAAGGCGTAAGAAAAACAGAAGGGCAACCCCACCCGCGCCCTCCCCTGGTAAGGGAGGGCGCGGGTGGGGTTGCCCTTTGCCTGCGTAAATCCCTTCTACTATAAATTTGCTGCCTTGTGATGGATGCCGGTCGCGCCATCAGGGTGCGGGGTCGCCACAGTTTCAATCTGCGCCGTGCCATCCTTTTCGGCGCAGCGAACCTCGAAGTTGTGACTGCCAGCGGCGAAAGGCCACTCATAGCGCCAGAGCACCCAGGTAGTATCCGAGAGCGGGGCGCGTAATTGGGCGGTCTGCCACGGGCCACCATCGACACGCACTTCTACTTTAGAAATGCCGCGCGTGCCTGCAAAGGCCATCCCACCGACGGGCACCAATTTTTGGCTGCCATTCGTAATCACCGCGTCAACCGCGACTGTGTCGATCACCGAAGTCGTCTTTACCTGTGCCACTTCATTCCAGCCGCGCGCCACCCAGTAGCCTTTTTTATATTGATCCGTCACCTCAATCGCCGTAATCCACTTTGGCTGCTTCATGCCAAAATGGTCGGGCAACCAGATGCGCAGTGGGAAACCGTGGTCAACGGGCAGCGTGTTGCCATCCCAAGCGTAACAGAACATGATCCGCTCATCGGCGGCAATCGCGGCCAGGTCAACGCTTTCGTAAAAGCCGTCGCCACAAGTAAAGACCAGATAACGCGCCGCCGAGCGCACCTTGGCGTCGGCCAACACCTTTTGGATGCTCACGCCGGTCCACTGGGTTGTGCCGATCAGGGTGGTGCCGACGTTGCCCGAGATGCACGAGAGCGTGACATATTGATCTCTGGACTCATACTTGCGAATGTCGTCTAGCGACAACATGAGCGGGTTGTCCACCAGGCCTGTAATTGGCAAGCGCCAGGTGGTGCCGTCGATCACGGTCGGTTCTGTGCGCAAGAAGACTTTGTAGTGATTTTTCACAGGAGTATATTCCGGGCGCGTGCCAGGCACAGGCGCGACCGGATCGTTGGCATTGGGAAAGGGCATGGCGCTGGTGCCTTCGGCGTTATGCGCCGACGAACTAGCCAATGCTGCCTCCACCTGGCGCTGTTCGTTGCGCGCCAGCAGCGCCCCCAACCCGGCGCCAGCGACGGTGATCGTCGCTGTGGCTACGCCCAACCGCACGACAAACTGACGGCGGTCAATCTTTTCTACGGCATTATCAGCCGCAACAACTGCAACTGGGAAGAGCCGATTGTAGCTCCAACTCACGGCCAGGCCCCAAGCCACAAACAAAATGGCAAGCCATCCAATGCGCAACGCGGGATTAAGCGTTGATTGGCCAACGGCAATACTCAGCGCAATGACCGGCAAGCCAAAGAGCGCGCCCAGGATGACACCGGCGCTGCGATCGCCCTTCGCCCCGCGCGCTTTCATCAAGCCAAAGAAAAGCGTCGCAATCACGACGCCAAGCGCAAAAAATTGGAATACAGCCATTGTCTGTTCGGCAGTTTTGGCGGTGTCGGCAACATCTAAACCAAGCGCCAGCATGGCGCCGATCATACTGTCAATGCCATAGGTAATCAGCGGGCCTGGCAATACCCGTGTCATCCAGTCAAACAGATCAAAGGGGGCGAAGGGTAGACCTGCGAGCTGCGCCCCCAAGTACATAATCGCAATTAGGCTGGCGGTCAACAAGATACCGACGAAGAGGCCGGCGCCCAGGTTCAATTTCTTCATTGTTTGCTTCTCCAGAATCAATTAGGACAGAAATTTCTTCAATCAGCTTATAAAGTATACCCAGATGAAGCACAGACATAACGACTGGGCCTCACCTCCGGGCCTTGCTCCCCCTCTCCTGAACTCAGCCTTTTGATTCAGGAGGCCCTGCTGGGGGGTGAGGACCTGTCGTTACGCACAGACAGTCATTGGCTGAGGACAAGTGGTGAGATTTCATGCAGTCTACAGCCCTTTTAGGGTCATGTCGAATTGCGACAACATTGTCCGTTGATTCTCTGTGCGTTGGGGCACGCTGCCCCATCCTATAACACCGCGCGTACATCTCGTGGGTATATCTATATAGTATCCGCACGGCTCAATTCGTTACAGATCAAAAAAAGGTAGGGGACAAGCATGCTTGTCCCCTACCTTTTTCAACCTTGATTGGATTACATCAATCGTTTAGCCGCCCACCGTAGTGGGACGCCATTGATTGGCCCCCATCAAATGCTGCACCAGCGGTGATGGCTCTTTCAACTCGGCCAGTTGGGCGCGCATGTCTTCTTGGGTGATCAAGCATGGGCGCATGTACATGCCCAGCAGCGCAGAACGAGCTTGCTGGGTCTGGTTGGGGCGCGCCGTGTGCCAACACGCACCATGCATCACCACCACACTGCCACGAACGCCGGTCATGATCTCGGCGCCATCGATCCATTCATTTTTCACGGGGGGTGGCACAAGCTTATGATGACTGCCCGGCATCACCCCGGTGCCACCATTTTCCACCGAAAAATCGTCCAATAACCAAAGAGTTTGACAGGCAAAATTGCCCATAGGCCACGGTGGCTTGATCGACCAATACGGGAAATCGGCGTGCCAACCCACTTTGTCATGCCCCGGATAAACCGTGTTCGCCGACCAGGTGGAGCAGATCACATCTTCGCCCAGATAACGCTGCCAGAGGGCGAGGATCAACGGATGGGTCATCAATTCCAGAAAGATCGGATGTTTGACCGCAATCCGACCTACCCGTTGCGTTTTGGCGGCGCGTGTGTCCTCTGTGGCCTCGGCGGCTAAGAATGTTTCTAGCACCGTGCGCGCTTCATCCGCTTTTTCTGGCGTGATGACCGCCGGAATCACGCTATAACCGCACTCATCGATCTGTGCGATGATGGCGGCTAGATCATGTTCAAGGTTTGGGTCTGCCATGAATAACCTCGTTTAACGGGCTTCTGGCCGCGTATAGAAGAGCTTACGCTGTTCTTCTTGATAACGGGCCTGCGTCGCGGGTAAAATATAGGGGTCTTGTTCCATCGTGGCGATGTTTTGCGACTTCATCCAGAATGGCCCATAACCGACATGCAAGGTTTTGCGCGTTTGGTCACTGTGATTGATAAAACCACCGTGGCGCAAATTTTCCGTAAAGAGGATCGCATCGCCCGCTTTGACCGGCAGCGGAATCATGCCTGGCTCCGCTTCGGGCGGCACTCGACCATAGGGCGATTGATAGTTGCTTTTGTGGGTGCCGGGCACCACACAGAAGGCGCCTTCCTCGGCGCTGACATCGTGGACAAAGTAGATCATGCGCACCATCATACAGTCGATGCCTTTGGTATTAAAGACATAGCGATATTTCTGGGAGATCGGGCCGCCCATATGCGTGCCAGAATAGTTGCCCTTGTAACGCACACGCAATTCAGAGTTATTAATCGTCGGGCGTTCCTGGATGATGCCCTGAATATAGGCCATCGTCTTGGGTTCGTTGACCAATTGATCAAACGCCGGATCGAAATTAAAAAAGTCTTCGATCAGCAAGGTCAGGCCACCAGCCCGGTCAGACGCATTCACGTGGTAGCCGCCTTCTGCGTTGTGATGATACTCAGAGCCCCAGGGCGCAGTCAGGCGCGGTGGCAGATCTTTGTGGGCGAGGGCATGTTGCTCCAAGCGATCAACGGCGTCGGCGAGTTGGGCCACCGCCGTGCTGGAGAGCAGGCCCGGCAATACCAAATAACCTAACCGGTCAAATTCGTATTTTTCAATGTCAGTCATCATAAGTATTTTGCCAGTTCTTGTTGGGAAGCGGAAAGGATTATGGCTGGTTATTCTATATCACGTTGCGGGTTTGGATCAAGCAGGCGAAAACCGAGTCGTTTAGGGGAGGAGGGGGAGACAAGGAGACAGGGAGAAGGGGAGAAAGGGAGACGGATGAAATCTCCTTGTTTCCCTCTCTCCTTGTCTCCTATCCCTAATGTCCTGCTTCACAACCGCGTCGCAAGACGGCGAGCGCGTTGGCCGCTTCGGGGGCGATCACGGCGGTGATGCGCATATGCTCTTCCAGGCGCGTGGTGGCGGTCGGCACCCACTCATGCCCCCCTTCATCACAACGCACCAGAATGCAGCCGGGCGGTAAGCCTAGATTTTTGACTTCCTGGCCCACAAATGACGCGCCCGTCTCCACCGTCATTTCGACCACAATCGACTCTTTATACGCGGGCCGCAACCCACCGCGTAACAGATCAATCTCCAGTAAGGCTTCGTAGATGGGCAGATCCTTTAATGCCTCGGCAACGGCGTACGCGGTGAAACAACTCACTAAGAGTGGCAACATCTGGCTATAGTTGCCGGTCATCTCCAAGATCAGCACAACCCCCGTTAACGGGGCGCGCACAATCGCGGTAAAATAGGCGGCCATCCCGATCACCGCAAAAACCGCCGGCAAAGGCACGGCGGCCGGGGCAAAAAAATGGGCGATCTCACCGATCGCCAACCCAATCAAAGCGCCAAGCACAAGCAGCGGGGCAAAAATGCCACCAGGGGCCCCCGTGCCATAGCTGACCAAGGTAAGCCCAAACCGCAAGAGAAACCAGAGTGGAATCGCCGCCAGCATAAAATGTCCCGCCAACACTTGCTCGGCCAAATCATGTCCGCCCCCTACGGCTTGCGGTGAAAACCAGGCGATCAAGCCGGCGCTCGCCCCAATCAGAGCGGCGATCAGAATGCGCGTTCGATCAGAAAAGCGGCTAAACAGACCTTGCGTCACGAGTAACCCTTTATTAAAGGCCACCCCCAGAATGCCCGCCACCCCGCCGAGGATAATAAAAATCGGAATGTTGGCCAATGGCAGCACTGCGTAGCTGGGCACGGCAAAGACGGGCAGTTGGCCAGCAGCAAGGCGGGCCACGATATCCGCTACGGCGGCGGCCAAAAAGACAGCGCCAAAGACGATCGGTCGAAAATCGCGCTGAACCTCCTCCAAAATAAAGACCAAGCCCGATAACGGGGCATTAAAGGCCGCGGCCAACCCGGCCCCAGCCCCCGCCGCGATCAGCACCAGACGCTCACGGGCTGGCACATTCAACCAACGCGCCACCGCGTCACCGACAGCCCCGCCCATTTGCACGGTCGGGCCTTCGCGCCCCAATGCCATGCCACTGCCAATCGCCAACACCCCACCGATCATCTTGATGGGCAGCACCCGCCGCCAGCGTAATTCACGCAGCCGGTGCAAGGTTGCTTTAAGATGCGGAATGCCGCTGCCGCTGGTCTCTGGTGCATAACGGCGCACCAATAACACAGACAGCGCTGCGCCCGCCGCCCCAAAACTGATCGGAAAAATCCAACCAAAACTCGCATATTGATGGGCCCAACCAACGAGGGCATTGCGGACAATGTCAGCTTCTGAGAGTAAGGTTCTAAAAACGATCGCAATAATACCGGCACAAAGACCAACCAGCGCGGCGCGCGGAAACAAACGCCGGCTCTGTTTACTGACACTCAAATACTCGCGCAGCTCAGAGCTAGCCTGGGCCGCACCGCTTGTTGCCGATGCGACTTCACCACTTTGACTTACCATATCATCCTTTCTCCATACCCCTGCATAAATCTTCGGACAAAACAATACTCGCTAGTGGGCGAGTTCAAGCGGATGGATGGATGCAAATGATGATGCTTACACCACCCATAGCTAACATTTTCGCGCTGCTAGCTTTTGTTCGCAAATTGGAGAAATAGAGGTGCTTAAGGTGGGCAAAACTTTTTGTAACTGGCTGAATCCAGTGATAAAGTAAAGTAAGCGGCAGTACCTACTTACACCAAACCTCACTAAACAATAAAGGGGCGACCAATGGTCGCCCCTTTATTGTTTAGAACCACCAGCCCATGGAATGCGCTGGTCACACTGTTATTTTAGACTCTCCACCCCTCCCTGAAATACACTTGAAATGAAAGGCAGATACACCTTGGCGTTGACCGTAAAGCTGGGCGCAGCATCCACAATCGTCAATGTTGCATTCTGTTGGGCACCCAGGGTGGCATTGCTGGGGGCGCCGAGCGCCAGGTTAAGCGTTTAGTTGCTTTCCGGTAGTAAGTCAGCGAAAATGACAATGGCAAAGCTCTTGCTCGTCTGACCAGGCGCAAAGGTCACGCTGCCATTAGCCACGCTATAGTCGCTGCCTGCCGTTGCCGAACCATCACTGATCAGATAGGGCGCCCTTACCGTGAAGCCCGAAGGTGCGCTTAGTGTCACTGTGATCAGCGTGGTG
>JAPLGZ010000387.1 GCA_026389895.1 Chloroflexota bacterium | reverse complement strand
ATGGTGTTGCAGAAGACTTCGTTCGAGCCCTCGTATTTAATGAACTCAGCGCAACCTTCAACCGACTTGCTCTTGGAGGAGACAACATCGCCTACCCCACCACTGACATAGGTGAAAGGTTTACCGCTTTCGGAGGGGAATTCCCAACGATCAACTTTTTCGAACAATCCTTCAATGGGTGTTGCGCCTGTGGGGCCCCAGTCAAAGGTCCATTGCCATTCCCCACCGGTCACGATGGCGGTTTTGCCTTCAGGGAACTCTTGGTACTTAATCGGTTCCCAGGGATTCGGCGATAAGAGCTCTTCCACCGTCAACCAGTTGTTTTTGGCCAGGGTCTCATAGACTTTGAGCGCCTTGAGTAAATTCGGGCTGGAGACTACCCATTTTTTGTCGGCTTCGTCATTGATCGGGCCATCAAAGCTCAGCCAGACCATCTTGAAACCTTCGCCCCAAGTGCCACCGCCCCACGGGGTGGCGGCGGGCAGACCACACGGTTTCGCTTTGGTCTTTTTGGCGATTTGATCACAAGCGGCATAAAAATCGTCCCACGTCTTGGGTTGGTCGGTCGAAATGCCGGCGTCGGTCAGCACATCTTTGCGGTAGAAGAAGGTAAATGTTGAGCCGCCAGGTAGGCCCAAGATCTTACCATCATAGGTGGATAGGGTTTTCAAGATATCATAATATTGCGCCCAATCTGGCCAGGTGGTCAGATACGGTCCCAGGTCGGCCAGATAGCCCGCAGCGACAAAGTCCGCGATCAATTCCCCGTTTAAGCTGGCAATATCAGCTAATGTGCCGGCAGCGGCATCTAGGGTGACTTTGGTCTTGAGGTCATTATCCGTGGCCGGGCCGGTGACCCCGACCACTGTATAGGGTTTTCCCTCTTCTTTCATTTTGGCGTTAAAGCCGTCCATCACGATCTTTTTGACCTTATTGCCCAATTCACGGTCAGGTGTGATGTAGCTCAACTCGATCTGCGCAGCGCCTGGGGCTGCGTCAGCGCCAGCATTTTGAGCGGCTGGGGAAGCTGATACGCAAGCGACCAAGGCACTGCCGGCGGCGATCACCGCGGATGTCCGCAAGAATTGCCGTCGCGAGATCGCGTTATTACGAATTGCCATGCTATTCTCCTTTATTCATTGTCGTATGTATGAGATAAACCGAAGGCAGGGGATCGGGTTAACGATCGCCGACGCCAGCACTCGGGTGATTACTCGGGTGTTGCCCATCACAAACTAATTGCTGTAGAGAGGTATGTGGATGATGCGCGATGAGTATAACATTCGCCTGATCGCTTTGTCAATCTGATAGGAAAACTTAGCTGCTTTGGCGAGCTTCTGCCGGGAAATGCGGCGTTTTAGTTCGATAATTTGCAGTTGCTTGTTAAATTTGTTGACAAAGATAAATAGACCGTTATGATACAAGGAAAATTGTACTATGCCTACCTACCCTTACCCCACGGTCTTCAGTGACATTGGTCTATTTTAGAGAAGTTTAAGCCTTCAACAGGAAGCTACTGTGAATTATCGGATTGGACAGCCGGAACTACTCAAAGAAATTAATCTCAGTCGTGCTTTTGATATTTTAAAAAGTGCGCGTATTCTCTCGCGTCCTGTGTTGGCCCACCAGACAGGCTTGAGCCGCGCCACCAGTGCGGTTTTGATGGAAGATCTGCTGCGGGCTGGTGTCGCTAAGCATGTTGGCCTGGGTGATTCTACTGGTGGCCGGCCACCCGCTTTGCTGGAATTCAACCCCGACGCAGCCTATGCCCTGGGGGCACGGATGGTCGATCATCGCTGGGGTATTGTCATTACGAACCTGGATGGCCTGGTGGTGCAGCGTTTGGATATTCCTATTTTGAACCATACGCCAGAAGCCGCGGTGGACGCTTTGTACGAAGGGGTCAAAACCCTGATGGCCACGGTTGACCAAACACGAATTTTATCGGCGATTGGATTGGGAACACCAGGGCTGGTGGACATGGAAGCCGGTGTGATCAAGACTGCTGTCGATGTGAATTGGTTTGAAGTGCCGATCCGCGCCATGGTAGAAAAAAAGTTGGGTTTGCGAACTTTTGTGGCCAATCGCGGCAAAGTGGGGGCGTTGGCCGAATATTGGCATGGTGCTGCGCGCAATCTGAAGGACATTATCTATATTTCAATTGGCACGGGCATCGCCGCTGGCATCGTACACGAGGGCAAGCTCTTTATGGGGGCTAATTCTAGCGCTGGTGAATTAGGTCACGTCACGATTTTACCCGATGGCCCCATCTGTCGTTGCGGCAATCGCGGCTGTCTGCAACAATTGATCTCCGAACCGGCCATTGCCGACCGCGCGCGCGTCCGCTTGCGAGAGGGCGGCGATACGATTCTTTGGACTATGGTGGGCACATACCCGGAGCGCGCCACTGCGGAAATGGTCTTTCAGGCGGCTGAACAAGGAGATGGATTGGCCGGTGAGATTGTGGTTGAAGTGGCGCGCTATTTAGGGATCGCCGTTGCCAATCTTATCAACTTGTTTAATCCAGAATTGATTGTCCTGGGTGGCCCACTCGGCCAGATTGGTCAAGTATTATTAGAACCACTCCTCGAAGAAGTGCGGCGGCATGCGATGGCCTACCCATTGTCAGTAGTGAAAATTGTCACCAGCGCCATGGGGCCCGATGCCGGTGCGATTGGCGCGGCGGTGTTGGTATTGCAACGCGCCAGTGAATTGATCTTTGGGGATAAGCACTGACCACCGGTTAAAAATTGGCGTCTGTTACAGAAAACCAGTTAATGGCGATTAACCATTTATTGCGGCGATTGGCGGGCGTTCCGCAGCGCGCCCAAGGGCGGGTGCCCGTTGGGCGCGAACCGCCGCCTCCTATGGGAAACCTGCTTCCGCAAGTTGGCCGAGCCGTTACCGATTGATTGGTTTACATACCATCAACCGGTTAAGGAGCACCGTAGGTTAGTGCGTTGAAACGCACTTTCTGTAGCAGACGGTGAATTTATTCACCGTTCTTAATGGCTCTCCAAAAGCTTTAGCTGCTCTGGGCTCAGTTGAACGTCTCCTGCCGTCAGGCTATCTTGTAACTGCCCCATATTTTGACAACCCACAATTGGGATGGTGGCAAAGGGCTGGGAAATTAAATAGCCCAAGACAATTTGGGTCGCTGAAAATCCAGTCTCTTGCATCAGCTGCTGAATGCGTTGAAAACGTTGCTGATTCTGAGGATTAGGATAGATGCGCAGCGTATTCGGCTTGATCGTATCGCTGCGGCCTTGGGCAAGCTTATTAAATAATCCATTGGCCTGCGACGAATAGGGAATGGCCGCTAGACCAGTCTTCTTGTGATATTGCCACATCGTTTTATCCATCATCGCCAGCGTGGGATCACCAATCGCCGCAAAATCGATCACGCCAATGTTCCACAATGGTTGATTAGCGACAAAACCTTGGATGCCGTGAGCCTCGGCGTAGTCATTGGCCGCTTTTAGACGCCCCGTTTGCCAGTTAGACGCGCCGAAATGCCGAATTTTCCCCGCTTGCACCTGACTGTTTAACGTGTCGATGATCTCTTGCACCGAGCGCTTGGGATCATCGCGATGCAGCCAGTAGAGGTCGATGATCTCGGTTTGGAGATTTTTTAGACTGGTGTCGATATCGTGCTGAATATCTGCGGGTGCCATGCGGCTGATGTGCATCGTTGAAAGTTCAGGATGAGCCCCTTTGGTCGCCACGATCATTTGCTCGCGCGTGCCGCGTTCCTTCAGCCATTTGCCCAGCGTTTTTTCGCTGATATTCCGTTCGCCGGGCAACCAATTGGCATAGACCGCAGCGGTATCAAGGAAATTACCCCCTTGTTCTACAAAAGCATCGAGCATCTGAAACGAACTCGCCAAATCAATTTTACTGCCCATGTCTGCCGAACCCAGACAGATGACAGAAGGCTTGAGGTCGGTTTTTAGAAGCGTTGTATAGCGCATTGTTTCGCTTTCTTTTTGAAATTGTTGCACGATTAAACTTGCCGTGCCCTTTAATGGGCGGCTGACTGCTTAAAACCGGCTGCTGATGCTAGCCTAATCCGCCGCAACTGCCCCGACTGGTTGAATTATCATGGGCTGTGTTTTCGCTTTCTTTACCTTGGGTAAGAAGAAGACCAGGGTGGCGTTCAAGACTGGAATCGCGCACAATAGCAACATCGCGGTATACAAACCCAGTCGTGTCGGCTCGGCCAGCCAACCCGTCAGTTGCAGGCCGAGACCGCCCATCGCAAAGACAAAGCCCAACGCCACACCGGAACCTACCCCGGCATTCTTATGAAACAGGCTTTGCGCCATCACCAACATCGGCGGCCAGGCTGCGCCCGAAGCAAAGCCGAGGAATGGTGCCACCCAGAACGAGCGCTGGTCGCCCAGAATGAAGATTGTCGCCATCAGTGGCGCCGCGATCAGCATCGAAACGATCATCACGCGCCCGCCCCCTACACGATCAGACAACATGCCGCCGACTAACGCCCCAAAGGCCAACACAAATAACATCAGGGAGGAGAGCAGACTGGCTTCTGCTTTGCTAAAATGGGCAATATTGACAAAGAACTGCGGCATGAAGGTCGAGAAAGATTCCTGTGACCAGGCGCGCAGCGACATGACCAAAATCAGCGCCACAATGCCTGTGGTGGTGAAGATCGGGTTGAGTTCAAGTTTCCAATTGGCGCTTTTCCTGGCGCTATCGCTCGTCGGTTCGGCTTGGCCGGTGAGGAAATAGAGCATTGGTACAATGACCAGCGCCACTGAGGCGAGGATCCAAGTGCCGTGAATGCCATACCAGCCCATTACCAAGGCCGCCAGAATCGGTCCAAGGGCAAAGCCGGTATTGCCGCCCAGCATAAACATCGCGACGCCCATTGTTTTATTGGCGCCTGCCGCTCGATTAGCCCCGGATGCGCCTTGCGGGTGGAATGCCGCCGAGCCCAGCCCCGCCAGCGCAGCCACAATCGTGGCGGCAGTAAACGTCGGCATAAAGCCCACCAGCCCCTGTAACACCGCCATCCACAAGACACCGCCCACGGCAAACCAGCGCCCCCCATACCGGTCACTCAGATAGCCAAATAGAGGCTGTGTCAGCGAGGAAGTCAACTTATACGCGCCCAGCAAAAGACCAATCTGGGCTAAATCTAGGTGTAATGTATCTTTGAGATAGAGACCGACGACAATTGGCATGGCGCCTGACAACATGTCGGTGCAAAAATGGCCGAGGGTTAAGCTCCACAGCGTAACATTTCTGAGTAAGGCCCGCATAAAATTCCTTGATCCTGTGAAAAAAGCTGGGTTGGCACAATGGAAAAATTAACAAAATTTTATCACAAGTTCATCCTATTTCAACGAACTGGCGTGCGTAGAGTTGGGCATACAGTCCATTGGCCGCCACCAATTGCGCGTGTGAACCCCGTTCAATAATTTGGCCTTGTTGCACCACACAGATCAGATCGGCTTTGCGAATTGTGCTCAAGCGGTGGGCAATCACGATCGAGGTGCGCCCTTCGAGCAACCGGTCCAAGGCTTCTTGAATCAACACTTCAGTGACCGTATCAACACTGGCCGTAGCTTCGTCGAGGATCAGGATGCGTGGGTCGGCCAGCACGGCGCGGGCAATACAGATCAGTTGGCGTTGCCCCACCGAAATATTGGCGCTGCCTTCCATGATCGGCGTGTCGTAGCCTTGGGGCAATGCGGCAATAAATTCGTGGGCATTGGCCGAACTGGCCGCGGCTTCCACGGCGCTGTCTGGGGCAGTTGGGTCACCAAAGCGAATGTTGTCGCGAATGGTGCCGGGGAAGAGAAACGGATCTTGCGGCACCAGCCCCATCTGGCAACGCAATGAGTTCTGCGTGACTGTGCGCACATCGATCCCGTCAATGAGCACCGCACCGCCGGTCACGTCATAAAAACGGGCGATCAGGTTGGCAATCGAAGTCTTGCCCGCACCAGTTGGCCCGACCAGCGCCAAGGTTTGTCCCGGTTCAATGACTAAGTTGATATCGCGCAATACGGGCGTGTCTTGGCGATATAAGAAATTGACATCCCGCAATTCGATCCGGCCCAGAATGGGCGCCATCTCCTGGCCATCGGCTGGATCAGCGACCGCAGGTTGGGTATCTAATAATTCCAAGATCCGTTCCCCACCGGCCATCGCCGATTGCATAGTGGTATACAACTGGCTCATATCTTGGATCGGCTGAAAAAAGCGGGTCACGTAGGCCAGAAATGCCACCATGATGCCAACCGTCAACTGATCATGTAACACGGCGAGGCCACCAAACCAGAGCACGATGGCCGTGGCCAACATGCCTAGAAAATCCACAGTCGGCAAAAAGATGAACGAGAGCGACATGGCCCCTACCGCGGCGTCACGATTGGCGCGATTGACGGTGTCAAACCGTTCTTGTGAGGCGTTTTCTTGCGCAAAAGCCTGGATCACCCGCATGCCCGAAATATTTTCCGCCAAATCACCGACGACGGCGGCAATTTTGGCGCGCGTCTGGCGGAAGGCGACACGGGCATGCCGAGCAAAGAGCCACGTTGTGAGGACCATTAAGGGCAAGACAGTAAACGTATAGAGGGCCAGCTTGGGGCTCATCGAAAACATGACAATGATCGTGCCACCGAGCAGCAAAACATCGCCAACAATATTGATGAAACCTTCAGAGATCAATTCATTGATCTCCGCCACGTCGTTGATCACACGCGAAACCGTGACACCGATGATGTGGCGATCATGGTAGCCAAGTGAAAGCTTTTGTAGATGGTGGAAAAGCTGCGAACGCATCGTCGCCAGCACCCGTTGTCCCACCCAAGAGAGCAGATAACTCTGGCTAACGGTGGTCACATAGGTGCCGAGAAAGGCGGCGCTGATCCACAAAGCAAGCCGATTCAGACCGGCACTATCCCCCTGTGTAATGTAACGGTCAATCGCCACCTTAATCAGATAGGGTGTCAGCAATGTCAGCATAGTCGCCACTAACATTAGCAGCGTAGCAATAATCATCCGTTTCCAATGTGGGCGCAGATAAGCCAACATTCGGCGCACCACATGCGGATCAAACGCCCGCCCTTCCACGTCGCCGCTGAATCGTTCCAGCGCGCCACGTGGCCCCATATTTGCCCCACTACTGCCGATTGAAAAAGCCATAAGAATAATGAATGGTTAATTGTGAATGGTTAATTGAACGGCGCCTTACCCCCGCTTCTACTGAAACGCCCCCTCTTCTGAAACAGCTTTATCGTTCAAGAGACCCTTTGGGGGTGAGGCGCCGCTTCTTAATCGCGCTTCAACTGCCCGTTATAAATCTGGGCGTACAGTTCCGACGTGTTCAGCAATTGTTGATGGGTTCCCTTCGCGGCAATCCGACCTTTTTCTAGCACCAGAATTTGGTTGGCCATGCGCACGGTGCTGAGCCGTTGCGCAATCACAAAGGAGGTGCGCCCCTGCATCAAGCGGGCCAAGGCCATCTGAATCTGCCGCTCGGTTTCAGTGTCGACACTGGCCGTTGCATCATCGAGTAGCAAAATCTTGGGGTCTTTGAGCAAGGCGCGGGCAATGGCAACGCGCTGCTTCTGCCCGCCCGAGAGCGTTGCGCCACGCTCGCCCACGTGGGTGGCATAACCGTCGGGCATGCCTTGAATAAAATCATGGGCTTGCGCGGCCTGTGCCGCGGCCTGGACTTCGGCATCGGTCGCATCTGGCCGGCCAAAGGCAATATTTTCGCGAATGGTCGCGGCAAAGAGTGTCGTCTCTTGCAACACAATGCCAATCTGGTCGCGCAGGGAATTGAGCGTCACCTTGCGCAAATCGTGCCCATCAATTGTGATCGCGCCAGTTGTAGGATCATAGAAGCGCGGGATCAAATTAATAATCGAGGATTTGCCGGAGCCGGTCGCACCCAGCAACGCAATAATCTGACCGGGTTGCGCGTCAATATTGATCTCACGTAGCACTTGATGGCGGCCAAAATAGGCGAAACTGACCTTTTCAAAGTGGACATGCCCACTGACCGGTGGCAACGGATAGGCATCTGGCGCATCGCGCACTTCGGAAGGGGCATCTAGAATCTCAAAGATGCGTTCACCCGCCGAGGCTGCCATCGCCATCGCCGGGATAATCGTGCCCAGGCGGCGGATCGGTTGTACAAGCTGGCCGAGATAGGTGGTAAAGGCCACCAACTCACCCAGCGTCAATTGGTGGCGAATCACCAACAGACCGCCATACCAGATGATCAACACGGCGCCGGCGTTGGCGATTAGGTCGAGTAGGGGCGCGTTGATCGCCTGTAACCAGACCGACCGCGCCGAAAGATCAAACCAACGATTATTTTCCGCATCGAAATATTCATTTTCGTGGGCTTCCTGGGCAAAAGCTTTGACGACGCGCGCCCCGCGTAGGTTTTGCTCTAGCTGCGTGGTCAAAACGGCCAATGCCTGTTGAATGGCCAGCGAGACTGGGCGCAGTTGCTTGCCGTAGCTATAGGCGCGATAGGCCAGAAAGGGCAGGATCGCCATGCTGAGCAGCGCCAACGTAGGATTCATCGTGATCAGGACAATGGCGGTGCCAATCGACAGAATAATACTGCCAGCCAGCCGCAGCAAGGCGCGCCCGGTCAAGAAACGAATCCGTTCCACGTCTTGTACAGCGCGGGAGAGCAGTTGGCCGGTCTCGGTCTGGTCGTGGTAGGCGAAGGACAAACTAGCTAACTTTTGGTGGATGGCATTGCGTAGATTATAGGCCACACCTTGCGAGATGACTTCTGTGCCGCGCCCCTCATAAAAGGTGAGCACACCCTTGATCAGCGTAACAACCAACAAACCTGCCACCGACCAGGCCAGCAGACGCACATTTTGCTCGCGAATCCCGTGGTCGACGACCCAGCGCATTAGTTGCGGAGTGATCAGTGAGAGGGCGGTGATACAGAGTGTCGCCGTGTATGTGGTCGCTGCGAGCCGCCAATAGGGGCGTAAGTAGCCAAAACAGCGCCAGAGAATTCGTTGATCGCCCGTTTTGCGCATGGCAATGGGCGAGGTAAGTGCTTGTGCCATAGTTTAATCGTACTCCCATGTTGCGGTTATGGCAAACTGGGAAAAAGATGCCGTGGTTGACAACGGCGCGTCCAGTCACCAAGCTTGGTCTCTGCATGCGACATGGTATAGGCCTGGAACTGACGGAATTTGACGGCTCCTTGGGCATGCAGACCAAAGCAACCATCTTCATAGATGCGTTGATCGTGGACGATCACCAAGTTGTCGTCGACATAGATTTCAAAAAATTTCCATTGTACGACGACTTTTAACTTGTGCCATGCGCCCGTTTGCAGCATAATCCGCTGCTCTTGGATCGGGCGGTCGGCTTGATCAGGGAAATGTAGATAGAAGCCCACGACGCCGCGTGCAAAATCTAGACTGATCCGATAGCCGGCCATCGCCGACGGATTGCCGCGCACAAGCAACGAGGCAATCGCGCCCGTTTCTGCCAATACTTCGACTTCAAGCGACAGATCGCGACCCCACAGCGTATTGATCAAAAAGGCCGCCTGTTGGCTAGTCGGCGCCACGATTTCATTTTGCACCAATTGCCACGCACCGCCATGATGCACCCAATCGGCCAAATTATCGGTGTTGTCCGCTACGAGGGATTGTTTCTGCACCGTGGCCGGCAAATGTTCGCGAATGCGCACCGTGCCATCCGCCAGCCATTCGATCCGTTTGGGGTCGCTCAACACGGACGCGCCCCAGACGCCTTCGATCTCTTCTTGAATGATATAAAACATGTAGGTCGTGTTGTCGAAGGTTGGGTGTTCGCTGGCGCAGGTCCATTTTTCCAGCAGCGTGTGGTTGACCGGCTTGACCCAATCGCCGGTGGGATCGTCTGAGACCAGATAGACAATATCAAAATGGTCAAAGGCGGCAGGGGCAAACCCTTTACTCTTGGGGCCACCCTTGGCGCTGTAAAAAAGATAATATTGGCCCGCATGGGGCACGAGATAGGCCGATTCCAATCGGTTATAGGTGCGGTCTTCTTCAATGTAAGTTGGCCCCAGATCGGTCCAGTGGATCAGATCGGGCGACTCGGCCAGCCCCATACAGGCGCGATTATCGGCCATGGTCGCCGTGTAATAGAGCAGATAACGCTGGCGCGCCTGGTCATGATAAACCATCGCATCGCGGCAAGCGACATCGCGCCCGACAGCATGGTCAGACCAATCGCCGGGCTTGACGACGGGGTTGGCCGGGTGCTTTTGCCAGGTGAATAGATCCGTCGAAGTGGCGAGACCGATGGCTTGATTATTATTTTTATCACTGCCTGTATAATAACAATAATAGACGCCATCCACTTCTATGATATCCGGTGCCCAATTGCCAGATTCGTCCCACGCCCCGGCGGGGCCTGCGGGCAATACTGGATCGTGTGGCGTCCAGTCCCGCAGATCGGTGGAAGTGGCGTGGCCTAAATCTAACTCGCGATAACCCACCGGCCAGGTCCACCGCTCGCCGCGGATATGAAAAAGATGATAGAGATTGTCGCGCTGCACAAGGCAAAAATCGGTGACGTATTCACCAGGAAAATGGTACATGGGATAAGTGCCGTTCCTCAGTTTGGTTGTTCACATTGCACATGGGGCGCGAAGTTGGGTAGTGGACCTCACGAATCCCCATGCGCAATCATAAACCACTTTGCAACAAATACAAATTGGCAAAAAAGCGGATGGGTGCATCTCATAGCGCAGAAATCATAGACAATGTCAAGCCACGTCATTGGATTCACCTTGTGCAATTTTCACCATTCATTCTTTTCTTGCTATACTAGTGTTATCGATAGTAGGATTACCGTTGATGGGGATAGGAGTAAGAGAAATGCCCTCTACTATACAACCAATAGAATCAAAGCTTATCCGCGAAATGGTTGGTGGGGAGCCATATGAGTATTTTTCGCTCGGCAATTATGTTGTGAGAGCGCTAGGTGTGTGTGGTGGACGGCCAACATTCAAGTATACACGGATCGAGGTAAGCTTTATCCTGAATCGCATTGCTCAAGGGAAGTCAATCGAAACTATTGTCGATGCCTACGCTGATCCTCATCTTACACGCGCGGCTATTCAGGAAGCGATGTTGCTCGCCAACACCGCTTTTATAACGTCTCCGCAAAGCTCTCAACCCCTCGGCACCTAAATTATGCTTGTTCTGGACGAACAACTTAAAGATCATCATCTGATCGCGGCTATTGCTCTATGGTACCCAGGCACGGTTACACATATTCAGGCGTTACGTCCTACTACCGTAATTAAAGATGACAATATTGCTACACTCCTTCTGACTGTACGCCGACCAACCTTTGTCACTATCAATGCCGATGATTTTTGGCGAAAAATTCAGCCGCATACTGGTTATTGTATCTTAGCCATTGATCTTAACCAGGGTGATGTAGATAATTTGCCGCTGCAACTCCGTCAATTGTTGAAACTTCCACTTTTCAGAACACAAACATCACGAATGGGCAAGATTTTTCGTATCCAGGCAAATCGTATCCGTTATTACGAACGTGATGGGCAAGTGCATGAATTGGAATAGGCTAGCCATCGCATCAAAATGCGATAGAGAACACCGCAGAATACGCGGTGTTCTCTATCGCATTTTAAAAAGTACTGTTCACCTTAAAAGCTAACTACTTCTTCACCCAACTCATTCCCTCACCACGCACCAACATGGCGCGTTCGTCATACCAGCCGGGGCGCGTTACGGGAATCACGCCGGTTTCGACGGCGACATCCAACGGGTTGGCGCGCGTTAATAGTGGCAAGTTCACGCGTTCGTGGCAACGGGCGGATTCATAGACCGACATCATGATCTCTAGCGCCGCGCGGCCATATTTGGCCTGGCCGCGATAATCTTCTTCTTTGCCTTCGATCCAGTTGACAATGCCATAGGCCTGATCGACATGGGCCGTGCCATAACCGGTGAGAATCTTCTCGGTCGGCTGAAAGGTCTGCCAGCCGTTACTTTTGGTCGTCATATAGCGCAGGCGATTGTCGTTGACTTCGAGCATGCCATCGGTGCCATAGACACAGGCGCCGACCTCGTAACGGGCATTCATTTCATTTTCGATCACGCCTTCCAGATCATCGCCATAGCCGATGATGCCCACGCAGCGATCTTCGACGCGGTGGCCGAAGATATGCTTGTCGGTCTGGCGCTCGACTGCGCCCATCACCCAACGGGCGGGTTGATTGTTTAAGATATATTGTTGAAAATCGATACAGTGGGTGCCGGTGTTCATCATGCCTGAGCGCGTGGCGGACCAAATGCGCACGGGGCGACCAATTTCGCCTTCTTGCACCAGGCGTTTGGCTTCGGTCCAGGCCGAATAGAAGCGGCGTTGATGGCCAATCGCCAGCTTGACGCCGTTGCGCTCGCAGGCAGTCATCATGGCATCGGCTTCGCCCAACGACATCGCCATTGGTTTTTCGCAGAGAATGGCCTTGGGCTTGCGCGCCGCCGCCGCAATCGTCATCTCGGCATGCATCGGGTCCCACGAGCAGACGCTGACGATATCCAGATTTTCTTTGTCCATCATCTCGCGATAATCCAGATAGTGATGTTCGGCGGGCACGTCGAAGTCGCGGCCATATTCGATCAAAGCTTGTGGATGTGAATCGGCGATGGCCACGATTTCGGTATTTTTACATTCCGTCCAGCCGCGACCATGCTCACGGGCGATGCGTCCGCTGGCGATCACGCCAACGCGATATTGTGCAGACATAAAATTCCCCTTGGTTACATTTATTTTGAATTGGCTATATTGGCACGCGGCAATCTACGTATGGAAAATTAACTTGCAAATTGCCTTTGCCTGTTGTATTTTACTCTAATGCAGCCAAACCGCAACCGACGAAAACTTTTATCGGCAATCAAATGTTTTCCCATTCAGGATCTACAAAATCATCGAGAAGTCGCCAAAATTTAGACAGGTTAACATAATTTATGAAGATCACCAACGTCAAAACCGTCGTCGTTAACGCCGAAATGCGCAACTGGGTCTTTATCAAAGTCGAGACCGACCAACAGGGACTGTATGGCTGGGGCGAAGCCTCGTTGGAATGGAAGACGCGGGCCGTGTGCGGCGCGGTGGAAGATTTTGCCCCGATGCTGCTTGACGAAGACCCAACCCGCATCGAATTTTTATACCAGAAAATGTATCGCCAATCCTTCTGGCGCATGGGTGTGATCGGCATGTCGGCGATCTCGGGCATTGAACAGGCGCTTTGGGATATTCGCGGCAAAGTGCTCAATCAGCCGGTCTATAATTTGTTGGGCGGCTTGGTGCGCGACCGTGTGCGTATGTACACCCACCTGGGCGGCGGTGATATGAAGGCCGTCTATGAAACGCAACAAAGTGTTGATCATCAACTCTTTGCCGACCGTGCCCTAGAAGTGGTGGAAAAGGGCTATAACGCGGTGAAGGTTTTGATCACGCCACCGACCGAAACGCTCAATAGCATTGCCGCTTATAAATACGCGGAAGGGGCAATGGCCGCCATTCGTGACGCGGTGGGCAACGATGTTGACATCATGATCGATTGCCACGGCCGTCACGCCCTGGCGAATGCGATTGAGTTCTGCCGTATCCTGGCGCCGTATCGACCCTATTTTATCGAAGAGCCGGTGCCGCCCGAAAATGTGGCAGGGCTGGCCGAAGTGCGCAAAGCTAGCCCCGTACCAATTGCCACCGGCGAACGTTTGGTCACGCGTTATCAATTTCGCGAGATCTTCGAGCAGCAGGCGGCCAGCATCATCCAGCCCGACCTTTGTCATTGTGGCGGGTTGTGGGAGGCCAAGAAGATTGCGGCGATGGCCGAGACGTATTATATGGGCGTTGCGCCGCATAATCCGCTTGGTCCTGTTGCCAACGCCGCTGCCTTACACTTTGCCCTAAGCACACCCAACTTCCTCATTCAGGAGGACATGTTGAGTGATGTGCCCTGGCGCTGGGAAGTGGTGCAACATTCCTTGCGCACTGAAAATGGCCACTGGCTTCCCACCGATTCACCCGGTCTGGGCATCGAAGTGAATGAAGCCGCCGCGGCCAAACATCCGTTCAAACAAGAAGTGATCCACTCGTTGACGGTACGCGCCCACGACAATGCCATTCTAGATTGGTAGCAGATTGAAGACAGATGGTTGACAGACAGATGGTTGAAACCATCTGCTGATAGAGAAAACGTGTTGAAACACGTTAAAAACGGTGGTAACGTGTTTCAACACGTTTTCTCTATCAGCCTGTGAATTCATTCATGGGCAAAATGTCTGTTTTTATTGCTTAGACCTGCCACCAACTCTCGGGCGCATCCTGCGGCTGCCAACCAAGAATACGTTTTGCCTTGTCATTAGGGAAGACGCCGTGAGGCATATCTGAATTGATGTGCAAAATCTCAAACGGGGTTGGCAATGAGGGCACTGCCACGGCGCTTTGAATCGCCCGACCGGCGTCGCGCCAGGTGGTCGTGAACGGGTGGACGCCACTGTCGCGCGGGCGCAAATTGACAAAGTCGGCGAAATCACAGAAGAAGAGCGATGGTACTTCCAAGCCATACTGCAGTGCAAAGGCGCGACAGATCTCCTGGCCCAAATATTTGGTTTGCAGATACGTGTTCATGCCGTGACCAGGGCGCGCCGGTACATCATCCACCACAAAATCATCCCACGTATAACCGGCCGCGCCATCCAGGCCAATTTGGAAAGGGCCAGTGTGCACCACGCGCCGAATATTATGCGCCACCGCCGCTTGCATCACATTATAGGCCCCGATTGTATTGACGCGGAATGAATTGACCACATGGTGGCGGATCACGGTGCAGTTGACAATCGCATCCATGCCCTCACAGGCGGCCATCACCTGCGCAGCATCGGTGACATCGGCCACCCGCTCGTCGTGCGGCGCGCCGAGCGTTATAGCGCGTGGCGCGCCGGGGTGTTGATCGAGCCGGGGGCCAGCCGCGATAATCTCCTCGAGTGGTTTCAGATCCGACAACCGTAACTGATAGTGGGGCGCTAGCGCCTGGATCGCGGAGACCGCCAGTGGGCCGCCCGCGCCAAAAATCACCACGTTTTTGATCGGGCGCGCCGCCAGCCCGGCGGGCGGCTGCGGGGCAAGTACGGGGCTCTGTTGGGTGGCGTGTAAGATGCGCCAGCCATTACAGCGAGCGGCAAAGGCCTGCTGAATCGTTGGCAGTACAGTGGCGTCCGCATTGCCTAGCCGGATACAGACGGTGGGGATGACACCATCACGCGCCATTTCGCGCAATGTACATTCGGCCAACCAAGCACATAGTTCGTTGCCGGTTGGCTGCGGCTGGGGGCGCCAATATTCACTGATCGGCCACTTGGGATCCACATTGGCAAAAAGTTGCATGGTGCTACCCAACACAATCCGCTCAATCTGCATCTTTTTCGCGGCATGCGCCAGATAATAACTGCCCAGCGTGGCCTGTTCCAAATTCGCCGTTGCATCGCCTGGCGTCGGGCTGAGCGGCGCCAAATGGAGAATGGCCTCGACATCGGTGACCAGCGCTGTCACAAACGCTTCGTCGCGCAGATCGCCGGTGCGACTTTCTACGCCGTCTGGCAAAGGGCTGGTGAATGTGGTGTCCGTGATGCGTACTTCAAAGCTGGCGCGTAAATGTTCGGTGGCCAACCGCGCAAACGCGCTATCGCCGCCCGTAATCAAAAGTCGCATAATTTTCCTCTTTTTCTATGATCTATTTTATAAAACAAAACTTACTCATTCATATACCGCAGACAGTCAGAAAAAGCGTACCACAGAGCACACAGAGGAGGCACAGAGTGCACGGAGGAAAAACAGAAGCCTTACGCTAGCATTTTTTCTCTGTGTAACGCTTTTTCCTATCGCCTGCATAACATGAGTTACTGACGCTAAGGAAGGCAAAAAGATGCCCACCAAGATCGGACCAACGCTTTTGCTTTTCTTTGCGGCCTTTGCGTCTTTGCGTGAGATTCTCTTTGCTTTGCGCCATTGTACCCAGGATTGGTAGCCTGTCAACTGGTTCTGTGAACTGTGTCCAAGCGCCCAGTAAAAGCGACTTGCCATCATGCCACGAATCAAGTAGACTATAAAAGATTTGTGCCAATTGCCACCGCAGTAAGGAGAATTGTTCATGCCTGAAATACACATCCTGCGCGCCCCCTATTTGCATGCCTTGACCCGGACACTTTTCATCACCAACGGTGCGCCGCGCCACATTGCTGATTGTGTCGCGGGCATTTTGGTCAATGCCAATTTAGCCGGCCACGATTCCCATGGCGTCATTCGGGTGCCTGCTTACCTACAACAAATGAGCGATGGGCGCATCAAACCCGCGGCTGAACCGCAAATTCTGAAGGAGACCCCTACTACGTTGCTCATTGATGGGCAAGATGGTTTTGGTCATTACACCGCGCAACAAGGCATGGCGTTGGCGATTGAGAAAGCCAAACAAGCGAATATGTGTTGTGTCAACTTTGTCCAAATTGGTCATATCGGGCGGGTGGGTGACTATGCTGAACAAGCGGCGCGCGCCGGCTGTATTGGCTTGATCACCGTCGGCTTCGGCTCGCGCGATGCCGGCAGCCGCGTCACGGCGTTTGGTGGCAAGTTTGGCATCTTGGGCACCAACCCAATTGCGGTGGGCGTGCCGACCGGTGATGGGATTCCCTTTGTACTCGATTATGCAACGAGCGTGGTGGCTGAAGGCAAAATTCAGGTGGCGCGCAGCAAAAACTTGGACGCACCGGCCAATACCGTCGTCGATAAGTATGGTCACCCGACGGTCAAGACGGCTGAATTTTATGACGGCGGCGCTTTGTTGCCCTTTGCCCAGCATAAGGGATACGCGCTCTCTTTGTTAACTTGTCTGCTGGCCGGTCTTTCGGGGCACTTTGAACCCGAACGCGCGGGACTGCGTGGTGTCTTTATGTTGGTTTTTCATATTGATGCCTTTACACCCTTAAACAGCTATCAGGAAAATGTGCGCGCCTTTTTGGATGGCATCAAGTCTACGCCCACCGCCGACGGGGTCGATGAAATTTTGGCACCGGGCGATATCGAGCAGCGTAACCGGGCGCAGCGCCTGGCCAGTGGTCTTGAATTGCCAGAGCTGGTCTATCAATCCATCCAGGACTCGGCCGCCCAATTGCAAATTGCTCCCGCCACAGTCATCGTGGAAGCCGAAGATCTCCAACGTTACCAGGCATAGTAAGCGGTATATGGTAAATGGGTAGACGTACATGCTAAGTACAGAAAAGAGATTGGAGATTAGAGATTGGAGATTGGTCGTTGGTAATCCCTAATCCCTAATCTCTAAATCTTATCTTTAGACAATTACTTACTACAAACCATTTACAATCTACCCATATAAATCATTCAAGTAAAGCAAAGGAACCTCATGAGCGATTCAGTGGCCAATGTGGCCGGAAAAATTATTCTAGTGACCGGTGGCGCGCAGGGCATCGGCGAAGCAACGGCGCGTTTATGCGCGCAACGGGGCGCCCGTGTGATCCTCGCCGATATTAAGGCCGACAAAGGCGAAGCGGTGGCGGCGTCGATCCAGCAGTCCGGTGGTGATGCCAAGTTTTATCAAGTCGATGTGCGCATGGCCGAACAGGTAAGCAGCGTCTTTGCGCACGTCCAGGCTGATTATGGCCGGTTGGATGTCTTGATCAACGCGGCGGGTGTGTTGCAGGGGCAATTTCTCCAGCCCGAAGAGTTCCCGCTCGAAGTATTTGAATTTGTGATGGATGTCAACGTCAAAGGGTCGTTTTTGGCGACGAAATATGCCACACCACTGCTGGCCGAGAGCAAGGGCGTGATGATCCTGATCGCGTCTGGCGCGGGCGTGGTCGGCGGGAGCTCTTCGCTGGCCTACGGCACCAGTAAAGGCGCGGTCAATGGCTTGGGTATGACCTTGGAAAGTCATCTGAAACCCCGTGGCATCCGCGTCAACGTGGTCTGCCCTGGCAGTCTGCGCACCGAGATGAAACTGGGCGTGATCAAGACGCAGGCGGAGCGGGCCGGCGAAGATTACGATAAAGTAGTGGCCTCCTCTGAACTGGGCGATCCAGCCGGTGTGGCGCGTCTGCTGGCCTTCCTGGCCTCGGATGACGGCGATTACGTACGGCGCAATATGTTTACGCGCTAAGCATTATCGCACGCAAAGAAAAGCGCCTCAGTTTTGTAAACTTTACCTCCTCGTTCCGTCCGCGCCTGCATGGGCGAAACGAGGAGAGCTCCATTATCTAGACTTATCTGGCGATGTTTTTGCGCAAGAGTATTTTTGTTAGGAGGAGGGAGGTATGGCCGATGGCCTATCCGTTGATGAAATGGCGCTGGCCTTTTTTTATCGCCCT
>JAPLGZ010000733.1 GCA_026389895.1 Chloroflexota bacterium | reverse complement strand
CCGCGTTGGGCGCCGCCCGCACTTCGATGATTACCTATGTGATTCCGGTGGTTGGCTTGCTGTTGGGCGTTCTCTTTCTGGACGAGCAGATAGATGGGCGTCTGTTGATCGGGACGCTCCTGATTGTTGGCGGCATTGCCCTGGTGAATCTTACGTTCGCAACGGTGAGCAGTAGTCTGCGGGCACGCCTGGCGGGTCGCGCCAATGTCATACGTTCGCCGACAGATCTGCCTTGAGCATCTTGCCCGTGAATGAATTCACGGGCTGGTACACAAAACGTGTTGAAACACGTTGTCGAACGACTTTATCAACGTGTTTCAACATCTCTCTGTGCATTCTGTCATCTATCATTTTCCATTGATAGAACGCAGCTTTTCTTCTCACGCCTCCCCAATATAATGCGCCAGAAACGCATTGCAAAATTTGCCCCGTGGGTCGTACTGACGCATCAGCGCCCGAAAATCTGCAAGCCGTTCATACTGTGGCTGCACCTGGGCGGGTGACATGGCAAAGAGTTTGGCCCAATGCGGGCGGACTTCAAAGGGCGCAAGCTGTTCCTCCAAAATGGGCAAAAATTGCTCAACCGCCGGCCAGTTTCTATGCCAATTAAAGTGGATGCCAACGATCTCTTGTCCATAGGCAGGGCTCAACCAGAGTTGGTCGGCAGCAACGGTGCGGATCTCCGATATTTGGAGGATCGGCGCCAACTGGGCGCGGAAGCGGGCTACCGTCTGCATGGCGGCGACCGCATGGCGGCGCGGCACAAAGTACTCGCTCTGTAGCTCGTTGCCTTGTAAGAGCGGATCTTTCAGATAAAAGTGCGGCAGCCGTTCATACCAGGGGCCCGGCACCCCGATGGGGGTCAGATGGCGGTCCGAGGAGTGCTCGGTGGGACGCTCGGCGGGGGCTAATGGCGCGCCGAAAAAGGGGTTAGGCACGGTTGGCGTCTGACCATTGACAATTTGTTGTTTGACCCAGACGGTGTCGATCCAGTCGTGCTGCCAAGAGGGAAAGAAGCTGACGCTGTAGCCTGCGGACATGATCGCGTCAAAATGTTCGTCGATCTGGGCCAGGGGGAGTTTTTCATAGATATCCTGTTGGATCGCAAAGGTTGGTTGTAGATCGAGCGTCACCTTGGTTACCACGCCCAGCGCGCCCAACGCGACAACCGCCCCGAAAAATTGCTCACCATCTTTTTCGCGCGACAGCGCCACCAGATCTCCATCAGCCGTGACCATTTCCAAGCCACTGACTGCGGTGGCCAGATTACCAAGGGTGTCGCCAGAGCCGTGGGTGGCGGTCATACACGCACCGATCACGGTGATGTGGTCTAGCGACGCCATGTTGTGCAGGGCAAAACCGGCCTGGTGCAAGTGGGGGGCGAGTTGACGATAGGTAATCCCGGCGTTGACAGTCGCCGTGCGCCGTTCGTGGTCAATGGTCACCGTATGATCAAGGTTGGCGAGTGAGAGGATCACCTCTGGGCAGTCACTAATGTTGTTAAATGAATGACGCGAGCCGACAACGCGCACTTTGTGGGCGGCGCGCACAATGGCTTGGAGTTGTGGTATAGTTTCCGGTGCATGATAGTGGGTGGCGCAATAGGGCGTATTGCCCGCCCAATTCTGGCGATTCATAGTCACGATGCGATTCCTCTGGTGCTTGGTGGGAAAGGGTAGTCTAGTTGTGAATAGAATTATAGCATGACCAATATATCTCTTGTGCATGCGCCCGGTGCTTCCCAGCCATTCGCAGCGGCTCCACCAGAATACGCGCGCGTGGGACGTGCAGTACCAAGTATATTTTGACCAACAGAAGGAGAAAAAGAGCAGATGAGCGATGATTCCGCATTATTCTTATTCGTAACCGGCGCGGCGCGTTGTACGCGAACACCCGAGTTGATTCAGGCCTTGGTCAGCCAGAATTTCACGGTCTATTCAGTGCTGACACCGAATGTTGCCCAGGTGACGGCGCCCGCGCCGCTGATGGACGTGCCAGGCAATCATTGGATCCACGCCTACCAGCAGACGCCGCTAGAACGTTATCCGTTTGGCACGCTGCTGGTGGCACCTTGCACCTTCAACAGCTTTAACAAGATTGCCTTAGGCCTGGCCGATAACCTGGCGACCGCGATGATTGCCGATGGCCTGGGTGCGGGCAACCGCGTGGTGATTGCGCCGTCGATGAATCGTGGCCTTTGGGCACATCCGCAGACGACGGCTTCACGCGAACGTTTGCAAAGTTGGGGCTGCGAGATTGTGCCGCCGGCCATCCGGGACGGTCAAGTCTCAATGGCACCGGTAGCGGAGATTATAGCCGTGGTGACGCGGGGCCGATAGAAGCGGAGCGCTACCTCACCCCCGACAGGGTCTCCTGAATCAAAGGGCTGAGTTCAGGAGAGGGGGCGCTTCAGGAGAAGCGGCGCACAGCAACTGCCATTGTTCTGCTCCCCCTCTTCTGAAACAGCTTTACCGTTCAGGAGAGGGGGTTGGGGGGTGAGGCGCAGCTTTTACGCGCTTAGAAACAAAAAGGAGATATCTTATGCAACTACGTGAACAGATGAAGGCTGACCTTTTGCGGGCCATGAAAGAGCGCCAGAGCGCCACGGTCTCCACCCTGCGCTCGGTGCTGGCCGCCATCGATAATGCCGAAGCGGTGCCCGTAAAAGACGAGCGAACGGTGCCGGTGGAACCAGTGTTGGATCAGCGGCACGAAGTACCACGCAAAATTTTGTCGGCGGACAATATCCACCAGATCGTCCAACAGGAACTCGATGAACGCCGCGCGGCCAGCCTTGTCTATGCAAAGCTGGGCAAAACGGAAGAGGCCGATCGTTTGCAGCACGAAGTGAATTTGTTGTCGGCCTATCTGAGTCGATAGCGCGCAGGATGATTGTAGGGGCGCGGCATGGCAACCTGTCCGTTGGTTAGCCGAGATCTAGTGGCCATACCTCGCCCCGCGGTTTTACTTGAGAATTACCCCGTTTATATTGAGTTTATATGGAGGCGCTATGCTGACCCCATATAAACTCAACTATTTTCAAGGAAAGCCAATCATGTTTAACCTATTGCGCAAGCGTAATCTCGCCTTGCTCACCCTTGCCAATATCATTTCATTAACCGGCGACTTTATGCTGCGCCTGGCGTTGCCATTTTGGATCTATCAAACGACCGGTTCAACGACGGCCACAGGCATTATGTTTACAGCGCTGCTCTTGCCGGGCCTGCTGGTGGCCCCCTTTGCTGGCGTCTTTGTCGATCGGCTCAACCGGCGCACCTTGATGATTGTATCCGATCTATTGCGCGTTGGCATCATGCTCTGTTACTTTTGGGTCAACGGCCCGGCGCAGCTTTGGCTGATCTATATCCTGGCCTTTTTAGAAGCCTGTGTCAGCCAGTTTTTTGAGCCAGCCGTTCAGGCGTTGGTGCCTAGCCTCGTAACAGAAGAAGAATTGACGGCGGCCAACTCGCTGCTCATGGCAACCACCGCCAGCGCCCAACTGATTGGTCCGGCGCTCGGTGGCGTGTTGATCGCGCTGATTGGCCTACACGGAATTGCGGCACTCGATACGGTCACATATCTGGTCTCTGCGATCCTGATCGCCCTGATGCGCGTACCAGCCACCGTTCACAACGTCGTGGCATCAGAAACTATCCAACGTAGCGCGCAAAATGTCGGCCGGCAACTCGGCACGTTCTTCCAGGAATTTGTCCAGGGTGTGCGTTTTGTGTGGAACAGCGCTACGCTGCGTGCCGTCTTTCTGGCCGCCACCTTTATTGTGTTCGGGATGATCGGTTTCCAATTGCTGATTATTCCCACCGTGACCCAGGTATGGCATTCCGACGCGCGCGGCTTGGGGCTGCTGATGAGCGCGGATGGCATCGGCACCTTGCTTGGCGCGGCGCTGGTTGGCAACTTGGCCGCACGTTTGTCGCCACGCATGTTGATTGTGCTCGGTGGCATTAGCGGCGGATTGATTTTGCTGGCTATGTTCAATCAATCTACACTGGCAATCGCGATTGTGCTTTATGGGATCAGCGGCATGCTCTTTGTCGCCATTCAGGTCGGCGCGGGCACGAGTATGCAATTGGCCAGCTTGGATGAAAACCGGGGACGCGTAGCAGCGCTCTTTCAGACAATTTTTGCCATTAGTGGCTTGCTGGCCAGTCTGTTCTTTTCTTCGCTGGCGACAATTCTGGGCACAGCCGTCTTGCTGGACATTGCTGCGTTGGCCGTAATCACCTGTGGTGTTGTGGCCCTGTTCATGCCCAAAGGTGCGTCGCCGGTCAAGTTGCCTGAGGCCGAGTTACAGTTGGTTGCCAAGTAGGCACGGTCGGCCGCATGCAAAAGTAGTTACATAGAGGAAAGGAGAGAGGAGACACGAGGCAACAGCCTTTTCTCGTCTCCCCTCTCTTTTGCTAACCATTCCAAAAACTTCACAGTTCCTTCCCCAAAGCGGCCGCATTTTGTCACAGCGCACAAATTCCAGTAGCACGCACCGTTTACATTGAGTTTATACAAATAATCTATGCTGCTCTAGCCATCCAATTCATCTATTCCAGCAAGGAGCGCGAGCCAATGAGTAACGACAATCCACCAATTAGGATCGACAAGAACATCATGATCCCCATGCGCGATGGCGTGCGACTGGCAACCGATATCTATCGTCCAGCGCATGCGACGAGCGGGCCAGTGTTGTTGACTCGCCTCCCCTACAGCAAGGAAAAAGAGGTGTTTTTGTGGATTCCATTTGAACGGGCGATCCAAGCTGGTTATACGGTGGTCATGCAAGATACGCGTGGACGTTATGCCTCGGAAGGGGCATTCCCACGCCCGTTCGACCAAGATGAGACAGACGGCGCGGATACGATCGCCTGGATCGCCCAGCAAGCGTGGTGTGATGGCAAGGTTGGTATGTTTGGACTCTCTGCCCAGGGCATCACCCAGTGGTCGGCGGCCACGCAACAGCCAGCCGCGTTGCAAGCAATTGCGCCGATGTTCTGTCCGGCCACGCTGCAGCACGACCAGTATCAAGGCGGTGCGTTCAAGCTTGGCACCTGGCTCTGGTGGGCGATCGGCTCCGGCGCCACCGGTGAGGTCGAGCGCCGCCTGATGCA
>JAPLGZ010000215.1 GCA_026389895.1 Chloroflexota bacterium | reverse complement strand
GTCACGCCGGAAGCCGAGGAATAACAAAATAAAAATCTAGCATACATAAATGGAATTTGGCTTATGACAATAAGCAAGTCGCCTCAGCGACTAAGAGCGTAATCTCCTAGTCGCTGAGGCGACTTGTTACTGTCAGAAGCGGGATTGATCCCCGCGCAAAAATCCCAATTTATTTAGGGTATACCCTTCTTTGAGGCGATTTTCTAATGCCAATTCACCCCAAGGCAGGTACAAAGTAGTACGCTTATGATAGCATCAAATATGGTATAATTCTAGCCTGTTACGTAAATTTGCAAACAATAGATTGGTAACAACGACTCCATGATCTTATTTCTTTCTAAATTTCTTCCCCTCTTTATCTACCCAATCGGCTTAGCCTCTATCATCCTTGTGCTGGCGCTGATTTTTCAGCGCCGTCGCTCTTGGCAGACGGCCTTGATCATCCTGGCCTTCGCCTTGCTCTGGATTGGCGGGAACCGATTGGTGACGATGGCCTTGGTTAGCTCACTCGAACGCCAATATATGCCACCGGCCAACTTACCGGATAAAAGTGTGGTTGTTGTACTCGGCGGCGGGACCAAGGCTGGCGTCGCACCACGACCAATCAATGAACTGAATGAATCTGGAGATCGGGTCCTTTATGGCGCCTGGCTTTATAAACAGGGCAAAGCCGCCCATCTGTTGCTCAGTGGCGGCAATGCGCCCTGGAGTGGCCTGAAGACGATCCCGCCCGAAGCCGAAGTGATGGCCGCCATTTTAGACATCATGGGCGTACCCAAAGAGGTCTTATGGTTGGAAAGCAAGTCGCGCAACACCGAGGAAAATGCCGTCGAAAGCCGTAAAATACTCGACAGCGCGGGCGTGCATTCGATCATTCTAGTCACGTCGGCCATGCATATGCCGCGCGCCGTGCGTTTGTTTGAGCAACAAGGGCTCACCGTGATCCCCGCCCCCACGGACTTTATGGTGACCGATGATGACTGGGCCTACTACACGCAGCCGTCCCTGGACGTGCAATTGATGAATTTATTTCCGAGCGCCGCTGACTTGCAATTGACTTCGCAGGCGATCAAAGAAGAGCTCGGCGCGCTCTTCTACCAATTGCGCGGTTGGCGCTAGGTCAATTCGGCAAAGAGAGCAGTGAGGTGGGCGACTGGGTGTGGTCACCCGCTTGTAGGATCGACAGACCTGGATTTACAGCATGGCCCATACACGTACCATCGATGAACTGCTCGTTGAAATTTTTGAAGATCAACCCCATCCACTGCGCGCCCCTTTCACTACCTGGCTCACCACATCCAAACGTTTCCGAATTTTCGTCGAAACATATCGCACAAAAATCCGTGCCAAGTTGAAGGCCAAACACGATGCCGAAAGTCTCCGCGATCTAGCCTTTGAATTAACAACGGCCTATCGATTATTGCAGGAACCACGCCTCAACCTGGCTTATGAGCCGCATGACCCCGACCAGGCGCGCCGCCCTGATTTCGCCGTCACCTTCACAACGAAATTTACGTTTAGCGTGGAAGTTACCCGCATGCAAGCGACGCCAACGGATGATCCCGAACGGCAAAGCAACAAATTGCAGCATGTAATTGCCGGCAAACTAGCCCAGATGTTGCCGGGTAGGCTCAATGTGCTGATCATCGGTGTCGATGAAAACAATATCCACAGTTTCGACGTAAATGCTGCTATGCTTCAGCTAAAAAAGCGCGCCGATACCAAAGACGCGCAGCTGTTCAGCCGTAGCGGTTCACGCAATGCGGCTGATTTTTTTCGCGCCTATCAACGGCTAAGCGCCATTCTATTGTGCAGTGCGCAAGTCGTGATGGGCAATCAACCGGCAATTGTGTGGGTAAACAAAGAGGCGCGCCATCCATTACCAGCCAATCTGCAAACCATTCTCAAGACGCAAAGCGAAATGTAAGCGCTAAGTTTAGGCTGCAGGGTGCCTCAAAATTCACTAGAAAAGGGTAGAACCGCAGCTCTTATACACCATTACTTGCCTAACTATGGTATAATGGAGAGCAAATTATATAGCCACCACCGAAAGGCGCGGCGCTTGAAACTTTCCGATCTCGTTGATGAATTAGTGATTGATCATCGTAAGTTGACCGAATATGCATTAAATCCTGGCGTTAACGACGGAAGGCATAAGGCGATTATCTTTGAGCGGATACTTGGCTTCACAATAGAAAACTATCAGGCACTTGTTTACCAACTAGAAACTAAATGCCGCCATGCAGAATTTACTTTTCGTGGTGAAGATAAATATGGCAGGCGTTATCAGGTGGATGTATTAATTGACGGGATTAACGGTGCGCAGGCCACAGTACGAACGGGGTGGATCATTACGGCAGCTTCTACTGCGGCGCAGCTTACTACACTCTATATACTTAGGAGGTAAAATAAGTGCCAGAACTATTTGATCTCGTTGAGTTAATTATCGACATTCCAGAACGTAATTTGCGGGCCGGGATGCGTGGCACAATTGTACATTGCCATTCTGAAACAGCCTTTGAAGTAGAATTTACGAATGAACAGGGTGAAACGCTAGATGAATGGAGCTTTACTACAAATCAATTTATTGTCGTCTGGCGTCATGCAACGCACGATTGGGTGCCGCTTACGGAACAAGCCGCCGCATTAGTGGCCCATTTACCGAGCGCGGCAGCGCATGAAGTGCTCGACTTTGCCCGCTTTCTAGCCATTCGTGAGCAACAGAAGATAAGCCAAAATAATCCAAAGGATATGGTTGAACAACTCGTAACCGCATGACAAAAACAAATTTGAAACACCGCGGGCCGACCGCAAAATCGGACAAACAAAATTATCAAAGCACGCCCAACGAAACCGGCGCCATTACTAAAAATTGGGGCGGCAAACTGACGGTGGCGCTTACCATGCCCAACACGTACTATGTAGGCATGAGCAGCCTGGCCTTACAAATCCTCTATCGCATGTTCAATGACGAACCAGACGTGGTTTGCGAGCGCATCTTTTGGGAAAAGGGTTTGGAGCAAAGTGGCAAACCATTGCTTTCGCTGGAGAACGAGCGCCCAGCCAGCGAGTTTGATGTTTGGGCCTTTACCATCTCGTGGGAGATGGACTATTTTAATGTCGTTGAGTTACTCCGCCAAGCGGGTATTCCACCGCTGGCACAAGATCGACAAACGTCCAAACAATGGGATGGGCGTGATTGGCCGTTGCTGATCGCCGGTGGACCTGGGGTGACGATGAACCCCGAGCCCATTGCCCCTTTCTTTGACGCAATTTTGATCGGCGAAGGCGAAGAGGCCGTACCACAATTTATCGACTTGTGCCGCGAAGGGATCAATGACATCGACAATTTGCTGGCGACGCTCGACCGGACACCCGGTTGGTATGTGCCCAGTCTGCGCCCTTCTAACCGCAACCACGAAGCCTTCCGCAAAGTCGAACGGTTGTGGGTGCGCAATTTGCCCAGTTTTAGCACGAGCAGCACGTTGTACACGCCCGATACCGAATTCAGCCAGATGCATTTGATGGAAATTGCGCGCGGCTGTGGGCGCGGCTGTCGTTTTTGTCTGGCCGGTTATGTCTACCGCCCGGCGCGTGAGCAACCGTTGGACAATTTACTCAAGTCCGCCGAAGCAGCCATCTCCAATGGCTACACGAAGGTAGGTTTGGTCAGTGCAGCGGTGAGTGACCATACCCAGATCGACGAGATGGCAACGGAATTACAGCGCATGGGCGCCACGATTAGTGCCAGTTCGATGCGCATGGACCCGATCAGCCTGCCGTTAATTAAAGCCATGGCCGAAACTGGTGCGCGCAATTTGACGGTCGCGCCCGAAGCGGGTAGCCAACGGCTGCGCAATGTGATCAACAAAACGCAGACCGAAGAGCAGATGATGCGGGCGATTGCCCTGGCCCAGGAATTTAATTTCCCCCAGGTCAAGCTCTATTTTATGGTCGGCCACCCCACCGAAACCGACGACGATATTCAGGCACTGATCGATTTCACGATGGAGGCGCGCAAGCACTTCAAGCGGCGCATTGCGATCAATGCCACCCCCTTTGTGCCCAAAGCCCACACACCTTTCCAATGGGAAGGCATGACGGCGAGCTCGGTGATTCGCGCCCGCCAGAAGATGATTCATAAGGCGTTGGCGCGCCACGGCGTTGATGTGCGCGCCGATGCGCCAGATTGGGCCGAGGTGCAAGCCGTGCTCAGCCGCGGTGACCGGCGTTTGTCTCAGGTGTTGCTGGCGATCCCGTCGGGTGGGTTAACGGTGCGCAGTTTCTTCCAGGCGATGGAAGAATTGGGACTGGACAAGGAACATTACACGGGGCGCTGGGAAATCGGCGCCCCCGTGCCGTGGGACATTGTGCAGAGCGGCGTCAGCGAAAACTATTTCCACTATGAACTGCGCTTAGCCGCTCAGGATAAGACTGGTCTCAGTTGCCCGCCCGATTCGGCAGGCTGTCTCAGTTGTCAGGCCTGCGACCCCGATTGGGCCTTCCGCTACGGCGACAACGTCAATCGCCCGGTGCCCGCCGCCAAGGGTGGCCCCTGGCGCGCCCAGGATTGGCTACCGTGGACAAAACTAAAAAACGAGAAACATGGGACGGTTACACCGATTGAGTTGGCGTAAAGCATCTTTTATTTGACTAGCTTTAAGCGTGTAGTGACGACTGAAGCCGTCATTACACGCTCGTTTCTAATGATTCAATAATCGCTTTACGGGTTTAGAAGCTCCTCTGATAGGGATTTTGCCGCAGTCACTGTAAATTCAGTTTCGGCTATTGTCTGCTTTTCGGCGCGAATTTCAACCCGATAGTGGCCAGGTTTATAAACATCAAATTCCTTGGTTAGCACAGGCAGGAAGAAATGCCCAAGTTCAACTTTTAAGCTTTGCTGAAATACGACTTTATCCTCGTAAAACAAATAGAGTGTGCCGGTGCCATAGGTTGTCCCCTCTACTATTCCGCACCAATAAAATTTTTGAGTATCAGTCGATAGCAACGGCACAGGGGCATATGCTGTATTATTTAAACAAACCCCTAATGCCGTAATGTGAGCATCCTCTACAGGAATCCAAAGACCCAAACCATAACAAATAGTCGCCACAATTGCCATAAAACAGGCAATACCAAACATAGCGCCAGGTACAATCCAATCTTTTTCCCAATTCCATCTCATTGATCAAGTCCCTGCGCAAAAAGCAATTACACCCTAAAAGATAGTTCTCGAGATCAACGCCCCGTTTCATTTAACAATGACGTGCCACAGCGGTCATTGGTCGCGCCGGTGCTCAATTATGTCTTAAGCTTAGTTTGCTTGCCTATTTGTGACATAGTAAGGCTCAGCAACTAGCAATAAAGCTCACAAACGGAGCATAAACGCGACCTTACCGATAACACGCATTTTTATCAGCAAATACAGATTCAAACCGATGAAATTACATATAAATTTCGTCACCTATGCGCGAAGGATTTACACCCTGTTAAACGATTAATATAACAATGGCCTTACAATTACATGAATTTTTAATTATGCAACAATTTATCGATGTTCACCGTCTATATCAAGGTTAATTTATCACAAGGATATCAGAGTTTTAGCCCAACCAGTTGAATCAAATTAGTTCAAATGACCAACAAGGAAAAATCATGCAAACTCGCCTGCAATTAATCCACCACTGGCTGTTGATCTTACTGCTAGCGACTGTGCTAGCACTGGGACATAGCCTGGGCGCCTGGGCCGCCTCACCCGCTGCCGACAAGCCAACACCAACCGCCACTCGCGCCACGGGCAAAGCCACGGCAACCCCTACGGTTGCGGAAACCGAAGAGATCACAACAACAGAGGATGGTGCGGACGATACCAAGGGTGTCGCATCACAAGATCAAATGTTACAAGCCGAAGATGAGGTCAAACCCGTTGATAATCTGGAAGATGCAGCCAAGGCCGTGATCCAGATTGAAGCGGTCGGCACTTTCCGCGATCCCGAAGAAGGCATGCAAATGAATTCGGCGGGCGCCGGGTCGGGCTTTATCATCGATCCATCGGGCATCGCCGTGACCAATAACCATGTGGCGACTGGCGCAGCTTTTCTCAAAGTCTTTCTTGCGGGCGAAAAAGAGCCGCGTAATGCACGTGTGCTTGGCGTCTCGGAATGCTCGGATCTCGCAGTGATCGACATCGAAGGCGACAATCTCCCCTACCTGGCCTGGCATACCAAACAGGCCACTGTTGGGCTCAAAGTATATGCATTGGGCTTCCCACTCGGTGATCCAGAATTCACCATGACCGACGGGATTATCTCCAAAGCTAAGGCCAATGGCGAAACTTCCTGGGCCTCGATCAGCCATGTGTTAGAGCATACCGCGACCATCAATCCTGGCAATTCCGGTGGACCTTTGGTCGACGCAAATGGCCAAGTGGTTGGCATCAACTATGCAGGCAACGCTGACACCAAACAATATTTTGCGATTGACGGCATCGACGCCCAATCGGTGCTCGATGAGTTGCGCGCCGGTAAGGATGTTGATTCACTTGGCATCAACGGTGAAGCGGTCAATGATGGCAAGGATATCGCGGGTATTTGGGTCTCTTCGGTGGCTTCGGGCTCACCGGCAGACAAGACTGGGTTGAAAGCCGGCGACATTATCATGGCCATGGAAGGCGTGACACTGGGCAATCAGGGCACGATGACCGAATATTGCGATATCCTGCGCAGCCACCAGCCCGACGATGCATTAAGCATCCAAGTGCTCCGCTTGGATAAGAAAGAGGTGCTGGAAGGCCAGATCAACGGGCGCGAGTTGGCCCAGAGCGTCTCGGTTGCTGCAGAAGTGAACAAGGACGAAGGCAACGCCACCGACGACCAAAGCAGTGGTTCTGGCACGGGCGACAGCGCTGATTACACCGATTACACGACTGTTTCGACCGAAGATAAAAAACTGTCGGTTGACGTGCCGCAAGAGTGGTCGGATGTTAAGGAAGGTGACTGGAAAATCGGCGAGAAAGTTGTGGGCACCCAACTGGCCGCCGCGCCAGATTTGAAGGCCTTCTATGATTCATGGAGCACGCCGGGCGTGCTGATCAGCTATTCGGAAAGTTTGGCCAGCACAAAAGAGCCAAAAGATTTGCTCAGTGATATCGATTATTCGGATGCCTGCAAAACAAAAGGTGAGCAAACCGACCTGCCGGATGGGTACTTTGTTGGCGCTTATCAAACCTGGCAAGATTGTGGTGACACCAAGACGCAAGCAGTGCTCGTCGCGTTAACGCCAGCCGAAGCCCACGATTACGTGGTCTTGGTCGAAGTCTACGCTGTGACCGAAAGCGATCTGAAGGCGCTCGACCATGTGATCGACAGCTTCCATGTGAGCGACGGCCACGAAGACAGCGCCACTGCCGACGATGGCCAAGCCAAAGGCAGCGACATCCAGGAGATTGTCGACACGAGTGGTCTCACTTATAAGTATCAGTTTGTCAACGATGCGGCCATTAGCGCGCTGTTGCCCGAAGATTGGACGGATACGAAGAGCGAAGATTGGGTGATTGACGGGGATGTGGTTGGCAAGAAATTTTCTGCCGCCGCCGACCTCCAGAAATTCCAAGATACGTGGACCGAGCCAGGCGTGGCCGTCCGCACCGCCACCGATCTCAAGGATCCGGTCGATGTGAAGGAATGGTTGGACAACCTTGATCTCGCTGACAAATGTAAAAATGAGGGCCGCACCAAACATTCCCACACGATCTATGGCCTCACCTACACCGGCGCCTACGATATTTGGTCCAATTGCGAGAAAGCGGACAATGCCTACGCCTATCTGGTGGTGGCTTCAAATCCACCAGGCCAGGTAGTGGCGTTGGAATTTAATGCCATGAACGATGCCGATGTCGAAGCCTTTGGCGTGCTGCTCAAAAGTTTCTTTGTAGACGCGGTTGAACAGCCAGGCGCGGCGGATGATACCACAGAGACAACGGGCAACACCCACAACGATGATGAGATCGATCTGTCACTCTATAATGTGATCAAAGACGATTCGGGCAAATTGTCGGTCAGCGTCCCCAAAGCCTGGTCGGATGTAAGCAGTGGAGATTGGCTGCTCAATGACGAAAAGGTTGGTCTCTCATTGACCGCGGCCCCGGATCTAAAGGCGTATAACGACGGTTGGACGACGCCGGGTCTCTTCTTCGGTGTCTCCACAGAACTCGCCAAGAATTTGGATCTTGATAAATTCTTGGCTAGCTGGGACTATTCCAAAGATTGCACATACGACAGTCGCATTGATTATGATGATTCTGTTTATGCTGGCAAATACGATCTGTGGACCGATTGTGGTGGCAAAGGCAATCTCTTTGTCGTGATGGCCGCAACGCCCAAGGAAAAGACGGACCTGCTGATCCTGCTCAACGTCGCCATTCCAGCGGACACGGAAACCCAATCGTTCCAGCAGATTCTAACCAGCTTCGATTACAGTGAATCAGGGGAGGCTAGCGCAGATGCGCCAGCCGACGATAATCCAGACACGGCGAAAGGCACAGACGAAGACGCCAGCGACGATACCCAGACGCCAGCCAGTGATACAGCAACGGCAGAAGTGATCGCAGCGACTTTGAACGTCCGCTCGGGGCCGGGCACAAACTACGAAAAAGTGGCCACGATCAGCAAGGGCCAGACATTTTCGGTGATTGGGCAGATTGACAACTGTGCGTGGCTGAAAGTGGTGGATGCCAGCAACGAAGAAGGTTGGGTCTCGGGCAGCACCGACTTTATCACGCTAGATACCAGTTGCGACCAAATTCCAGAAGCCACGGCACCAACCGAACCTGCGACCTCCGACGACGCAGGAGCGACCGACAACGGTGCGGCCAGCAATAGCGGTTCTGTACCAGCCGGCAAGGGCTGTTACAACTTCCAGAACATGGTGGGCAAGGAACTGACCATTACGTTTACCAAGGCCGATGGTAGTTGGAACAAGACCTTCAAGGTGGTCAAAGCAGGTGAGCATCAAGAGTGTTTTGACCCTGGCAAATATACCTATACGATGTCTGCGCCGGACTTTGAATCGGGCAACAACGAAATGGTCATCAGCGCCGGCGATAACTATGACTTCCCGATTTCTGTCAAGGAGTAGTAAATGTTCGTAAGCGTCGGGGCGCAGAAGTAACAAACTACAGAGCTGCCCCCCGATAAAATCTATAGAAAGAGAGTGCGGTGCACCAAATTGGTGCGCCGCACTCTCTTTCTATAGGCCGGCAACCTTCCGCTGTCTCCCCAAAGCCTACATTACCCACGTGGGCGCTCATGTGCGTATATGAGTCCATTCATATGAAATAGGTGAGTCAACTCAATAGACGCGAGTAAATGACCCTGTTATCCTAAGCTTATTCAGGATCACATTTGATGTTCAGCAAGTGAGGATTTCGCTATTATTATCAATCGGCCAATGGCAAAATTATGGGCCCACTTTAATCAAGCTAAATCACCCGCTATTGAACCTGGGCTGTTGGCCGTTTTCCGGCTAGCGGTCATTCTCCAGATTGTAGCGTTCCTGGTCAGCAGTGGGATTAACATGCGGATCGCGCACAACAACGAATGGCAAACGTTTTCGATCATTTCGTTGGCTGGGTTGGTGCTTTTACTGGGGTATCTCTCTTGGCCAGCGCTCTGGCGCGTGCTTGGTCGGTTCTATTTGCCAGTGGCCCTGATGATTGCCGCAGTCTTGCCGCTCTTTGTGCACGCCTTATTGATCTATTGGCGCCTCAAGCAAACGTCGGCGCGGCTGACCGAGCAGGAGATGGTCGGTTTTAGTTGGCGGATCTATATAGTACTGTTGATCCCGCTGGTGCTGCTGGCTTGGCAGTATGCGTTTCGCTGGGTGCTCCTCTTTAGCAGCCTGCTCGTCCTCATCAGTCATTTTTTTGTCTTCTTTGGCCGGCAGATTTTTCAGCAGAGTGAGTTGACTGAGTTGAGCTTGCGCGGCGGTGCCACATTTCTGATCGTTGGTTATATTATAACGCGCGTCATCCATAGCCAACGTGAACAGCGTCAGGCGCTCATCCAGGCAAACGCTCAATTGATCGATTATGCACGGACGACGGAACAACTTACCGTGAGCCGCGCGCGCAATCGCATGGCGCGCGATTTACATGACAGGTTGGCGCATACGCTCAGCGCGGTATCGATCCAACTCGAAGCTGTGGATAGCGCCTGGGATTGTAGTCCTGAACAGGCGCGAGCATTGCTGATCAAGTCACTTGGCGTTGCGCGCAATGGCCTCACTGAAACCAGACGGGCGATCCAAGCCTTATGCGCGGCGCCGCTGGATGATTTGGGGCTGGCGTTGGCCGTCCGCACGTTGGCCGAATTGATGGCCGCCCGTGCGGGGGCGAAGTTGGTTGTTGAGATTACTGATCCGATCACTTTAGCCAGCGAGACAGAACAAATTGTCTATCACATTGCGCAAGAGGCGTTGACGAACATTGTCAAACATGCCAAGGCGCAGAGGATTCAACTTACGTTGGCGTTGCGCGATGGGGCGTTTATGCTCATTGTCGAGGATGATGGCGTGGGCTT
>JAPLGZ010000277.1 GCA_026389895.1 Chloroflexota bacterium | reverse complement strand
GGTTGGGTGATCGCCAATTTGGATAAGTATGACAGTTCGGCCCGTGCCTTAACCAATGCGGCCCAAGCCGTCGTGGTTTCCGTAGCCTATCGGCAAGCACCCGAACATCAGTTTCCAGCAGCGATTGAAGATGTTTATGCGACGTATTTGTGGGTCACCCAGAATGCAGGCACGCTTCAAGGGGATGCCAAACATATTGCCGTGGTTGGCGAAAGTGCCGGTGGCAATATAGCAACCGCAGTCTCGCGCTTGGCGCAACAAAAGGGAGATCCGTTGCCTGTCTATCAAGTCTTGGTCTACCCAGTGACGCAGTTGGCAACCACCAACACGCCATCGGCCAAGACATATGCGGTGGCTAGTCCGTTGAATACGCCCATGTTGAAATGGTTTGGCAGTTATTACCTGGCCACGCCATCAGAAGCAACCAATATCTATGCCTCGCCACTGCTGGCCGCCGATTTAAAAGGATTACCCCCGACGACCATCATCGCCGCAGAGATCGATCCGTTGCTTAGTGAGGGACAGGCTTATGCCAACCGCTTGCAGACAGCCGGTGTGCCCGTCGTCTACCAAGTTTTCAAAGGCGTCACACATGAATTTTTTGGTATGGGGGCGGCTCTACCAGAGGCGAAACAGGCTGTTGCATTGGCGGCCAAAGGTCTGAGTGCAGCTTTTAATAAGTAAGGGGTACGTTGCATGAATTAGGTTCAGTGCGCCTTGTTTTGGTAGCACTGAACCTAATTTAAAGGTCACTATCATGTGTGGTGCGCGGTCTTCCCCAGTAATTGGACGCAAAAGAGCCAACAATCATATAAGGAATCTCCAAAATTTCGAGCGCCTCCACAATTTTGAGTAAAATATTAGGCTGCACCATCTATTTTTGCTCCGCCAAGTATTTCTCGACCTCTTCAAAGAGATGGCGTGGCAATAATCGCCGACGCAACTGACGCGCCATTTCCTCTGGCGAAATGTTTGGATAACGGTCAAGAATCGAGCTACGTGCAATGGCAACCCCATCCTCATACATTTGTGCAGCAAGCCACATACGCTGTTGGGGTGTCATCTGTCGATAAAGTTGAATACGAATCCATTCTGTCTGTGGATCACGTATGGCCATAGGCTTTTCTCCCCAACTAGCTATCTCTAAAGCTTGGATAGTAGCCTTTTTGGATATTTATCGGATATAGCAAATCGCAATAGGCAACGAACGAAGCAAAAATTTTATTGGCGCCTATACTACCATCAATCCATATTCATCGATTATCGCTATTTAACAAAACCTCATTCCCGCCTCACATCATGCGAATTGCTCTCACGCACGCCCGCGGCGGAGATCTCAATAAACTCGGCCTTCTCCTGCAATTCTCTGATCGAACGCGCACCGCCGTAACTCAGGCCAGAACGCAGCCCACCCACCAATTGATAGACGATCTCCTGCACGTTGCCACGATAGGGCACCACAGCTTCGACACCTTCGGGCACCACTTTCGCCCAGTCGACCTGGCTTTCGGCGCTCTCTTCGTCATTAATTTCGACATTATTTTTACCTGGCTCTTGTTGATCGAGGTCACGCTTTTCCGCTTCTTTGCGCCCCATGGCCGCGCCCAGTGAGGCCATCCCTCGTACAACCTTGAATTTTTGCCCATCACGAATGACCGGTGAACCAGGGGCTTCTTCGGTGCCGGCGAAAAGGCTGCCGATCATCACTGTGCTGGCCCCGGCAGCCAATGCCTTGACCAGATCACCCGAAGTTTTGATGCCGCCGTCGGCAATAATTGGGATGTCAATGCCCGCCGCCTGGAGTCCAGCCGCACTGTCCATGATGGCAGTTAATTGGGGCACCCCAAACCCGGTGACAATGCGCGTGGTGCAGATTGAGCCTGGCCCAATGCCGACCTTGATCGCATCGGCGCCAGCTTCGGCCAGTTCACGCGCGCCGTCGCGCGTGGCGACGTTGCCGGCGATAATTTGGGCTTGTGGAAAGTCACGACGCAAGGTCTTGACCATCGCCACACATTGATCAGCGTGACCGTGGGCAATATCCAAGACCAATACATCGGCGCCAGCCGCCAACAGTGCTTCGGTCCGTTTCAAATCTTCCGCCTTCACGCCGATCGCCGCGCCCACGCGCAAACGCCCTTTCCCATCCTTGGTCGCTTGTGGATTCTGTTGGCGCTTGATCACATCCTGCGCCGTGATCAGGCCAACCAGGTTGCCAGCAGCATCAAGGATTGGCAATTTTTCCAGCCGATGTTCGTGCAGAATTGCGCGGGCTTCGTCTGGTGATGTATCTGGAGTGCCACTGATTATCTGGTCATGCGGTGTCATCACGGTGCGCACGGCGGCCTGCTCATCTGGTACGAGCAGCAGATCGCGCTGAGTGACCAATCCCATCAATTTGCCTTCAGCATCGGTCACTACTAACCCGCCAATATCATGTTCCTGCATCATTTTTTGGGCGCGGGCAATGGAACGATTTTGATCAATCGTATATGGATTTTCGACGATAAACCCTTCCGAGCGTTTCACCTGTTTTACCTGCCGCACCTGTTGTTCTACGGTCATGAAACGGTGGATAATGCCAATCCCGCCGATGCGCGCCATCGCAAGCGCCATGGCGGTCTCGGTCACTGTATCCATATTGGCGCTGATGATCGGGATATTCATCGCCAGTTTCGGGGTCAACCAGGAGCTTGTATTGACATCCTGGCGCGAGGCAACCGAGGAGCGTTGTGGAATCAATAAAACGTCATCAAAGGTTAGGCCTTTGGCTGTGCGAATTTTCATAATTACCTCAATTGAACCAGGCATCACATTGATCAAAACTGATATAAAACAGCAGGATTCTCACGCAAAGCCGTCAAGAAAAATCACTGCGCCTTTCAGGGGTGCTGAGCGCAGCAATCTTGTTATCTTTATGGCAATTCAAAGCTTGGCGCGGGTTGCAACGAGCAGATCACGGGTAAGTTCGGCCTGCCCTCGATGCTCAGCGGCATGCCGCGCCACCACCAACAAGATCTCGCGCCCTGTGATCTGACCACGCCGCGGGTGGAGCCTTTCACGAGTTAGCTCGGCCTGTGGCAACTGAGCCAGGGCATCGGCTATGCGGTGTTGCAATGTTTGCCATTGTTGTTGGAGGGCTAGAGCCGAAAGACCGCGGCGGCTAAACTCCGCGGCGCGCTGCCGTTGCACCATTTGGCCACAAAGCACACCACAGAGGTTTTCCTCTACATTGCCCAGCGTGTGGGCAGTCAAAACGAAGAGGCTATTGGCATTTTCCAAGGGGCGCCAGTTAAGCTCTGCGGCAGTCAGTTCATCTAAACAAGCAACAAGGCCATCAACAGAACTGACGATCTTACGCCAAAACAGAGCAATCTCCAGATCAATTGCCATGTAAACTCCTTTACATAGGTGTCAACCCTGGCCCTTCATAAAACGGGTTAGAGCGTGGCGGCACCGATAACCTCAAGCTACGGATATTATACTATGGTGCGCCGAAAATGGCGATCAAGAGGGCAAAGTTTTGTGGCGCGTTGACGCCGGTATGGCTTTGTACTATAGGAGAAGGAGAGTACAATTATCCCCAGGTGGATTTGTCGATGGAGAAGCCACTTTGCCAACGGCGTGTGCTGACCACCTTTTCATCAATCAATTAGTTGCTCGCAACTTAATTACTTTGCATTGGCACCCAAATCAGAGGAGAAATTTTATGGCAGAGAAAACCATTCGCGTCGGCATTGTCGGCGCGGGCGCGAATACACGCTCGATGCACATCCCCAAATTAAAAGCAATCTCCGGCGTCAAAATTGTCAGCGTCAGCAACCGCAGCCGTGAATCATCCGAGCGGGTGGCCAAAGAATTTGATATTCCCAAAGTGTATGAGCATTGGTGGGAATTGATCGCGGCCAACGATACCGACGCCATTGTGATTGGCACTTGGCCCTATATGCATCACCGCCTGACATTGGCGGCGTTAGAGGCCAACAAACATGTGCTCTGCGAAGCACGTATGGCGATGAATGTGAGTGAGGCGCAGGAGATGCTGGATGCAGCGCAGGCCGCCCCGCACCTGGTGGCGCAGATTGTGCCTTCTCCCTTTACCTTGGGGGTGGACAAGACCGTTAAACGCTTGCTGGGCGAAGGTTATCTGGGCGATCTGCTGGCGATTGACATTCATGCTGGCGGCGGAGCATTTCTCAATCCGGATGCACCCATGCACTGGCGACAAGACATGGACATGAGCGGCTTTAACGTGATGACGATGGGCATCTGGTACGAGGCACTATTACGCTGGGTCGGTGAGGCAACGCGGGTAACCGCGATGGGCAAGACTTATGTAAAAATGCGCCGCGACGCCCAGACCAATACCTTGAAACCATCGCGTGTGCCAGAGCATATCAATATCATTGCCGAGATGGCGTGTGGTGCGCAGGCCAATATTACCGTCTCTGCGGTGGCGGGTCTATCCCGACCGGACGGCGCCTATCTATTTGGCAGCCAGGGCACATTACAATTCACCGGTGGCAAGCTGTATGGCGGCAAACACGGTGACACCGCCTTGCAAGAGATCACGATTCCAGTTGAAGAAGTGAGCGGTTGGCGCGTCGAAGAAGAGTTTGTCAATGCCATCCGTGAAAAAGAGACTATCAGTCATACGACATTCGAGGATGGCGTCAAGTACATGATGTTCACCGAAGCGGTGACGCGCAGCATGATGGAAGGGCAAGCCATTGCCTTGCCAGTGTAGCCCTGATAGACTAATTTGTTGCCGTTATTTGGGATGATGAGTGACGAGTGAGAGCAATTGACCTTTTTCACTTATCACTCATCACTCATCCATTTCTCCCCAACCAATCAAAGGGTATCTCTCTATGAAGGACATCGCTGTTGCCCTTACTGGTACAGGCTTTATGGGGCCGACGCATACCGAGGCGTTGCGGCGGCTTGGTGTACGTGTGGTCGGCGTGCTGGGATCTAACCCAGCCAAATCCCACGCCTTTGCCGAACGCGTCGGCATCCCCAAAGCCTATGCCAATTTTGACGAACTTTTGGCCGATAAAGAAGTGCAGGCCGTTCATTTAACCACACCTAACCGCTGGCATTTCGCCACCGCCAAAGCCGCGCTGTTGGCGGGCAAACATGTGATGTGCGAAAAGCCGTTGGCTATGAATTCCGCTGAATCCGCCGAGTTAGTGAGGGTGGCCCAATCAGTGAAACTGGCCGCGGGCGTCAACTACAATTATCGCTTCTATCCACTCTGTCTGGAGGCCCGTGAGCGCGTCCGGCGCGGCGATCTGGGCTCGATCTATTCGATCACTGGTGGCTATGTGCAAGATTGGCTGCTCTATCCCACGGATTACAACTGGCGCGTGCTGGCCAGCGAAGGTGGCCAATTGCGCGCGGTGGCCGACATCGGCACCCACTGGCTCGATCTGGTGCAGAGCATCACCGGCTTAGCGGTGGAAGCGGTCTGCGCCGATCTGCATACAGTCCATCCTGTGCGCCAGCGCCCCAAAGGTGAGGTCGAGACGTTTTCGGCCAAGGTAGCCGAAGTGGCAGCCACGGAGTCAATTGACATTGAGACCGAAGACTTAGGAGCGATGCTGTTGCGCTTCAAGGGTGGCGCGCGCGGCACGCTCTGGGTTTCGCAGGTGACGGCGGGCCGCAAAAACCGTTTGAGCTTTGAGATCGGCGGCGCCAACCAAGCCCTCTGGTTTGACGGGGAACGCCCCAATGAGTTGTGGATCGGTGAGCGCAATCAGCCCAACGGCTTTTTACTCAAAGATCCTGGATTGATGGGCGACACGGCCCGCGCTTATACCGCTTATCCTGGCGGCCACAATGAAGGTTATCCTGACAGCTTTAAAATGTGCTTCAAGGCTTTCTACAATTACATTGCGGCGGGTGATTTCGATGCAGCGCCTTTCTTCCCCACCTTTGCCGAAGGACATCAGGAGATTGTGCTTTGTGAGGCGATCTTGAAGAGTCACGCAGAACAGCGGTGGGTAGTTGTTTAACCAAAGGCTAACAAATTTATAAAAAAACAGTTACACAGAGAGCACAGAGGAGACACAGAGTTTCACAGAGCACTTTCCCTATAAATACGCTGTATTCTCTATGTAACTGCTTTAGTCTGGCTCGTCCAGGTTAGGAGATAATTATGCAATTAGGCTTTGTCAGTGCGATTTTACCCGATCTCTCGCTGCAAGAAGTGGCAGAGTTTGCGGCGTCGGCGGGCTTTACTTGTTTGGAATTAATGTGCTGGCCCAAGGGCAAGGCGGAACGACGTTACGCTGGGGTCACCCACATTGATGTGACAGATTTTGATGCCAACGCGGCCAAAACGGTCAAACAGATCATGGCAGATAACGGCGTAACCATCAGTGGATTGGGCTACTATCCCAATCCACTGATGCCGGATCAAGCCGAGGCGCAGGTCTATATCGACCATATTAAGCGAGTGATCGAGGCGTCGGCATTGCTCGAAGTAGGCGTGATGAACACCTTCATTGGTCGTGACTGGACACGTTCGGTCGAGGATAATTGGCCACGCTTCCTGGCCGTGTGGCAGCCACTGATCAAGTTTGCCGAGGAGCACAATGTGCGCGTTGGCATCGAGAACTGTCCCATGCTCTTTACAATGGACGAATGGCCCGGCGGCAAAAACCTCGCCACCACCCCCGCCATCTGGCGACGCATGTTCGAGGCGATTCCCAGTGACAACTTCGGCCTGAACTTTGACCCGTCACACCTGGTCTGGCAGAAGATCGACTATCTAAAGGCGATCCGCGACTTTGCCGGGAAGTTTATCCATGTTCACGCCAAGGATGCCCGCGTCGATCAACACCGGCTAGACGAAGTAGGGATCATGGGCACGCCGCTGCAATTCCACACGCCCAAACTGCCGGGCTTGGGCGATATCAACTGGGGCCAATTCTTCTCGGTGCTCAGTGACGCTGGCTACAACGGTCCCGTTTGCATCGAAGTGGAAGATCGCGCCTACGAAGGTCCGCTAGCCAGCCGCAAAGCGTCGCTGGTGCAGAGCGGCGGGTACTTGCGGCAGTTTTTGGCGGAACATTAGGCTTGCAACGACGCCTTATCCACGCCGATCAGGGCGTCGTCACCGTATGACTGGCGCCCTCGGCGATGGGAAGGATCACCCAGGATTCGGGCTGGCCGTGTAGATTTGCGCCTTGTTGCGCCAGTTGGGCGACATTATCAATGAGTAAGGTTGCAAAGTGACCGGGAAACGTGGCCCGCCAGAAAAGGGGCGCACCAACTTCGTTGGTAAACTCGGTAACGTTCGTGCCATAATGTTTTACCCGCAGTTGATTAGCGAAGACTGGCACATGCGCCATTTCCACCCAAGCCGCGGCTGGTGTCAGGTGTGAACGGGTCGTGACCGTCTGCGTGCTGGCATCAGGGGCAATACCCATCATGCCAACAGCCAGTGTCCCAAGCACCGCATAGGAAACCTCGGGATAGTCACGGCGCGCATAGGTGGGGCTCATCTGCTCGATCAGTTCGCCATAGGCAAGTTCGTCACGGCCGTAGGCGTAGAAAAGTTCTGGCAGATACGAACGTTCCTCGACATTGCGTTGGGCGCGCTGCTCAATTTCCCGTTCCAATGCGGCGCGGGCCTTCGCTTCGTTGTCTATCAAGCCGAAATAGAGCGGAAAATAGTTGGTCACGCCGGTGACGCCAAAGGCGAAGCTGCCATCTTGTAGGCGATAGCTGGCAAAACATTGGGCCTGTGCACTCCACCACGCATCGCCATAGGTGCGGCGCAATTGGTGGGCCCGTTGCCGCCACTCTGCTGAGGCTTGGTCTGGGCCAGCCCATTCGAGCAGTTTGGCGTAGGCTTCATAGGCCGCGCATTGCGTCGCGATCAGGTCGCCGCCCACCAAAGGATGCGCCACCTGTTCATTATAGGTGGCAATGCCGCGCGAGCCATAGTGTGGATAGTGCTCCGGAATGCCGTCGCCATCTTTGTCCCAGGTCTGCACATATTCGTTGACAGTCTTGTCGTAAAAGTTGCGAAAGACTGGGTGTTCGAGATAGGTTTGATCACCGCTCCACAGATATTGGCGGTAGCAACAATCGAGCAGATCAAAATTGGCGGGCAAGTTATACCAAAAATCCTGATCGTTTCGATAATCAACGGGCGCAGGCTGATTGTGCCGGTTGATCTCCCAATAGGTGCACCAATCACGCTGCGGTGAGATATGCTCGGCGAACTTCCCGAGCATATTGCGGGTATGGCCGGCCAATCCGAGAATGTGCGCGCCTGTGCTTTGGTGCGCCACATCGCGCATACAAAAGGCCGCGCGCGCGGGCAGCGAAGCCTCGTACCAATCGCCCACCGGATCCCCCGTGAAGACATAGGCCAATGCCTGCGCCTTGGCCCACAGAAAGCCTTCCACCAAGCCATCATCAGATGAGGTTAATTCGACAGCAGATTGAAAACACATCAGCAAGACTCTCTTATTTGATTTGCAGCCACACAGGCGCAAGTTTTAGGGATAAATTCAGGGCAGAAAGCTGATTTTACCACAAAGCACCAAAGGAGCTAGCCATTTTTCAGGCAAGAAAATTGAGAACCGGGCTTTTAGGTAGGGCGCGGCCCTGATGGCCGCGCCCTACCACCACGATACGCCGCTTTTGATGCGGCTTTGAGGACAGTTAAAAACAAGTTTACGGCGCGGGCGATCCATTGTATACTGACCAGACACTACCCATTATTCAACTCTCCTTGAGCCATCAGGTTCACGGGGTTATAGAAAGAGCAAACAAATATGAAAATCGGCGTTAGTTCCTACAGTTTTAGTCGTTTGGTCAATTCCGGCACACTCGACCAAATTGCAGTCATTCGCACTGCCAAAGAGATCGGCTTTGACGTGATCGAGTTCTCGACCATTGCCGTCCCCCAAGGAAAAACATTGCCAGGATTTGCCGCAGAGTTGCGCGCAGAAGCCGACGCGGTGGGCATTGATATTGTCAATTACACGATTGGCGCTGACTTTTTGAAGGGCTCGAAGGGCAACTTGCAGGCCGAGATCGAACGCGTCAAAGGCGAAGTCGATGTGGCGGTGATTCTGGGGACGCCGAGTATGCGCCATGATGGCACCTTTGGTTGGCCGGCGGATCACGTAGGACTCAAGAGCTTTGACGCAGCCCTGCCGCGTGTGGCCGAAGGCTGCCGCGCGGTGACGGAGTATGCAGCGAGCAAAGGCATCAAGACAATGGTGGAAAATCATGGTTTCTTCTGCCAGGAGAGTTTTCGCGTGGAGAAGTTGATCACCGCCGTCGATCATCCAAATTTCGGCGTGTTGGTGGACATGGGCAATTTCCTCTGCGCCGATGAAGATCCGGCCAGCGCGGTCGCGCGGCTGATGCCCTTTGCCTTTCATTGTCACGCCAAGGATTTCCACGTCAAGCCGGGAACAGATGTCGCGCCAGGCAAGGGCTGGTTCCAGTCGCGCGCTGGCAACTATCTGCGTGGGGCCATTATCGGGCATGGCAATGTACCCGTCATGCAGTGCCTGAAAGTGATGCAGCGCGATGGCTATCAAGGCGTGCTCTCGATTGAATACGAAGGCATCGAAGATGTGCTGATGGGCATCCAGATTGGTCACGACAACTTGCGCCGTATGGTCGCCATGTTG
>JAPLGZ010000619.1 GCA_026389895.1 Chloroflexota bacterium | reverse complement strand
GGTGATGTAGAGCCCTTTGGAATAGAGCGGGTCGATAAAGCCAGCCGCGTGCGCCAGCAGAGCGCACCGGTCCCCGACAATATGGTGGGCGCTGTATTGCAGGCGGTCGATGCGCGTCCAATCGCGCACCGGGTGGGCATCTTTGAGTTGGGCATATAAGTCGGGAAACTGTTGAATAAAGGTATAAAACTCGGCTTCGGGCGTCAAGTCAGCGCGCTGCGGATAGAGGCGCGGGTCGAGTTGCAGACCCACACTGCATAGCGGATTGGTGGCCTGCGGATGATTGTTAAACGGGATCACCCATAGCCAACCGCCCTTAAAAATATGATGCAAGGTTCCCTGCGAGAGTGGATAGGGATGGCCGAATGCCTGTTGAGAGAGGCCGATATTGTTGAAACAGGGCACGTCGATCATGTGGGTAAAGATCGTGCGCGAGTGGGTAAGCGCGTCGCGGTGGCGCCAGTTAAATTTGTTAGCCAGCAGCGATTTCATCCCCCCGGCATCAATGATGTAACGCGCGCGATAAGTCACCGCTTTGTTGGTGATGATCTCCACATCATCGGGGTTGAGGTTGATATCCTGAATGAAAACCCCCATCTGCACCGTCGCACCGTAGGAGATCGCAATCGAGGTTAGAAAATAGTCTGAATCCTGGCGTTGGATATGGATTTCGTGGCCGTAGGGCAGCCGGGGAATCACCGCTTGCAGACTCTTGCGGGACTCCACGTGCTGACCAACCGTGTGATGAATAAAGCTAAAATGCCGTTTGACCCCGTGCGAGGTGCCAATATAGCTGTAGAAATTCTCGGAACTGTAATAGGCCAATTCTGGTACATCATAAAACTCGGCCAGGGCACGCATGACTTCCGACGTTTCAAGGATCATCGATTCGCCAATCGTAAAACGTGGATGGGTGCCGCCTTCGAAGACGATCACATCCATGCCGTTACGGGCAAGGATGGCGGCCAAGGTGGAACCACCAATCCCCGAACCAATGATGGCAACGTCATAGATTTTTTGTGCATCGGACATCTAATCATTCTCCTGAATCGTCCATCGCCTTGATTTAGACGCGGAGGCGCAAAGAAAAACCAACAATAACGAATCGAGCATGAGGTGTGTGCTTGATTTTTCTTTGCGCCTCCGCGCCTCTGCGTTACGTTTTTTTATGGTCGATTGCGTAACACGCGCTAATATCACGCTGTCCTGAATTCATTTAGCGTAATTTACGCCACGCCCAGATCAGGCGCTGAATGACCGTGATCAGCACCAGCGCCGCAAAAATTGTGAAGAGTAGTGTTATTCTAGCTGGGAAAGCGAGGAATAGACAGTAAGCGACAATGGTTTCTGTGCCACCAATCAGCCCAACGGGCATCACAATTGAGGTCATCGTCTGGGCGTCGCGGGCGTGACGTTTCTCCAGAATGGCCCCAAGGTACATCCATGATGCGGCGTTGATATAGAAACTCGCCAGTAAAAACGCTAGGGTGAGGTAGTGCTCTGGGCTGGGCGTGCCCATGACCAATCCGATCGGCACGCTAGCGTAGACCACAAAATCTACCACGATGTCGAAGTAGCCGCCAAAGTCACTCTGCTTGGCATGCTGCCGCGCGAGCAACCCGTCTAAGCCGTCGAGCGCGCGATTTAATAGCCAGAAGGCCAATGCCCAGCCATAATGTGCCTGGGCTGCGAAAAGCGCCGCCCCCACCCCAACCAGGAGTGCCAGTAGCGAGAGCAGATCGGGCGAAATACCTTCCATGCGAATTGTCAGTGGCGCGGCGATCCGATCCTTGAGTTCACGTAAAGAGGTATCGAACATTCATGGTCCTTTGGGCATAGCGCCGGCAAGCTGGTCAAAATGCTTACCGCTACGAACGTTTTCAATGGAAAGTAGATAATCCCCATTATAATTGAAGTCGCGTAGACCAGTGATATGTCAACGACGCGCGGTGACTCCGTGCGTTGCCGATCGCTGCCCCTTTCGGGGTGCGCC
>JAPLGZ010000321.1 GCA_026389895.1 Chloroflexota bacterium | reverse complement strand
GCAACGGTGCCTGGCGGTTAATGGCACCAGCAGGTCAATTCCAGTTGCAATATGATGCCTTGATCGACGTTTCCGGCGAACCGGATTTGACGCTTGATAATGTCTATCAGACGCCAGTGGAAGAGCTGCCCTACGACGTGTTGCCTTATACATTGCCCAGCCGTTACTGCGAGTCTGATCTATTCAGCGACGACGCTTGGCAGTTATTTGGCGAAACGCCGCTGGGTTGGGCACGCGTTCAGGCCGTCTGTGATTGGGTGCATAGCCATATTACCTATGGCATTGGCAGCACCGCCCACACATCGGGCTATCAAGCCTATCAGGCTCGGCAGGGTGTCTGTCGCGATTTTGCTCACATTGCAGTGAGCTTCTGTCGCGCGCTCAATATTCCAGCGCGCTATGTCTATGGATATTTACCTGATATTGCAGTGCCTTTTGATCCCGTGCCAATGGATTTTCACGCTTGGTTCGAAGCCTATTTGGGGGGCGCCTGGTATACGTTTGATGCACGCCATAACAAGCCGCGGATTGGTCGCATCGTGATCGGGCGGGGGCGCGATGCGGTTGATGTCGCACTCACCACCACCTATGGCCCCAGCCTGTTGACCAGCCTGAACGTGCGGGCTGATCAAGTAGATGAACACTCGTCATTGGCCACGGCACAGATCATTACCAGTACTTATTAGGAAACTCCGCGCGTCCAATGGCTGGAGCCCTTCGGACGTGATTCGGCGCATGATAGATAACCCCACCTGTGGGTTCCCGTAACGGGTTTGCACAGGTGGTCCATTCATTCGCTGCCAGCTCCAAAACGTTGTTCTATCCAGGGTCTCCAATTTTATCAGAGTGTCTTGGTACAGGTGCATTTTTCTATGAATAATAATTTTTCGCAGGCCAATAAAGCCGCTATTCCGTCCACGAAGCCAGTGGGCTTCCCCGCAGAACCGGGTGCAAATGGACTAAACCCTAGCAAACAACTCGCGCCAGAGAACATCCAATTCATCGATTACCGCAGCATCGAATGGCAGCGGGTGCAACGGACGCGCTGTCTAATTCATCAACGGTTTCATTATGACTATCCAGGCCCGGTGCGCGAATTGCGCCATCGCTTGGTGGTTGTGCCTACGGATCAGCACGGTTATCAACGGCTCTGTGAGTACCAATTGAATGTCTCCGTGCCGGCGCTTTCCCAAGCCTGCGAGCTGGATAACTTTGGCAATCGAATTTTTCAGTTTCACATTGCCCAAGTCGACACCAAGCTTGATTTTGATGTTTGGACGGCGCTTGAACAGAGCATTCAGCCAGCGACCCGCCCATTGGTGCCCGCCGAGCAAGCCCATCATTATCTCATGCCAACGCGACTGACCACCGCCGATGCGACCATTGCCGCTGTGGCCCATAAACTCAGTCAGCAACACCAAGCGCCCGCGCAGCTGGCCGAGAGCATCAATGATTGGACGTTTTTGGCGATGCGGTATGAACGAGGGGTGACGAAGGTGAATACGACCGCGGCGGAAGCCCTGGCGTTGGGGGCTGGGCTATGCCAGGATTATTCGCACATCATGTTGGCCGTCTGTCGCGCGGCTGGTTTGCCCGCCCGCTATGTTTCTGGACATTTGCTGGGCGAAGGCGCTTCGCACGCCTGGGTAGAAGTTCTTTTGCCCAGCCAGCAGCCTGGCTACCTGGAAGCCTGGCCGCTCGATCCGACCAATCATTGCCAGGCGCGCCATAAATACATCACCATTGCGGTGGGGCGTGATTATGCCGATGTCGCGCCGACATCTGGCAGCTTTCTCGGGGCTTATCCTGGTCACCTAACCGTGAGCAAGCGCGCCGGTCTGACGGCGGTAGAGTACACCGACGGCCAGGTGGTCAGCCTGGAAAGCTGAATTTGCACTGGTCTAATTTACCGTGGGCCAACGACGGCATCCTCGGCCAATATCTTTCCCAACGTCGCCACCAACCGATCCGCATCCGCCTGGTTAAAAACCAGCGGCGGTTTCAGCTTGAGCACATTGTGGAAAGGCCCATCGGTGCTGATCAATATGCCATGATCGCGCATGCGTTCGGCGACATAACTGGCCTGGGCGCCGGCTGGTTCCAATGTGTGGCGATCCAACACAAGTTCCACGCCAACAAATAAGCCCAGACCGCGCACGTCACCGATCAGTGGGTAGACGTTCATCAATTGGTGTAGACCGGCCATAAGACGCTGGCCGACCTGGTAGGCGTGGCTCTGTAAGCCTTCGGTTTCGATCACATCCAGCACCGCCAAGCCTACCGCACACGAAACCGGATTGCCGCCAAACGTATTAAAATACTCCATGCCATTGGCAAACGCGTCTGCAATGGCCGGCGTCGTCACCACCGCGCCCAACGGATGACCATTGCCAATCGGCTTGCCCATCGTCACGATATCGGGCACAACCCCTTGTGTTTCAAATCCCCAAAAATGGGTGCCAACACGGCCAAAGCCAACTTGCACTTCGTCGGCAATACAGACGCCCCCAACGGCGCGCACATGCTGGTACGCCGCCGCCAGATAGTGCTCCGGCAACACGATCTGCCCGCCACAGCCAAGCACAGATTCGGCAATAAAGGCTGCGATGCCGCGCCCTTGTTGCTGCACCTGGGCAACAAGGGCGCGCACATGGTCCGCATACTGGGCGCCACTCTGCGCATCCATACCCTTGAACTTGCCCCGATAGGGATCTGGCATCAGCGCCACGTGGGTGCGCGCAGGCGCGCCTTTGCCACCTGCACCATCAAATTTATAGGGGCTCACGTCGATCAACGAGGTCAGATTGCCATGATAAGCGACATCGACACAGATTACATCTTGCTGATTTGTATAGGCGCGTGCCAGACGCAGGGCCAGATCATTGGCTTCACTGCCCGAATTGACAAAAAAGCAGACCCGTAGTGGCGCTGGCAACGTGGCGCACAAACGCTCGGCATAGTCGACAATGTTGTCGTGCAAATAGCGCGTGTTGGTATTGAGAACAGCCATTTGTGCTTGGGCGGCCTTGACCACATGCGGGTGACAATGGCCGACATGACAGACGTTGTTGACCACATCGAGATAGGCATACCCCTCTTCATCGTACAGAAATTGCTGAACGCCACGCACGATCTTGAGCGGCTTTTTGTACGAAATGCTCAGTGATTTGCCCAAGGTTTCCCGCCGCGCCGCCAGCAATTCAGTTTTAGGCCGTTTTGCCGGTGGGAACATTGCCGGCGGAATTTGCAAAATCAAATTAGGATCAGGGCTGAGGCTCAGCCAAAGTTCACGTTGGCTGGGCGCAGCGACCCCGTTAAAATTGACGCCTTCGCCGAGTAAGTCGCAGATAATTTGAAAATGCAGATGGGGCGGCCAGTCGCCATTGGTAGGGTAGTTGCCAATCGTTGCAATTGGCTCACCTTTTTTTACGGCTTTACCAAGCGTAAGCCCTGCCAGTGAATCCTCACTGAGATGGCCATATAAGGTGTAGAAGGTGAGCCCATTCCCAGCTTGGCCCCCATCCGGGACCGTGTGTTCTAAAATGATCACCGGGCCGTAATCATGATAGGCCGCGTTGTTGGCAAAGCTGTGCACGATGCCATCCAGCGGGGCAAAAATCGGCGACCCAGCCGGTTGAAAGAGATCGATGCCCAAATGCACGGTGCGCCGTTCGGGCAATTCATCACTTGGTAGAGCAAATTGGTCACCTGTATAGACCAGGCGCGCCTCGTTGTAACGGCCAATGCCGACTAACACGTTCGCACGCTGCATTCGTCTAAAGAGCGTTTCTGTGAAAGTGGCCGTATCGTTGACCGCGGCCACTTCATCCATCTCTAAACTGCCGAAACTCCAGTCAAAGACGAGGGCTGGCGCGGTCTTCAAATCAAGGTTGATCACGGCATGCAACTGATCGGCATGGGCGCGCAACCATTGTTCAATGGGCGGTGTTTGTGGGCACGCTGGCAGGCCACAAGCCTGCCGGAAAGCATAATGGGCCAACGCGGGCTTGAGTGTGACGAGTTTTTCTAGCGCGGTCCAGGCCGGTTGTTCGCTGATCGACAGATAACGGTTGTCCGGCTCCAATGCCTGTTGATGGGCCGAGAGGCTCACGCTCATGCACAGCCGCATGCAGATCAACGGATAAAGGACGCTTAATTCCAACGCCGTCAAGGGATAGACAGCGTGATAGCCACTGACCACTTGGGTGGCGGCGGCTAGCGGATCGGCCTTATCGAGCATTACGTAGGCCGCTGCAATGGCTACTTCGCATACCGTGTAGGTGTGCACCATGTCACCAAAATCGATCACGCCCACAACTTGCTTGCTGCGCCCAAACAACCCCCGCGCCGGATCATCGCCGACCAGCACATTGTAATCATTGGCATCGCCATGGATGACGCTGCTGCGTAAACCCGGCAGCAGGGGCGCAACGGTTTGTTCAAAATAGGCCAATAGTTGTTCGACGAGGGCGCGCCGCGCTGGATCAGCAATTTTGTCTTTGTGCTGGCGGATGGTCTGGCTGGCCTGTTTGACATCCCAATGTAGGTCTCGATGGGTAGCCGGATGGTCGAACGTCGCCAGGGCCTTGTCCATCTGACCCAGATAGCTGCCCAAACTTTGCAAAAGTTCAGTGGCCTGAGGCTTGACCAGCGCCAGAGGTTTGCCCGGTAGATAAGTTAACAGACGGACAAAATGCGTTGTGCCGCTGTCGCCATCCACTCTGGTAATTTCTTCACCATCAACTGTTTTGCAGATGCGCGGACAAGGCAGATCCGGCGCGTGATCGGCGAGATGGGTAATGGCCTGGTTTTGAAAGTCGAGCACCGCACGCTGTTCGGCTGTGCCAGAAACCTTGAGCACAAAGGCTTGACCGGTAGCATCCTTAAGATGAAAGTTTTGGTCGCGCTCGCTGGGTAACTCCTGCGCCGTAGCCGTGACACCATAAAGCGTTTGTGCCAGGTGAATGACGGCTTGCGTCGTAAGACAAGGTCGAATGTTAACGGTTTGGTTTGCTGTGCTCATAAAATTTCCACAAATTAGCTATCAGATGACCTACGCTAGAGGATTCTATATGGGTTTAGGCCACGGCTGTTTGATATAAGAACGCGTTCCGTTGTTTGCCGACGATCTGGAGCATGCCCATTTTGGCCAGACAATAGGTCATTTTCTGGGCGATCGGGCGTGGTTGGGCGCTGGCCGCGGCCAGGTCGGCATTTGTAAAGGGCTGGTTTAGAGCACTGGGTAACAACGCCGCCAATTCAGTTGGCGTAACAAAGTGATAGTGACCGACCACTTGTAATAGCCGGCGTTCCTGCGTAACCCATGGCCGGCGCCGCCAGCGAAAGTTTTCATTGGGACGGCGGATCTCCTCTTCCCGAATCAGCAACACTTCCAGCGAAAAATTGGGATCGAGCAACAAGGTCGGGATGTGGATCAACTCTTGAAAAAGATGCTCAATCACCCCTTGTTTTGGTGACTTACGCCGGTTCATGGGCTGCGGGTTTGTTGGATCGTGTTTGATGATCCATTTTTCCTGAGCAATGGGGAAGACCAGGCGAATCGGATGGTGCGGCAGAAGTTTGAGCAACTTTGGGCGAATCGCAGCAAAATTGCGCGTCTGGAACTCTACGAGCAGATCAGCGCGCACCAGGTCTATAATATAACCATCCACCGGCACCTCGAATTGATCTGTTGGCTGGGCATACCAGGCCTTGAGATCAAGATGCAGTGCTTTTTCATTGAAGGTATTAATGCCCTGCGTTGCCATTGATGAATGAATAGGATGGTGAATGACCGGTAAGTGCAACAACAGACCTCTCCCTAACCCATTAGGACGGAGTTTGGGGTAAAGCGTGGTCTACCAATGGGTACTGCCAACTTTGTAATTTCTCTTGGATAAATTCAATCACCTGTTTGTGTTCGTCGGCGCCGCGCCCGTGGATCGAAATCGGTTCGCCAAACGCAATATGCACCTTTTTCGAGGGGTCGATGCGCGCCAATTCCTTGATGATGGCGCCAATGCCCCAGGCATCGGTCCGCACGGCAACGGGCACCACGGGGACATTGGCGCGCTTGGCTAGCTTGATGCCAATCGTGTTAAATTGATCCGGGTCAAAGATCAAGGTGCGCGTCGTCTGTGGAAAGACGATGACCGACCGACCGTGTGCCAAGGCCTCGCTACCTTCTTCTAGCACAACTTTTAGATCCTCGCGCGGGTTTTGGCGATCCACAACGATGGGGTTGCGTGCGATCATAATATGCTTGAAGACGGGATACTCGACCATGCCGCGCTTGAGAATGAAGGTGCAATCTTTGTAAGGCTGAATCAGACCTGGTAGCGCAATGGTTTCCAAGGTGCTCATATGGTTGACGATAAAGACGCATGGCCCTTGCAAGTGGGTCAAGCTGTTGATGCCGGTGATTTCAATCTCAACGCCCACCGTCTCTAGGGCTAGCATTGACGCTTGGCTGCTCTGTTGCCATTCTGCGTCGCCAAATTTACCTTGTTTTGCCAGACGGCTGTACTTCAAAATATAAGCGATAAAGCGGGGATAGTAGAAGAGCGAAGGAAACCAGCGCGCCAAGAAGAAGGCGCGGTGCGGCGGGGTGTGGTAATAACCATGTTCATCTGTGATCGTTTGCATACTTCCTCGTGGCTGTTGTCGACTGGCACGACTAATAAAGCTGACAATGCTTGATCTATTGCCAGATAATTGCTTAATTCTAAGATAACGTAAGAGTAAAGATTATCTGACAATCATACTGCGGACCGCATAGATCGTCAAAGTAAGCGGCGTCGCGCCAGCATAAAGCGCCTGGATGCCCATGCGTTGATGGGCATTAACGAATAAACCAGGCAAAAAAAGTGGCGGCGTAGGTGCGGTTTCTAACCGTACAAATGAATCAAACCTGTGCGGGTAGAAACCGCACCTACGGCTGACTCGCTCCATTGGCTAATTCGCAATAACCGGTGGTGCGT
>JAPLGZ010000709.1 GCA_026389895.1 Chloroflexota bacterium | reverse complement strand
AACCATAACCTGGCATTGTTGATGCGATTGCTTACTCCAGCTTACGCCAGGGTTGTGAAGCAAATATGAAGCAATCGTGGGCGCTATGTGTGGAAAACAATGCTGGTCTGCTGGTCACTCATCAATAATATCAGCGCAACTCATTCACATTTTCCTCACAACTCTGTGGCATAGTAAAGGCTAGTGGCCAGTTCACCACTGGTTTGAAAACTAGCCGTGTGCGCAAGTGTTTTGGGGGGATAATATGTCGAAATCGTTGACGCTTTTAGCCAGCAAAATTAGTCGTCGCAACCTATTGCGGGCCGCTGCTGCCGGCGCCACTGTGTTGTTAACCGGTGGCATAGCCGTGATCAGCCAAGGTTGTAACGCACAGCAGACAACCCGCCTAGCTGGTTCATCGGCTAACTCTATAACCTCGGCAACATTTATACCCGAGGTTGAGATTGCATTGACGGCAATCCAAAGCACCGCGCAAATTTTCGCTGGCGTCTCTACTGCGGTTTGGCAGTATGCGGGAAAAGTGCTCAAAGGTGACCCGGCGACGCTCCAAATGATTCCAAACAGCTATCTTGGGCCGATCATCCGCGTGCACAAAGGCCAGAAGGTGCGCATCTCTTTCAAAAACGAATTGCCAGAGGCGAGCATCATTCATTGGCATGGCCTGATCGTACCACCAGAGATGGACGGCCATCCACAAGATGTGGTGGCGTCCGGAAAAACCTATGTCTATGAATTTGAAGTGAAAAATCGCGCTGGCACCTATTGGTACCATCCACACCCCGATCAACGCACGGGCGCTCAGGTGAATGCCGGATTGGCCGGTCTGTTCATCGTGGCGGATGAGGAAGAAGCCGCGCTGGATTTACCCACCGCTGAACATGATATTCCGCTAGTGCTTCAGGATCGCCTGTTTGATGACAACCAGCAGTTCGTTTATGTAGATGCCGGCAGGGGCGGTATGATGGAGCAGATGATGGGCTTCCTGGGCAACCAAATCTTGGTGAATGGGCAGGCTAACTTTCATTTGCCGCTTGCCACCCGAGTCTATCGTCTACGGCTGCTCAATGGCTCAAATTCCAGAATTTACAAACTGGCGTGGAGCAATCATCTGCCCTTAACGGTGATTGCCACCGATGGCGGCCTGCTGGAAAAGCCCGTGCAACGCGCCTATGTGATGCTGGCGCCGGCGGAACGCGTCGAACTATGGGTAGATTTGAGCCAACAACCCGTTGGCACTGAGCTGAAGTTGCAAAGCCTGGCCTATACGGGGATCGAAACCGGCATGATGGGCGGTATGTCAGGCGCTTCGGGATTGCCGAATGGCGAACCCTTTGATCTGCTTACCGTCCACGTGGCGAAGGCCGAAGCTGAAACCCGGATCTTGCCCACAAAGCTGGCGACGTTGGCCTCCTATCATGTGGAAGAGGCGAGCAACGTTGATAAGCCCCGCCAGATTGCGTTGGGGATGAGTGGCATGAATTGGACGCTGAATGACAAAATCTTCGAGATGGAAGCGGTCACACTAGCAGAAACGGTCAAACTTGG
>JAPLGZ010000377.1 GCA_026389895.1 Chloroflexota bacterium | reverse complement strand
AGGCGGCGCATCACTACAGGCCAATGCCGTAATCTGTGCACGTTGCGTGCCCTCGTTGACGACCGGCCGGCCGGCACGCGGCGCATCGTGTAAACAGCCTAAGCCTTGTTGCTTATACCGATTTCGCAGATTCGCCACCGTATCATTCGTCAATTGCTGGTGCCGCGCAACGGCCTCGAGGGTTTCACCCTGATCCAGGGCCAGCAGCGACAGCGCTCGTTTGAGCACACGGACTGCCACCGTTTTGCCGTTGCTCAGCTCTTCTAAATAATCTCGCTCGGTCTCAGTCAGTTGCACATGTTGTTTTTTCATGCCTGCATTATCAAGCATTTTATCAGAATACCAAAATACTTACTAAACACTGTAGTTAGTTTATTCAGAAAGAATAAGCGGCCTTCCCCCTCCCCTGAAGGGTAAACTATTTCAGGGGAGGGGGAAGGCCGCGTTTGTTATCGACTCTGCGTCCATTCTGGATTGGCGTATTGCTCACGAATCAACTGAGAAGCGGCGCGTAATTCGGCGCCGGTCAGTTGCCCTGGCTTGCAGGTGAGATTGAGTTCGCTGGAGAAACCTTGCACCAATGCCCGCGCCACCCGCATAAAATCAACTTCCGGGGCATCATCCGCCACCCCCAGACTTTGCGCCAATGTACCAGCCCGCTGGGCAAGCTGTTGGCGCAACAGTTGCGCCGCTTCTGGCTCCAACACCAACACATCGATCAGGCGCGTGATATCACCCGTCAGAGGTAAGCTGCCATGTTGCAAGACATATTTGGCACGGCGGCTTTGGGCGCTGCCGAGTAATTTGCGCCCACCGGCGGTGATCTCATAGGCGCTGGGCACTTCAAAACAGGCCGCCGAGACATCCGTTCTCACGCGTGTATCAGCGCCGGCCTTATCTGCTTGTAAGCCCAAATTACGCAGGCCAACGACCAGGGCATTGCTCAAGCGCAGATAGGCGTCCATCACCCCACCTTTGACGCGTGGCTCATCAGCCGCCGCCGCCACCGAGTAGGTAAGTTCGTCGGTATGTAAGATCGCGCGGCCACCAGTCGTGCGGCGCACAATGCCATAGCCGCGCGCATCGGCGGCGGTCACATCAATTTCGGCGATCGCTTGATGCCGACCCAGGCTAATCGTAGGGGGCTGCCAACGGTAAAACCGCAACGTTGCAGGACTTTCCCCAGCGGCACAGGCGGTTGCAATGGCCTGGTCAATCGCCATATTCGCCGGCCCAGAACGCGGCTCTTCCTCGATAATCAGTCGCCAAGTGGCAGGTTCAAAAATTTCCATAGCCCTTACTCAACAAAAGGCAAAGCGACAATTTCTGCCGCGGTTTCGCCGGCAGTCACCTGGCCACCCGGTAGGTTATGCGGTCGTTTGACAATGCCCAGCGCCAAGGGTCTCTTCAGATCCGGACTATACGCAACGCTGGTCACAACCCCAACCGGACGCCCATCGGCAGTGATTTCGGCCCCCAGTGTGAGCATTTCGGTACTGCGCAGACCCACCAAGGTTTTCGTCACTTTGTCATAGGTGATCTGGCGCGCAATGATCTCCTGACCGGTGTAACAACCTTTGTTGTCGGCGCAGGCCCAGCCTACACCAGCTTCGAGCGGATTGTAATCATTCGTCAGTTCGAAGCCAGGCAAAGGTCGGCCAAGTTCGACACGGCGCGCCGTATAAGCAACTTCGTCGGCCATGAGCACCGCCCCGGCTGTTGTCAAGATATCCGTGACTTCAGTCAGCTGTGCAGTGGGCACGATCACCTCATAGCCAGGCACGTCATAGGTCAATTGTTTAACGGCTAGCCGATCATTTTGGGCTTGCCACGCACCGTTAGCGGCGGCAGTCAGGTTGATCCCGAGTGCGGCCAGGGCGGCATCGGCCTTGGGGCCCATCATGCGCAGACGGGCGTAATCGGCGCTGGCGTTACGCACTTTTACCTTGTCCATAAAAAAGATCTGACCGCGCAAATAGCGTTCCAAGACGGCCGTTTCGCCGATGGCGGGCAACAACAACAGATCATCGGGGCGACAAATCACCGTAAATACATAGACAATACGCGCCGTTGGGCTCGTCAAGACTGTAACGGCAGACTGGCCAGGCTTAAGGGCGTTGATGTGATTGGTGGTCATGCGGTGCACAAAGTCACTGCGATCCGCGTCTGTGATCACCAGAACACCCGGTGTTGAATCGCCGCCCCATCGCGCAGGGCGAGATAATCAGCTTGGGTTAAGGTCTGTTCTTTAATCATAGTTGTATACTCGAGTCATAAAACGACAAAATTCGTGCAACAAGCCCCGAAATCAGCACATGTAGATCAAACTACGTCTATAGTATACATCTTTTGGGCATTTTAGTCGATGACGCGGGGGCTTATAAACAGGGCAATCGCGCACCACCGGTTAAAACCGGTGTCTGGTACAGAAAGTCCGCTGAAGCGGACTCTTGCGCCTAGTCCGCTTATGGGCATTAACAAAATAAATCGGTAACGTGTCAGCCAACCTGCTTTGCGCCCTAAGGGCACCCGCCCCTGGGCAAGGTTTCTCATAGCAGGCGTCGAATCGGGTGCCCGTTGGGCGCGACGCGGCACGCCCGCCAATGACCGAATTAAATGGTTAATCACCATCAGCGGACTTTCTGTACCAGACTGGCGTTTCAACGCCTGGTCATTCTTATAAACAGGTTGAGATGAATGGCAGAGGGCAAGTTTGCAGGCATCATTTTAGGTAGGGGTCCAGGTGCCGAAATAATTATTTCTTCTTTATAGCTCCTTGCCCCACCCTATCGATTCGACCGACAAGACCACACTCGACCGGATGTTCACTTAAGCATGCGCTGAGCAAAATCCGCCACGCGATAGAACATGGCGCGGGCCTGGTCGGTCATGTGCTCATCAATCTGCAAATAGTGGCTCACATCCTCGTAATAGTAGACCTCTACAGGTACACGATGCGCCCGTAGCGCCGCTTCAAGTTGATAGGCTTGATCGATGGGGATCACATGATCGACCGCGGTATGAATAATCAGGGTGGGTGGTAGTTGGGCGGCGGTGTAGACCGGGGAGAAGCGCAAAAATTCCAGGGGATAGAGGTTCGGCTGGCCGAGGGCTGGAATCAGGTATTTGTATTGTTCAGGCAGTTCTAACTTGTCCGCATAGAAATCGGCGGCGCCACTGAAAGCATTACTGATACCGCCCACTGTCACCCAGCCAATAATTTCGTTCTGGGCATGGGCGTCCGTGCCAACATCGTCTAGCAACCGGTGCAAAATGGCGCTGCTAAAGCTACCACCCAAAGCAATTACTTTATCCCCGCGGATATGTCTATTTAGGGCGCCACTGCGCGCCAGTTCCAATGCGACATGGGCATCGGCGGCGTGTGCTTCAATATCCAACCCGCGTGCCGCAATTGGCGACACCGCAACTACCGCATAGCCTTGCGCGGCATAGGCTGTACTCACCGCTTGCCAGGCATCAACATGACTGGGATAGACGAAGAAGATCATCGGCAGTTTAGCATCAACCGCCAGTTGCACCGGCAAATAGACGCGCAACGTGTCGATCCAAGCGCCAGCGTGCATAAACTGAAAACTTTGCACTTGCGCCATCGAACCAGTGGGGAATGCGGCCGTAAGGATTGCCGTATTGGTCAAGACCAGTTGGGTAGCCACGGCTAATGGTGTAGGCAACGGCTCGGGCTTGTGGCGTGACAGGGTAAAAGCCGGCGCCTCGGTAAGCGCGCCGGCCCGAATGGTAATCAAATAGGGCAACCCCAAGCTATCTTCGAGCGCAGCTTCGTTATACGTGGGGGCCACTGCGGCCGGGACATACTCGCCGGGCGGAATGTGCTCGATCCGATAGCGCCCCTGTGCATCTGTCTGCGCGGCGTGTGGCGCACCAGTGCGTTCGGCCACCAGCACAGTGGCGCCGGCTACCGGCAGGCCTGTGTCCAGCACTAAGCCAGTCAACACACCAGTGGGCAGGGCCGGCGCAGGAGTGCGCAACGTGCCGAGATAATCAGCCGCCATATAATCCAGCACATTGGCCGTGGAAGTAGGTTTACAGGCGCTCAGGAGCGTAACAACCAGAAGGAACGTCAAGCAAGTCTGCACAGATTTCAACATAGTTTTCGAGAAAGTCAAAAGTCCCATGTCCCTACAGGACGGTAGGGCAAGCTCGCATTTAACGCCCAGGTGTTGAAACGCCTGTCTGGTACAGACACCGGTTTATGGTGATTAACCATTTAATTCGGTGATTGGCGGGCGTGCCACAGCGGTTAAAACCGCCGCCTGCTATGAGAAACCTGCTGAAGCAGGTTGGGTCATCCGTTACCGATTTAGTTTGTTAATGCCCATAAGCGGACTCTCGCGCCCAGTCCGCTGAGAAGCGGACTTTCTATACCAGCGGCGCCCTTTGGGCGCGGTTTTAACCGGTGTTGCGAGCAGTTCGCGCTTGCCCTACCAGCCCGTAGGGACACAGGACTTTAATGCGGTGAACGTAAGAAGATCGGATTCGTGACCGCCAAGATCTCACCTTCTGGGCTGCGCACTTCGACCACACACCAGTGGACTTGGCCAGCGATCAACGTCCAATCGCGCGCGCCCTCGTCGTTGGCAGTCCATTGGATCAGCGGCTGGCCATCCGCGATCACGCGCACTTGGGCGCCGGCGGGGCAAGCGGTCCACGCCACAGCAAGCGTCGCAACGTCACCTACAAACAGATCGCCCATCATCAGCGTGTCGCCATTGCCACTCTGGGCAGTGAGCGTGAGGCGCGGCCCGTTGCTCACATACAGATGGCCAGCCCGCAAGGCTTGCAAAATCCCGCGTTCAGAGAACTCTTGCACATAGATATGGCAAAAGCCTGGCTTGAGCGCATAGTCGCCATTGCTGTGCGTATCTGTGCCAGCCGTCGCCATAATGCGCAGCCCCTGATTAAGCCAGCTATACCAGAGCATCAACGCTTGTTCATTGTGGGATTCACTTTCCCAGGTGGTATTCCAAATTTCGACCAGGTGCGATGTGCCGGGCATCATGTCCAGATAGACCCACTTGCAACCTGTACATTCGGGATCGCCAATGGCGCAGGGATGAGCGATGATAAAGACCTGATCTTTGGCATAGGTTGCCGTGGCAATGTTCGCCATTTCACCCGTCCCTGGCCGCACACGCCAATCAACCCACTCGCGGGTGCCCAGACAGAGCGCATGGCCCCAAAAGGTGGTTAATTCCAACCCGCCCAATGTCAACAGATCGGGGGTAGCCGCGGCGTACATTTCGTCCAAGGGCGAAACTGTATTGTGATCGGTCAGAAAAATGAAATCCAGCTTGTACTCGCGCGCCTTTTCGAGCAACTCGGCCACGGTGCGATTGTCGGCGTCGGAATGGTTGGTGTGGCTATGTAAATCGCCCACCACCCAGCCAGGGCCACGCGCGGGCAAGGCGGGAACAGGGCGCGCGGGCGGCAGCGGCGCAGGGCTCGGGTGCGCTGTAGCGGTTTCGCTGACGCTGATCGTGAGTTCATAGTGGCAGGCCGGGCCAGCCATAATCATATGCGTATCGATCTGCGCCACCCATTCGCCAGCCGGTAAAGGGCCAGTCAGATAGCCGGGCGTCGCTGAGTTGGGGGTAATCTGGACAATATGGGTGCTACCGCCGCGATGACCGGCGCCGCGGAAACCGTTCGGGTCGAACACGGTTAGGGTGAGCATATTCTGGATCCCTTCCACGCGTTCAGGGCTAAAGTGGAGGCGGATCTCGACCTGGCTGGCATTGGCGGGCACCACAAAATTATGGGGGATATGGCGCTTAACGTCGCGTGCCGTTAGCGTCTCGGCAAATTGATAATCCATCTGGGTTTCTCCTGAAAGTGATTGAATGGCTGCGCGTTATCATATCACAAGATGGCCAACCGCGATAGATTATTTTTATTACTTTTTTTGCAATCGCGACTATACTAGCTAGGTGCAAGTAACCAGACAGATCTGTCTTTGTAAAATAAAATCTTGACTTTATGACAGGATGGCCAACCGACTTCAATCTGGTCATCCTGTCATCCTGTCATAAAGTCCAGTTAAAAAATATTTCAACATCTAGAGGATGTAGTGAGCTATGCCAGCAGGTTATTATCGATTTCCTACCATTCATGGTGACACCCTAGTCTTTGCCTCTGAGGATGACCTATGGAGTGTGCCCACAAGCGGCGGGTTGGCTCGCCGTCTAACCAGCAATCTCGGCGAAGTAAGTTATCCGATGCTCTCTCCAGACGGCGAATGGTTGGCCTATGTAGGTCAGGAAGAGGGGGCGTCAGAAGTATATGTGATGCCAGCCACCGGTGGCCGCTCTCATCGTCTTACCTATCTGAGCAGCGGCTGTCGTGTTCTGGGTTGGACGCCCGACAGCAATCAGATCATCTTTGCGAGTAATTACGGTCAGGTGGTCTGGGGCGAATATTCACTCTTTACCATTGCCCGCGAGGCAACGAATGGCATTGTAACCCCCTTGCCCTATGGGCCGGCGCGTTCGATTGCGTTTGGTCCGCAAGGGCAAGTGCTGCTCGGGCGCAATACGGGGGACCCCGCGCGTTGGAAACGATATCGTGGCGGCACGGCCGGCCATCTTTGGATCGACCGCACAGGCGATGGCCAGTTTGAGCGCTTTATGGCTACGTTAAAAGGGAACATTGCCGCGCCGATGTGGATTACGATGCCGTCTGATGGCGCGGCGGAAACCCCAGACCGCCAACAGGAGCGGATCTTTTTTATCAGTGATCACGAAGGCATTGGCAATCTTTATAGTTGCCTTGCCGACGACAGTGATCTGCGCCGGCACACAGACCACGAGGGTTATTATGTGCGCAACCCAAGCAGTGACGGCAAACGCATTGTCTATCATGTCGGCGCCGATCTCTATCTATATGATGTGGCGACCGATCGCGAAACGCTGATCAACATTGAATTTTATAGCCCACGGATGCAGCGCAATCGCAAATTTGTCGACGCAGGCCGCTATTTGGACAGCGCCCGGTTGCATCCTTCTGGCAAAGCCATTGGCTTGACCACGCGCGGCAAAGCTTTCGCCTTTTATAATCATGACGGCCCGGTGTTGCAATACGGCAAACGCGACGGTGTACGTTATCGCCTGCCCGAATGGCTCAATGATGGGCGGAGCATGGTGTTGATCAGCGACGATCCAGGCGAAGAAGCGATTGAGATTCATTACTTAGATCCAAAGACGCCGATGCAACGCCTGGATGGGTTAGACATTGGCCGCGCAGTCTTGCTCAAGGCTTCACCCGTTGAGGACAAGTTGGCGATCACAAATCATCGCCACGAATTATTGATCGTCGATCTGAAGACGCGAGCGCTAACCCTGGTCGACCGCAGTCCGCACAAAGTCATCGCCAGTGTTGATTGGGCGCCGGATGGGCGGTGGTTGGCATACGGCTTTAGTGCGACCGTTAAGACTACCGAAATCAGGCTTTATCGCTTAGCCGATCCAGTTGCCGAAGATGAAGCCCTGCGCCAAGGCAGCGTACACACCGTGACGCACCCCGTTTTGCATGATGTAAAGCCAGCTTTCGACCCAGAGGGGCGCTATCTCTATTTTCTCAGCTATCGCGAATTTAACCCTGTTTATGACAGTTTGCATTTTGAATTAGGTTTCCCGTGGGGCATGCGCCCCTATCTGGTAACCCTGCGCGCCGATCTGCCCAATCCGTTTATTCCTCGGCCCGATCTGGAAGAGGAAGACGAGGATAAGGATGAAGATGAAGATGCGGATGAGGATGACGAGGATACTGATGAGGATGTCGCAGCGGACGATGATGAAGCTGACGATGAAGGTGATGATGGCGACGAAGGGGAAGACGACGAGGACGATGCGGAAGGCGATGAAGAGGAAGACCTCGACGAAAACGATGACGAGTTGGGCGACGCCGATGAAGCGGATGATGCAGACGATGATGCGGGCGAAGATGATCCCGGCGAGCCTGATGAATTAAACTTCGTCTCAAAACAGGCCCGTGAAACACCACCCGCAAATATACCAAATGCTAACCCGCCAGTAACCGGTAAGGGAGCCACCACGCCGGATAAAGAAAAAGACAAAAAGACGCCCAAAAGCGTTCGACCCATCCACATCGACCTAGACGGTATCGCGCGACGCGTGATTGCGTTTCCGGTGCCCGACGGTCGCTATGGACAGATTACCGGCGTGACCGGCAAAGCACTATTTACGACCTTGCCGGTCAATGGCCTATTGGATGGCGGCGAAGAGTGGGACGATGAGCGAGACTTAGATTATGGCATCTTGCGCGCCTACAACTTCAAAGAATATAAGCTCGAAACCCAAGCCGACAATGTCAATGCGTTTGACCTATCGCGCAATCGCAAGAAACTGCTCTATGCCTTCGGGCGGCGTCTGCGGGTGATTAACGCGGGTGAGAAAGCGCCCAGTGAAGGTGGCCACCCGCGCAAAACGGGTTGGGTCGATCTGCATCGCGTCAAAGTAGCGGTGAACCCGCAAGCCGAATGGGAGCAGATGTTCCGTGAGGCTTGGCGCTTGCAACGTGACCACTTCTGGACGGAAGATATGTCGCAGGTGGATTGGCAGACGGTCTATCAACGGTATTTCCCGCTCATCGACCGTGTGAGCACACGCAGTGAATTCAGTGATCTGATGTGGGAGATGCAAGGTGAGCTGGGCACCAGTCATGCCTATGAATACGGCGGTGACTATCGCCAATTGCGCCCTTATTATGGCCAGGGCTTTCTGGGCACGACCTTTACTTGGGACGCCGCAGCGGGTGGCTACCGCGTGGGTGAAATTATTGTCGGTGATCCCTGGAATAAGCGCGCGACGTCACCGTTGGCAGCGCCAGGCGTTGATGTCCAACCAGGCGATTTGTTGCTCTCGATCAATGGTCAAGCATTAGATGAGCAGATTGGACCAGCGCAATTGTTGATGAATCAGGCTGGGCATGAGGTCATGTTGACCTTTGTAGAGCGCAAGACGAATGGGAAAGCCCCCCCATTGGCCGCTTCTGTACCTGATGTCGTTGCCGCAGAAAAGGCGAAGAGCCACAAAAGTGAGGTGCATACCAGGGCCTCTTTGATCGAGAATTCTGAACCAGATGCGGAAAAACGCCAAACGTTGCGCACCTCGCGCTCCGAATTACATACACGCAATGTTGTAGTCGCCGCCATCTATAACGAGACCGGCGCGCGCTATCGGGCCTGGGTGGAAAAGAATCGGCAACGCGTTCACGAAGCAACCAATGGCCGCATGGGCTATGTCCATATTCCCGATATGGGGGCGACCGGTTATGCGGAATTCCACCGGGGCTATCTGGCCGAAGTTGATCGAGACGGGCTGATTATCGATGTTCGCTACAACAGTGGCGGCCATGTCAGCCAGCTAATCTTGGAGAAACTGGCGCGACGCCGCATCGGGTATGATCTCTCACGCTGGGGGGGTCTCTCGCCCTATCCCACTGATTCCGTAGCCGGACCATTGGTGGCGTTGACCAACGAAAGTGCAGGCAGCGACGGCGATATCTTCTGTCACAGCTTTAAATTGCTGAAATTAGGACCACTGATTGGTAAACGCACCTGGGGCGGCGTCATCGGGATTTCGCCACACCATGCCCTCGTTGATGGCACAGTCACAACCCAGCCGGAATATAGCTTTTGGTTTGAAGATGTGGGTTGGAACGTGGAAAATTATGGCACCGACCCCGACATTGAAGTCGATAATACACCCCAAGATTATGTGGCCAATCGCGATGTACAACTAGAACGCGCCATCACCGAAGCCCTACGCTTGTTGGAAATTACACCGATCAACAAACCCGATCTGGCGCAACGACCTAGCCGAGCCCTGCCCACATTGCCACCGCGGCAGAGTCGAGCGAAGGAGTAAAGGAGAGAGGGGGAGACAAGAAGAGGAGGAAACAAGGAGATAGGGATATGTGGTTAGCAGCGCACTCGGCAAGAGATAACGAGCAAACGTCTTTGCCGCCGACTGTATGCTATGGCTTTGCACCACAGATGTACCGGTCTCCCTGTCTCCCCCTCTCCTGGTCTCCCTCTCCTACGCAGTTAAAATGGGCAACGTGAAGAAGAAAGTTGCGTTTTTCTCCGGCACGCTTTCGGCCCAAACGCGACCGCCGTGTGCTTCGACCAGTTGTTTCACAATCGCCAGACCAAGGCCACTGCCACCTGTGGCGCGGGTGCGCGAACTGTCTACCCGATAGAAACGCTCAAAAACATTGGGCAGGTGTTCGGGCGCAATCCCAACGCCGTTGTTGTAGACGCTAACCTGAATATGCTGTTCAACCTGGCTGGCCTTAACCGCGACCTCGCCACCAGGGTAGGTATATTCGACGGCATTGCTCAATAAATTGCGCAAAATTTGACCAATACGTTCAGAATCAACATAAACATCCGGCAGATGTTTGGCCACGTTGCTCTGGAGATTCACTGTCCGCTCAGTGGCTAGTGGCTGCAAAGCCTGGATCGCCTTATCGACTAGGTCACCAACGGTGACTTTCTGGCGCGCGAGTTTCAATTGCCCGGCCTCGGCAATGGCTAATTCTTGCAAATCGTCCACGAGACGATTGAGCAACATCGCCTCTTCAAAAAGTGAGTCTATCGTCTCACGCGTCGGCTGGACCAGGCCATCTTGCAATGCTTCCAGATAACCCCGAATGTTAGAGAGCGGTGTACGCAATTCGTGCGCAACATCCGAAACCATGTTGCGCCGCAACTGCTCGACGCGCGCCAGGCTATCAGCCATCGCGTTAAAGGCGTGGGCCAATTTGCCGATCTCGTCTTGGGCGCCATTATCGACCCGTTGGTTTAGATCACCCCGTTCCATCTTTTGTACAGCCGAGGTTAGCGCGCGCACCCGCTGGAGAATTCCGCGCGAAAGCGCCAACGTCAGCCCAACGGCAATCACACCAGCCATCGCAATCGCCCAAAATAACGAACGATTGATCGAAGCAATATAATCACTTTCGCCGGCCGAATTTTTGGTGGCTGGGACAGGCACCACGACAAAATTGCCGACAATTTGGCCATTCACTTGAATCGGAATCGGTTGATTCGCGGCCTGAACGGCGACGGGTACTTGTTCAGGCGACTCAGCCGCCGAGTCGACGATCACCGCGCCGGTTTTGTCAGTCAATAAGATGCGTTCTTCGGTCAGTTCGCCAAACTGTTGCAAAAGCGGCGTCACCTGGCGCCAATCTTGATTTTGGGCGTAATGGTTGGCTAGAATTTCTGGCAACATGGCGCTCAAATGTTGGCGTCGTTCTTGACCAGCGGCCTGATCGCGCAGCAAATATTGCTCAAAGTGCTGGATGATCGTACGGCTCGCAAACCATGCGGCCATCCCGCCAGTCACGATGAGCACAAAGAGAATGAGCAATAACATGCGAAAGCGTAGACTACGCAGCATCAGGCTCCCAGCCAAAACGATAGCCAATCCCATAGACCGTTTGGATGTAAAGTAACGGCTCGGATTGGGCTTCAAGCTTTTTCCGCAAATTCATAATGTGGGCATCCACCGTGCGTTCCAGGCCCGCATAATCAAAACCAAAGACAAGTTGCAATAATTCCAGCCGCGTAAAGGCGCGCCCCGGCTCCTTGCCCATCGTCTCTAATAACTTAAATTCCTTGGGTGTCAGCGGCAACAGTTCACCACACAGGCTGGCTTCATGGCGCAATGGATCGATGATCAGTTCGCCAAATTGCAAAGTCTGCTTAGGTGTCATGGGCATATCCGTCACGCGTCGGAGCACAGTGCGAACGCGAGCCGCCAATTCGCGTGGGCTAAACGGTTTGGTCATGTAGTCATCGGCGCCCAGATCTAACCCAAGCAACAGATCGTCTTCCGTGCTCTTGGCCGTCAACATAATAATCGGCGTTGTAAACTGTTCCATGCGCAGGATGCGGCAAACGTCAAGCCCGCCCACTTTGGGCAACATCAAATCCAACACAATCAGATCCGGCCGGCGTTGGCGCGCTAAATCTAAGCCTTCGCGCCCATTATACGCAATGGCCACCTGATAACCATCACGTTCTAAATAGAGCCGAATCAATTCAACGGTTTTATGATCATCTTCGATCACCAAAATCTGGCGATTTGTTGTCATACCACCAGCCCTTTCACGGCTTGCATCAGGCAAATTATAGAAGAGTAAGCCAGCAAAGCGTTCGCAGAAGGCTGCTAATCAGTGGTGCATGGCTTAGATTTTTATCTAAACATTTCCGCTGGCGATAGGCTGTATTCTCTGTTCCTATGCTGCATTTAACCAAGCCAACGGCAGTAGAATGAAAGGACAGGCGAGGGATTACGTTGGGGTGACAAAACGACGGGGCGATTATGAGAAGCGGAGCGGATGCAGGATCGACGCGAAGTGAAGGGGGCTAGTCAGCCAACTTTTAGCTGCGCATCCTCCCTTTGCGCCACGAGGTCATACGAACTATTCACGCTTTTGGCCACTGTTCTGGGGTAAACTTCCAGGCCAAATTGCCACAGATCGCTTCCCAACGCTCGGCCATATCGGGTGCGAATAGAAATGGTTGATAACCAAGCGTTAAATAGGTTTTGATCGCTGGCAGCCGCCAATCATCCGTGCGGAGATAGATGTTTTTGTAGCCTGCGCTCAAAAAACGCCGCGTAACGGCCGCGCATACCGCCTTGCCAAGTCCTTTGCCCGCATGTGCGGGATGACCAGCCACCCAACCCATCTCCCCACCAAAAGGATGAAATTCGCTGGGATGATGGGTGGCCATCGTCGTGGCGACAATTTCTCCGCTCGCTTGATCCACAATCAAATACCAGCCATCGGGCAGGATGGTGGCCAATGTAGGCGCTAACTTTTCCATATCCCAGCCCGTAAAGCCCGCCAGGTCCATTACATGATAAAAACCTGGTTCATCACCCGGTTGATAGGTGCGCAATGTATAGCCGTCGTGCAGGCGAATTTCGGGGGGCGCATTGAGCAGTTGTTCTGGCCAAACCATGCGCAATTGTTGGGGCTTAGGCTTTGCTTGCTCGTCAGAAGAATTTACTACGGTTGCCATGCGACACTCTTTCTATGCCTGATTTAATCCAATAAAATGTTACACAGCGCGCACGGAGAAGTATGCCTCTACTGAAGCGACGCTTACACAGAATCTCAGAGAAAAACAAACACCGGGCAAATTTACTTTTCCTCTGTGTAACGCTGCGCCTTCTCTGTGCGCGCTGTGTAACAAAGAGTCTATACAAAATGCGATATTACTTGATGCCAGTTAAGGCGATGCCACGTACAAAATTGCGCTGGAAGATTAAAAATACAGCCAAAGGCGGCAGCAAAATCAACATCGAACCAGCCATGACGGCCTGGTAATCCTGTGCGCCGAAGCGGTCGGCAATGCGGCTTAGGACGAGTGGCAAGGTCATTTTATCCGTGTCATTCAGCACGACCAATGGCCAGAGGTAGGCATTGAACGTACCGAGAAAGACAAAAATCGCCAAAACCGACAACAAAGGTTTGGTCAACGGCAAAATGATGTCGCGGTAGATCCCAAAATCGGTGCTGCCATCGATCTTAGCGGCATCATAGAGTTCGCCGGGAATGCCATAAATAAACTGACGACTTAGAAAAATACCAAAGGAAGAGAAGATCGACGGCACCCACAGGCCCCAAAGCGAATTCAACAAGTGCAGCTGTTTCATCACAATATAGAGCGGGATCAACAAGGTAAGAAACGGCACCATCGTGGTCGAAAGGATGAAATAAAAGAGCACCTTGCGCCCAGGGAAATCTAG
>JAPLGZ010000586.1 GCA_026389895.1 Chloroflexota bacterium | reverse complement strand
GTAGATGGGCAATTTGATTGGCCAGCCTGTTGAGCTTTTGATAGGTGAGTTCATAACCCGGACTTTTTAGGGCAAGGTGATCGGCAAAACGGGCGGCAATCCTTTCAAACCGTTGCGGGATCGACTGCTGAATCTCTTCGGGCGCAAAGGGTGTCCAGTTTCCCGTCGGATGGACACATTTGTCGCGCAGTGCGGCTTGTTCTGGCGGCAGGTTAGGTTGTAGATACGATCTTGTGTTGAGCATGTTCATCAGTTCTTGAAGCTAAAAATCAACTTGGTTCAATAAATAGGTCAGGTAGACGCGTTGGCGTTCGAGTGTAATAATGGCGCTGATTATTCCCAAAGCAAGTCTGTATGGCCTTACACAGGGTGAATGGGCGCTTCAAGCATAAAACGCCCGCTTATCTCAGGCATCTCCAAGGTGGCCCGGAGTTGTTGCAACTCATTATCATCCAACTGGGCAACTTGGCGCTGCGTGATAACAATGGCCATATCGGCAATCGTTGGTGCTTCGAAAAGCGCGCCCAAGGGCAGGTCAACGCGAAAGTGGCTAAGAATACGCATAACGATGCGCGTTGCCGCCAGCGAATGACCACCCAGATCCAGGAAGTTGTCATCAATCCCAATCGGTTGTACACCTAAAATATCACTCCAGAGCCTTGCCAGTGTGGCTTCAAAAGCGGTGCGCGGCGCGCGATAAGGTTTTGCCAAGGCCGGGCGTTCGCTGGCGGGCTGTGGCAAGCGTTGGCGATCTAGCTTGCCATTCGCCGTCAAGGGGAGTTGATCGAGCATAATAAAAGAGGTTGGAATCATGTAATCCGGCAACAATGCCGCTAGCCCACTGCGCACCTCGCTGGTGGTTGGCGCAGGATCCCCGGTGGCAACAAGATAAGCTATCAGTTGCTTTTCGCCCACCGAATTTTCATTCACGGTCACAGCCGCGGCTCGGATGCCAGGCAGGCAATGTAACGCTGCGCTAACTTCACTCCGTTCAACGCGATAGCCACGAATCTTGACCTGCTCATCTTTGCGCCCAATAAACTCCAGGCACCCATCCGCAGTCATGCGGCCCAAGTCCCCCGTGTGGTAAAGCAGTTGCGCATCATTCGGCGTTGCGCTAAACGTCTGATTGGTTAAACCTGGACGCCGCCAGTAACCCGCGGATAGGTAGCGGCTGCGTACCACAATTTCACCAACTTGACCTATGTCAACTGGCTGACCCACTTCATCAAGCAGGCTGACCTCTTGATTGGGGAGCGGATAGCCAACCGGCACAATCGCGCTTTGAATGACGGTGTCAGAATGGATGACCATCCGACAGACCATGCCCGTTTCGGTCGATGAGTAGCGACTGATGAGGTGACAGGTGGTGGGAAAATGCTGCCACAAACGTTCCACATCGCGGCGAAATAATTGACCCGTGGGGATAACCAAACGAAGTTGGGGAAAGAAGTCGTGGTGCGTGAGCGTCTCCACCCATTGGCGATAAAAGGCAACTGGCAATTGTAAGGTTGTGATCCCGCTCTCGTGCAGCCACTGCCGAAAGGCCCCTAAGCCGTTTTGCCGTAGGTCATATAGCCAGAGGGTCGCCCCATTCAATAAAGCGCCAAAGGTATGGCTAATTGATGAGCCAAAACTCGCAGAAATTAATTGCGAAAAATGATCATTGATGTTGATCTGGTCAAAATGGGTCTCCAACCAAACGCGGTAGAGAAAGAAACGATGGGTGCGCACCACCCCCTTGGGCTGCCCCGTGGAGCCAGAGGTATAGAAGATGGCAATGGGGGTCTCTGGTGTGATCGCCAAACCAGGATTCACCAAGGGCAAATCAGCGGGCAAGCGATCCACGTTGAGGATCATAATTTTTTCTAATGGGCTCTCTGCGACCATTGTTTCGGCTAACACGCGATGCTGATCGTTGGTGATCAGCAAGCGTGGCTGTAGATCCGTTAACAGCGCCTGGTGCTTGGCTTGCGGATGCATCGGTTCAAGCGCAACATAGGCTTTCCCAGCCTTTAAGACGGCAAGTAAGGCAATAATAACCGGTGTATCGTGATCCAATAGCAGGGCAATGGGCTCAGATCCTGGGCCACAGTGCGCCAAGATGGCGTGGGTGGTCTGGTTGACTGCGTTGTTTAATTCGCCATAACTTAGCATCTGCCCTCGGCTACACACGGCTGGGCGGTCAGTGCATTCGTTGACAATAAATTCAAAACGATCGATGACTGATTGTTCAATCTCACTCAACGCAAAACCAGGTAAGTGGCGTTGCACTGGTCCTGTTGTTCTGGACGTTGGTTCGGTCGTGCTAGAGAAAGGAGCAGCTTCTGCTCTAATCATTCGGTTCCTCGTGTTTCTTGCACTTGCTGAACTGCAAATTACTCACTCCTGTTCGGTGGGCAAAAACATTACACCGCGCACATCGGCTCAATTTTTTGCAAAATGGTGCGATCGAACTTCTTCCGGCCAACTGTCCTAAAAATAATTCAGTTGAAAAATCGATCGTGACTTGTCCATCGTTACAAAATTGATCGAAGACGGCGCGGAGCGCTGCTTTAAACTGCAGATAATGTTGGTCGTTGTGGGCTTGCTGGAAAATTTCGTGCGGGTATTCGTTGTCATCACCGTATTCTTTTTATCTATTTTTGCGGACGCCAGCGTTCAAAATGGGCTTCGATCCAGGTCAATAATTCGGTGAGAGAATAACCCGCGCTGGCCAAGATCAGAATCCCCACAAAGACCTTGTCCGTTTGAAATGTCGCGCTCGCAATGCTCATCATATGGCCAATGCCCGCTGTTGAAGCGACTAATTCACCTACAACGACGCCAATCAGGGCGCGCCCTACCGCCAGCCGCATGCCGGCAATGATGAAAGGCACGGTGCTGGGCAAGGCCAGTGTTAGAAAGATTTGCCGGTCATTGGCGCCAAACGAACGGGCACATTTCAGCAAATTTTCATCAAGCGTCCGCATCCCAGCCATCACTGTGATCAGGATGGGAAAGATCGACCCTAAAAAGACGATCGCGATTTTGGAGCTAATGCCAATGCCGAGCCACAAAATTAATAGTGGCAAAAGGGCGACGCGCGGCGTGGCATGGAACGCGCTGATCAACGGGTTGAACATGGCGCGCAAAGGGGTATTCCAGCCCAGCAACATGCCTAGCGGCACGCCAATAATCACCGCCAAGCCGAAGCCAATGCCAAATTCTTGGGCGCTGACTTGAATATCCCGCCAGAGACCGCGCTCGGCCAACCAGAGCGCCGCTTTGAAGATTCGGCTTGGCGAACTAATAAATAACGGTTTTACTAAACCCAACGCTGGCGCCAATTCCCAAAGGGCAAAGAACGCGATCAGGGTCAACCATCCCAGCAAGGTGTGATCATAACGGTGGGCGCGTGGCCACAACGCGGCCACGCGCGCCGCCAGCGTACGGTTGCTGCCAAGCCTACTCTTTTCTTCTATGGGATAGATCGCCATACTAGTGTTCCATTCTGGGGAAACTGACGTCGCGTTGCAATAATTGCCAAATTTGTTCGCTGAGTGCGATGAAGGCGGGGTGGCGTTTGATGGACAGGGGGCGCGGGCGGGGCAGATCAACCGCAATTACGGCCTGGATGCGACCTGGGCGTGTCGCCATGACCACAACCTTGTCGGCGAGAAAGATTGCTTCGTCAATTTGATGGGTGACATAGAGCGCACTGTGGCGCGTCGCCAGCCAGATCCGCTGTAATTCGATCTGCAAAATTTCACGCGTCTGGGCATCTACGGCCGATAATGGCTCATCTAACAAGAGCAATGCTGGCTCGACGGCCAGCGCCCGCGCCAAGTTAGCCCGCTGTTGCATGCCACCGGACAACTCGTGTGGATAACTTTCTTCAAAACCAGCTAAGCCAACCAACTCAATAAAGCGCTGTGTGCGCGCTTGAGTTTCCAGGCGAGAATAACCCTGTAAGGTCAAGCCATAACCCACATTGGCCTGGACTGTTCGCCAAGGCAACAATGCCGGTGTTTGGAAGACCATCGCCCGATCGTTGCCTGGTCCTTGCACCGGGCGCCCGTTCAGATGAATCTTGCCCTGCGTAATCGGCCACAAGCCGGCCACCAGATTGAGCAGGGTCGTTTTGCCACAGCCACTGGGGCCAACAATGGCTACAAACTCACCATTTTGGACGGTGAGATCAACCGCTTGCAGAGCCAACACAGATTGATTGGTGCGTTTCAACGTATATTCAACAGATAGGTTATGAATTTCAAGCTTTGCCATGAAGATTACACTCTACGTGTTATATTGCCATTTAAGGAGAAGTGGTGACAAGTAGTAACTGGGCGGCTTCTTGATCCGAAAGCACCTCCAAATCACTGATTAATTGTTCTATCGTTGCGCTTGTGGCCTGTTTTGTTTGATGTTGGAGAAGGGCAAGGGTCATCTCTGCCACCGTTGTGCATTCAAAGAGGCGGCGGGCTGGAATGGTCGTTTGCCATTGACGCATCACACGCGTCTGGATTTGCATGGCACGCAACGAATTGCCCCCTAAATCGACAAAGTGATCATGAATTCCTATGGGCTGAATGCCTAAGACCTCTTCCCAGATGGCGACAAGCAGCGCCTCCATTGTGGCCGGTGCGGCTATATAGGGGGTATCAAGTTCTGGGCGCGCCCATGATAAATTCGGGGCTGACGACAATAAGGCCTGACGATCAATTTTGCCATTGGGTGTTTGAGGCAACTGTTCCATGCGGATGAATAGGGCTGGAATCATCTGTGCTGGTAGAATTTGCGCCAGGGCGGTGCGGAGTGTACTGGCTGTTGGCGTATACCCTGTGGCCAGAACATAGTACGCCGCTAGATAGGTCTCTTTTTGCCGGTGCTCGTGGGCGACAACCGCCACGCTGCGAATTTCTGGCAACTGATAGAGGGCTGCTTCCACTTCACCCAGGTCAACCCGATGGCCGCGCACTTTGACGCGTGCATCTTTGCGCCCAATAAATTCTAGCATGCCATCCGCGCGCCACCGACCCCAATCGCCCGTAGAGCAGATTTGCCAGCCAGGTCGTTGCGGGTCCGGCTGATAAACCTGGCTGGTCAACTCAGGGTCACGCCAATAGCCACTTGATAGATAGCGGCTGCGGACATAAATCTGACCAGGCTCCTCTGCCGCGGCTGGCTGACCCGCTTCATTCAGTAGAAAAATTTCGACATCGGGAATGGGATACCCCGTCGGAATAATGAGCGAGGTGAGCGGTGTCGTTGGCGATAGATTGAGTTGGGTAACGCGCCCGATCTCACTGGCGGCAAATCGGCTGTTGATGACCGCTTCTGAGGACAAGTACTGCCAAGAACGCTCTATATCATGGCGGTAGATGCGTCCAGAAGGCTCGATTAACCGCAGATGGGGAAAGTAAGCATCCGCAGGCAGCGAATCTAACAGTTGTCGATACAACTCAATGGGCAGATAAATGTTCGTAATTTGTTGATCAATGAGCCACTGTGCCAGGTTAGCGCCTCCTTGTTGAGCGACATCATAAACAACAAGGGTTGCGCCATTTAAAAGCGCGTTCCATACCTCCACAAAATTAGCCATATAAATGAGCGCTACCCGATCGGTTATTGATAATTGGCTAAAAGTGACTTTGTTCCAGGTTCGATGGAGGATAGTTTGATGACTTCTGATGACCCCTTTAGGGTCGCCTGTAGAGCCAGATGTATACGTGACAGTCGCCGGCGCTGTCGCTGGCGTGGTAGATGGCAGATCGATCTCTGGCGCGTTGTTTGGCACCTCGTCCAACTTGATAACCTGACAAGTTGGTTGTCTGACTTGCGCGGCTAACGGTGCCAATGAATGGTTTGTGATGATCAGGCGCGCGCCCAGCTTTTCTAGCAAACTGTGCAGTCTAGCCGGCGGCGCGCTGGCTGGCAGGACCACATAAAATTTGCCCGCCTTTAATACGCCAAGCATGGCGATAATAAGGTCTGGATCATGGTGGAGCAGCAGCGCCACCGGCTCATTGGTCGCCTGGTTGGTTGGGTCATCTGTTATGCTAAGCGTATGCGCCAGCCGATTGGTGATTTGGTTTAATTCGGCGTAGCTATAGGATACACTTCCACTGATCGCGGTGTGGTCTGGGCAAGCAGCCACGACGCGCGCAAAGCGCGCTTGGATCGTGCCTTCAATCTCGTCTCGCTCAAACGGGATGGCCATTCTCTGCTCTTGTTTGGCTTGGTCGACAGCACCTGCCATGATCTGTTTTGTCATTGTGTAACCCAGCGGCGGTATGGCTATTGATATAACTTACGAATAAAACCACTTTCATCCAGTTGGCGTAGAATGCTGATGTCAATCACATCGGCGGGTTTGAAGTCGCTAACCGTTGGGTTTTCTTGCGCCAACGCGTCTAAATTCGTCTGAATGCCCAATTCCGTTGGGTAGGGGATCTCCGCCAGATCTTGTTGGATCAGCACCTTGTAACTTTCCGCAATCAGGGCCGCATCTGTGGTCGGGTCCATCTCTAAAAATTCCGCAATGGCTGCTTTTGAACCTGCTTCATCCTGTTTCATCTGGGCAATAGCCGTCACAATGGCCTGCATAAAGGCCAGCGCTGTGGCGGGATGGGCCTTAAGATTCGCGCGTGTTGTGGCGATGGTTGATGTCACTTGTGGCAGATCCACTTTGGATAGATCGAGCAAGGGTTTGTAGCCGCGCGCCTGGGCCTTAATCGTTTCTGGAATGCTTACCAGGGTGCCAACCACCTGACCACTATCCATCAGCGTCAAGCGATCCCCTTGTTCCCCAGCCTGCAGAATGGTCACATCCTGATCGGGGGTCAGATGCAAATAGACCAATGCTTGGCGTATGGCCAGATCCGATGATGAGCCCAACTTACCGCTCGCTACAATTTTCCCTTTCAAATCTTCAGGTTGCTTGATCTCTGGGGTCACCATCAACGAATAGAGGGGCATATTAAACAGCCCGGCCACGAGAACCACATCCGCACCGGCGACCGCTGCATTGATGATCGGTCCACCGCCGGTATGACAAAAATCAACTTCACCAGCCAACAAGGCTGCGACCAGCGGCGGGCCGCCACCCGTGAGCAACACCAGATTGACATCCAATCCATACTTGGCAAAAATTCCCTGCTTGCGCGCATACCAAGAGACTGATTGCGTGGGATTATGCGCCGTGTAACAGACATTCAATTTCGTGAGTTGCGCTACATCCGTGGGTTGGGAGGGCGCCTGTACTTCAGCCAGGCGTGCTGGCATACAGGCGGCCACCAACAAAGCGACTAGCATCCAGCTAGCTGCGATGGCTTGTCTGTTATGCTTTTTCATTGTAAAAAATTCCCTTTAATATGAATTTTTCGTAAACTATAAATTATAGAGCATCTTCTATCCACAGGTGAGATTAATCTAGCAGGCGCTATTGTACTACAAAATGATGTACTAAAAATCGGCTAATTTGCGTATTTTTGTTTGGTTTTGTTACGATTGGATTACGAATTTTTTTTGGAGGATTCTTTAGGTTCGTTGGTTATATGCGCATTCTATGTCAAGGTTTGGCTAGTCAACAAGGTAGAGCGGCGGAGGGTTTGTGTGCGCGCCGCGTGCATCGCACGGGTTAGGCGCTTGAGAGGGTGCCAGGCGTGAAGGTTATTCGTGCAGTGCACGCTGATCCGCGCGCTGCACCGGTCAAAACTACGAACAATGGCACTCAGCTATTCTGATCTGTGCGGTGCACGCGGCTCGCGAATGCTAAATGCCAAGCCTCACCACCTAATGTCATGGCCGATAGGGCCGCGTTGACCGTAGGTAATAGCGCCACCACAATGCGCCCTTCTAAGCCCTGCCCTAGCATGGCCCAACTCTGGCCACCATCCTCTGTCTCATAGACGCCTTGATTCGTCGCGGCATAGAGCGTTGGCTGGTGGGCGTAATCAGCGGGCGCAACCAATGCCGTAATCTGGAGGGCTTGATCCAGAAAGCGCTGTTCAAAGACGAATTGCTGATCGACTGGATCGATAAAGAGCTTGATCACTCGATTGCGCGTCGCCAGGAAGATGGCCTGTTCTGTGGGATCAAATGGCCAGGCCAGCGCCACAGCCGGCAACTCCGTATAAAATTCAGCTAAATTTGCCCAACTCTGTGCATTATCCATTGAACGCCAGAGTTGCACGCGATAGTTGCCCTGCTCATCCCGTTGCGCCGTGACTGCACACAGCGCTTGATCGGCGGCATAATCGGGCGAAAAAGCGAGTTGTAACAAAGTTTCATCCTGACAGGGAACGGTTACGGCCACTGGCTGACTGCTGGTGGTTGACCAAAGCCAAATTTGGCCGGCCTCGTCACCCAAGGCCAGCAACTGATCGCGCGCAAAGTTAGGTGAAACGGCCAATAACGTGAACTTTGCCGCGTCTGGTGTGGCAGCTAGACAGCATGCCCAAGTGCCATTGTCTGGCCTGCGGTAAAGATCACCTTCCCCTGTTATGCCATAAAGCGTGGTCGTTTTTTGTTCGCCAGCCACAGCAAAAGCCGAAATTTCTAAGGCTAACGCATCCGGCATCGCTTGCCAGTGTGCTCCCTGATCCGCAGAATAGGCCAACGTTCCTGCATTATCTAACGCAAAAAGCTCACCGTGTGGTGACAATGCAACGACTGGCGGTGTATGGGCGGCCAAATTACCCACCGCTTGTCGCCAACTTTGCCCCGCATCAGCCGAAAGATAGATCCCCGCCTGAAAGACCCCAGCCATCACTCGTCCTGTCGCGTCCAATCCAAGCGATAGCGCCGCCAATCGCCCAGTCTCGCTCATCGACCAACTTTTTCCGCCATCTGTAGAGAATGTAATTCCCTGGCCCGTGCTCGCGACGATAGAATGGCCAGCAGGCGCCATTGCCAGACAGTCGATACTCTGATCGGCTAATTCAGCGCTCAAGGCGATCCAAGATGTGCCACCATCTACCGACTGATAGATGCCAGCCGTTTCTGTCCCCACCAGTAGTCTCTGGTCTGTTTCAAAATTGGGTGACACGGCTACGCATTGGATGGCCGTATCGGGCAAACCTGCGCCAGCATCGCGCCAAGAGCGGCCTGCATTGCGTGACCGGTAGAAACCGCCCTGGGCTGTCCCCGCCCAGAGCACTTCGCTGCTGGCGAAATCCGGCGCGCAGGCCAGACAAAGCACTTCAAGATCGAGGAGCCCAAATGTCGAGCTTTCCCACTGTTGACCGTCAGTTTGCGAACGAAAGACACCCTCTTCGGTGCCTACAAAGAGCGTCTGATCCTGCACGTAATTAGGAGAAATCGCCAGCGTCGTAATCACGCCAAGCCCCGCCCAAGCCGGTTCTTCTGCCCAAGTCTGGCCGCCATCTTGCGAGGTAAAGAGCCTTCCATTGCTGGTGGAGACAAATACCTTTCGCCCTGCCATACTATTCTGTGGCGCAAAACTTATCGCCAGCGTGCTTGGGTCATACAGCCCATCATTGCTTAGCGTCCAAGTTTCGCCGCCGTCCATCGAGCGATAAACCCCGGCGCCTGTGGTTGCCAGCGCCAATTGATCAGTGGCAAAATTGGGGGAAAGCGCCACGGCAAAAACTGTGCCGCCGTACCATGCGCCAATGCGTTGCCAGGTTGGTTGCGTGTTCAATATGGTTAAATCCTTCTGAACCAAGATAGCTTGTTTTTGATGAGTGACCAGTGATGAGTGAAATAATATAACGGTATATGCCCATGTCCCTACGTCATCTACGTGATTGAAGCAACTCACTCATCACTTATATAGTGACCCTTTGGTGGACCATTCAAATGGTTGGCTGACAATGCAGGAAATGTCCTCCGGCATTAGGTATTTAGTCGCCGAGGCGACTTCCTGAACCTATCAGCCCAGGGTTTTAACCCTGGGGCTGGAAAAATGGCGGGTCGTTAGATCGCTTATCACTGTTCACGGATTAAAATCCACATCCTCATCCCGATTCGCCCGTGGCTTGTGCACCAGTACTTCGGTGGTCAATGCCATCAGCGCACCGCTGACGCCGGTGCGCAAGGCGGCGTGCAAGATGGTAACCGGATCAACAATGTTCGCCGCCATCACATCGACCATTTGCCCACTCATCACGTCAAAACCGCACTGCGCCACGCCGTCACCCATGCGGGCCAGGATGGGGCTCGCTTCAAAGCCAGAGTTGCGCAAGATCGCCCGCATTGGCGCGGCGAGCGCGCTTTGGAGAATGGGAATTGCCAACGCTTCTTCATCTGGCAGGCTAAGCGCTGCGAGCGCAGGCAAACAGCGCAAATAGGCCACGCCGCCCCCTGGTACGATGCCTTCTTGTAACCCCAAGCGCACAACATGAACGGCCTCTTTCGCCCGCTCTTTGAGGGTTTCCTGCTCCACCTCGGTGGCGCCGCCAATATTCAACAGGGCCACGCCACCCAGCAATTTGCCGGCGCGCTCGATCAAACGGTCGCGCTCGCGGCCATAGCCTGCTTTGGGCAGTTGCCGCCGCAGTTCTAGATTACGTTCACGAATCAGGGCTGGACGGCCTTTGCCGCCGATCAATGTAAAGCCTGAACGAATGGCCTGGACTTCGTCTGCCTGGCCTAAATCGTCAAGTGTGGCGGTTTCGAGGCGCGTTCCCGCTTCTTCACGAAAGACCACACCACCCGTAAGCACGGCCAGGTCTTGCAAAACGTCACTCTTTTCCGGGCCAAGTCCCGGCGCTCGAATGGCCAAGGTTGGCATCACCTTACGCGTTTTATTGGTCACCAAGATATTGAGGGCGCCCCCCGTAACTGTGGTTGCGATCACAACCAGGCCACGGTCGCCAGCGGCGCGGATTTTTTCCATGATCGGCAGCAATTCCGCGGCTTTTTCAAGATTGCGATTGGTCAATAGAATATAGGGGTTTTTGAGCACCGCCGTGCCCGCATCCGTGGTGAAATAAGAGGAAACCCAGCCTTGGTTCCAGAATGTACCCTGGATGTAGGTGCGATCATGCGTGCGTGCATAATGCGTGCGCACATCCACAGCCCCTTGCGGGCCAACCGTATCAAAGATCTCTTCGATGTAGCGGCCGAGTATTTCGTCGCCTGTAATGGAGGTGGCCAGCGCCACAATTTGGGCCGGCGTTGCCAGCGATTGGGCTTGTTTTTCCAGGGCTTGCAGGACAACCACTAGCGCCTTCTCTAGCCCGCGCCGCATGCTCATCATGTTGTAACCGGCCGCGGCATAGCGGTCGGCTTCGTTCAATACCTGGCGCGCAATCACGACGGCTGTGGTGGCGCCATCACCTACGGTCTCTTCCATGCGCCAGGCAATGTGGCGTGCCATAAACGCCCCCATCGTCTCAAAACGATTGGGTAAGCCCAGAAAGCGGCGGGCGAGCTGTGCGCCATCATTGAGCAATTCGGGCGCCCGCCGAGAATTCTCGCGTTCGACGGCCACCAACCGGCCGCGCGGCCCCAGGGTAATTTCCATCACATCGGCGAGCAGATTAAAGCCTTTGCGCAATGATTGGCGCGCCCCAGGTTGAAACAGTAGACGCGAGTGGGCCATGCAAGCTCCTGGTGTAGTGGGTGTTGTACCAATAAAATGATAGCTCGATTATACCGTCTGCCCGTGAATCGGCCAAGTCACCAGGGGTGATGCCAATGGTCAATGGCGATCCAACCAAAAAACAGAGCTATTGCGCGCTTGGTCTGGTGGACAGAGAAGCCCGGAACCACTATAATGCTCGACATTGTTACATGATGCTAAACCGTAAATGAATCATCAGAAAGGGAATTACCATGTCATACGAAGCAAAATTAAAAGAGCTGGGTTACACGCTGGAGCCGCTCGAATTGAATGCCGGCCGCTTGATGCATGCTGTGCGCACTGGAAACCTGGTCTATACATCGGGGCAGGTTTCACGCTTTGGCGGCAAAGAAGTGATTGGCAAAGTCGGTGCGGATGTGACGGTCGAGCAGGGCTATGAAGGGGCGACCCTCAGCGCACTCTGCTGTTTGCAGGCCGTTAAGAGCCTGGTTGGCAGCCTTGACAATGTTGTGAAGGTGGTTAAGGTGCTTGGGATGGTCAATGTGGCCCCTGGCTTCAACAACACCCCTGGTGTGATCCACGGCGCTAGCGATCTCTTCATCAATGTCTTTGGGGAAGCTGGTCGTCACGCCCGCAGCGCTGTCGGTATGCAAATTCCGTCTGATTATTCCGTAGAGGTAGAAGTAATTTTTGAGGTAAAGTAACCTGGTAACAGCAGAGACACAGCGACTTTGGTATAAATTCAGTCGCTGTGTCTCTGCTGTTTATCGGCGTTGCGTAACCGTTTGTTACTTGTTTTTGAGCGCCAAGCGTGAAGGGTTGCCATTGGTGGCGGCGTGGATCGAATAAGTCGGGCCGTCTAGCGCATTCTCCTGTTCAAGCCAGACAATGTCGGGCGTTGTCAGCTTGGTATAGGGATTCCAACTGAGGCTAGGATAGAAAGCCTTGTCGCGGTGGCCTAACTGAAGGCGACTGCTCCAGTTGCCATTGACTGCCACCGCGTAATAAACTGTGCCGGCATCTGGCTCTTCTTTGGGGTAGCCGGATGCTGTTGCTGTTTCGAGCCAAACCACCCAAACTTGGTCATTGTCGCTGATTGTAATGCTCGGGAAGAATTGGTAGGCAACGGCTTCACTCAGGGGCTTCGCCGCACCCCAAGCGCCATTTTCGTAGACCGCATAATGAATCTGGGTGTACGTATTGGCGAATAGGCCGTCTGATTGTTGGCGCCAGACCGCATGCAACTGATCCTTGCTATCAATGGCCAGCGATACGTGGCGTTGATCTTTCTGATCGGGCGCAACGGTTGCCCAAGGCGCCCAAGTAATTCCGCCGTCCGCAGACTGGGTCCAAACGATCTGGTGCCGCTTACCCAACTGCGCATAGGCCAAGATGTAAAGCGTGGCGCTGTCGTGCGTTGCTACAATGGTGGGGCGGCTAAAATAAGTGGACGCGTCGGGCGCAATTGAGTGCCAGCCCGTCCATGTCTTGCCACCGTCTCGGGATTGAGTGAACTTGATCTGGCCATTTTTATATTCAGAATCGCGGCCTTCCCAGACTACATAGAGCGTATCTTGGCGATCGGCATAGATTACCGGATGTTCTTGCCAGAGCGTTTCGTCCTGATAGCCAGTAATTTCCGCAATATTGGTCCAGGTTTTCCAGCTTTTTCCCCCATCCGTTGATTGCCCATACTTGATCTGGCGATCATTGGCGTTTGGATGTCCCGCGTCTAGCCCATACCAAACGACATGGATCGTATCTTTGGTGTCAATCGTAATGGAGGGGACACGTTGGTTATAGTCACCCGTGTTTTCGATAGGTCGATTCCGGTTGAGGACAAACCAGGTGGCGCCGTTGTCCGTTGATTTTGCGACAAAGATATGATACCGTAGCGCACTTTCCATCCGGTATTTATTACGATAGGCAATGTACAAATTCCCTTGCTTATCACGCACAACCTTGCGGCTATCCGGATAACCGAGACCTTTATCATCGGTAATATTATCCACAATGGCAGGATTTGAGACGAGGCTGATCGATGACATAGATGGGAGCGCCACGGCAAGCTCTATAGGCGCCATTAAAGTAGAGTGCACTGCATAAAAAGGCGCCAGTAACAATAGTGCTAAAGTCGAAAAAGTAGCAATCAAGATTTGCTTGTTCATAAGTGTATCACACTAATCAGTTAGGCGCCATAACAGAGCATTTTGCTGGATGGGGATAGAGACCACCTTTCGGAGACTTTTGCAATGCCTGCCCGGTGTTGTAGCGTGATTCTTCGAGCATCACAAAATAACTGTTCTACACGATAAAGATTTCTCTTAAAATAACAATTGGGTATCTTGTCTGCCATTAATTTTTGTTAACAGCTCGTAAGTTGCCTATTAAAGTATAAGCGTTCGCTAGGGGAAAAAAATCCGTTAAATCGCTGAATTTGCTTAGTACCGAATACCTAGGCGACACTTACAAATGGGCTTACATTAGCATCCTCTGATTTATCAAATTTTGTATCGCATGAGAAGGTGAATATGGATAACCAACAATTTAAAAGCCGTGACTTTACTGCGCCAAACAGCTTTACGGATGGGATTGAAGGCCCTGGCTGTGATCGCGCTGGCAATCTCTACGCGGTTAACTTTGCCCGCCAACATACCATTGGCAAAGTGACACCCGAGGGTGAGGCGAGTCTATTTCTCGAACTGCCGCATGGAAGTATTGGCAACGGTATTCGTTTTAACCGAGTTGGCGATATGTTTATTGCCGATTATACAAATCACAACGTGTTGCGCGTCGATATGCAAGCATGCGCCCGCGCAACTTCATTGGCGGAACGCAACGCGGCCATCTCCGTCCATGGCCATGAGCCGACGATGAATCAGCCGAATGATATCGCGATCATGGCCAACGATATCATCCTAGCCAGCGATCCCAACTGGAAAGGATCATGGGGTCAGCTCTGGCGCGTCGATACCAACGGCCAGATTACGTTATTGGAAACAGGCATGGGCACAACCAATGGTTTGGAAGTCAGCCCAGACGAGCATACGCTCTATGTCAACGAGACGGTACAACGTAATATTTGGGCCTATGATCTCTCCTCCACTGGTGAGATCAGTAACAAGCGACTGCTGATTCAATTCCCAGATTTTGCAATGGATGGCATGCGTTGTGACATCGTGGGCAATTTATACGTGACGCGCTGGGGCAAAGGCGTAATCGCCAAGGTGTCGCCACAAGGTGAAGTGTTGCTGGAGATTGAATTGGCTGGCAAAAAATGCACCAATATCGCCCTGGGCGGGCCAGACGGCTGCACCGCCTATGTGACCGTGGCCGATCGTGGCAATGTGGAGACATTCCGTATTGATCAGCCGGGTCGAGAGTGGCAATTGGCGCAGCGGGGGTAAAGCGGATGAATGATAAGTGACGAGTGAGATTACACATTCACTTATCACTCATCCGCTAAAACCAAAAAGCTTCTCCCCTTAAAAAACCTGTTTGACACCTTAGCATAATCAATGTATACTTTTGATAGTTGTCATCTAGCTCCCCTTTGGCTTGAGCGCACAAATTCCGTTGTTTATGTAAAATTAGTTCTGTAAATCGTCGTCTTTTCAGCTAGATACAAGTGTATATAAGCGACGGTTGGAAGAGAGGTAAGGTGGTATGACCGTAACGACACCCACGGCAAGGCGCGGCCTTGGCTTGCGCGGCCGCGAGGCAGTAGCTGGGTATCTCTTTTTGCTCCCCTGGCTGATTGGTCTTCTCTGTTTTGTGATCGGCCCGATGGTGGCCTCGGGCTATTTTAGTTTCGCCAAGTATGATATTGTAAACACCCCAGAGTTTGTTGGCCTCAAGAACTATCAAGATATTTTTACCAAAGATCGGCTCTTCTGGACTTCCCTGAAGTTAACCTTTCGCTATGCGATCATCGTCGTGCCACTGTCACTGATTGGTTCATTGGCCGCCGCCATGTTGCTCAATCAAGCGCTCAAAGGGACAACCCTCTTCCGCACGTTTTTCTTTCTGCCCCATCTCACACCTGTGGCCGCCTCCGCTGTGCTCTGGGCCTGGATGTTTAACCCAGATGTCGGCCCGATCAACTACTTTATTCGCAACAATCTAGGCATTGAAAATGCCCCCGGCTGGTTTCGCGACCCACAGTGGGCGATGTCTGGCTTGATTATCATGGCGATGTGGGGTGCGATTGGCGGCAACACAATGTTGATCTTCCTGGCCGGCTTGCAGGGTGTCCCGCAAGAGTTATATGAAGCCGCTTCGATTGATGGGGCCGGTATCTGGACGAAATTTCGTAATGTGACAATTCCCCTGCTCACGCCGACGATCTTCTTTAACATGGTGTTGGGCATTATCGGGGCGTTGCGCGTCTTCACCGCGGCCTTTGTGGCGACCGCGGGTGGTCCGGCTTATGCCACCTGGTTCTATTCGCTGCACATTTACACGCGTGCTTTCAAATATTTTGAGATGGGCTATGCCTCGGCCTTGGCCTGGATCCTCTTTTTTATCATGTTCGTCTTTACCTTTATCCAGTTCCGCGCCTCGCGGCGCTGGGTCTATTATGCCGGTGAGGTTAATGAATAATGGCCCAAGAAGTAATGACTCGCTCAACGACCCCGGCGCTGCGTAAGCCATTGACGGACAGTGGTGCGAGACGCCAACAGCTGCTTGGCCGTACACTTTTATACACAATCGCGATTGTGGCGTCGATTCTCTTTATGATGCCCTTTGCCTGGACCGTCTTTTCATCGTTAAAATCGCCGAGCGAACTATATATGTTTCCACCAAGCTGGTTGCCGACCACCCCACGCTTTGCCAACTATGCCGAGGTTTTCGATGTCTCACCCTTTGGTCGCTGGCTCTGGAATTCGGTGATTGTCGCTGGATTGGCGACCTTCGGGGCGGTGCTTTCAGCGGCGTTGACTGGTTATTCCTTTGCGCGTTTCCGTTATCCCGGTCGCGATCTGATCTTTCTGTTGACCTTAGGCACCCTGATGTTGCCCGCCGAAGTCACGTTGATCCCGCTCTATCTGCTCTTTAACAAGGCCGGCTGGCTCGATTCGTACCGACCGTTGATTGTGCCCTCCTTCTTCGGCGGTGGCGCCTTTTTGATCTTTATGATGCGCCAGTTTTTCCTGACTTTGCCCAGGGATCTCGATGAAGCCGCCCGGATTGATGGCGCGGGGTATCTGCGCATCTTCTGGCAGATTATCTTGCCACTTTCGATCCCGGCTTTGGTCACGGCGGCGATCATCACCTTTATCGGTGAATGGAATTCGTTTCTTTTCCCCTACATTATTTTGAACACCAAGGAAAAGTTTACGATCGGCATCGGCATTAAATATTTCCAGACGATTGCCAGCAATATCGACTCGATTGAGCCGCGCGAAAACCTGCTGATGGCCGCAGGTATGATGATGACCGCACCGATCCTTGTCCTGTTTTTTGCCGCCCAACGCTATTTTGTGCAAGGGATCGCGATGTCTGGCATAAAAGGGTAGTCAATAATTAATAATTAATAGTTAATTGTTAATTATTTTGTCTCTTCTGAGGCAATTCGAAGTTGCTTTCGATTTACTTAAATATATCAAGGAGGAACTGTTCATGTTTGATAAGAAGTTTAGTCGTCGCCAGTTTTTGGCTGGCTCTTCGACAGTCGCCGCTGGTATGCTGCTGGCCGCTTGTGCCGTGCCAGCCGCAGCACCCGCAGCCAATACGACCAGTGGCGGCGCGGCTGCCCCTTCAGCCGAAGGTACGACAATCATTTTTCACGACCGTCTGGGCTCCCATGCCGACTGGCACAAAGCCCGTGTCGCGCTCTTTGAAGAGCAAAACCCAGGGATCAAACTCCAGATTGATGAGTTAGACGGCGCAGAAATGTTCGCCAAGATCTACGCTTTGGCCGCAGGTGGGAATCTAGGCGACATCGTCTGGACGTACTTGAATACGGTGCCCGAACATGTGCGCAAAGGTGTGGTTGCCCCGCATGACGACCTGGTTGCGTCCACTGGTTTTGACAAATCTGTCTTCTGGCCAGCGATCTTGAAGGCATTGACCGTAGACGGCAAACTTTATGCCATCCCCAATCATGGCCATTTTGGCACAGTGGTCTACTACTTCAACAAAGATCTCTACGAAGCCGCCGGTGCTACCGTGCCCAACCCCGATTGGAAGTCTGACGATCTGGTGGATGGCGCGAAGAAGATTACCAAAGCCCCCGATACATGGGGCTTCCGCGCTCAGCAAGGTTCGGAACATACACCGTCGTACATGCGTATGTTCGGTGGTGAGTTGATGAACGAAGATGGCACCAAGTGTTTGTTGGGCGAGGAGAAATCGATCCAAGCGCTCAAGTGGCTCTACGATCTGAAAGAGACACACAAGGTTGATCCCTGCATCTGCGGTGATCAATACCGCGAAAACTTTGTGGCGGGCAAAGTCGGCGCGTTCAACACAACGCCAGGCTTGGTTGCTGAGTTTAGCAAAGTCAAAGATTGGAAATTTAAATGGGATGTGACCGTGGCCCCGCTTGGCCCTGAAGGCACACGTGGTTCACAAGTCTCTGGTGGCGCTTTCGGGATGACCCCGCCTGCTGCTTCCAAGCATCCAGCTGAGACGTTTAAGGTGTTACAATTCTTCTCCACCAAAGAAGATGGCGTCGAACATGTCTTTGGTGGCGCTGGTAGCCCTGGCCCGCGCGATGATGTGTGGGACGACCCCAAGCTCGCCACGTTTAGCCATATCTATGGCACGATCCGCAAAGCCTACCCAGAAGGCCCACGCCCGTGGTATCGCCCAGCCAATGCGCGCTCGTCGGAATTTGACGATGTTATGCTCAATAACTTGCAAGCGATCTGGACCGGTGAGATTGGCTTTGACGCCGGTGTCGAACAAGTGCAGAAGCTGTGCCAAGAAGTGTTGGACAAAGATCACCTGTAGACAAAGTTTGAGATAAGCGCGACGCAGGTTGTGCTTGCTTGAACTATAATTAAGTTAAACAAGTAATAGCTAATAAGTAATAAGTAATTGCTAATATGGCGCGACAATTGAGTTGGCGGCGCATTAACAATTATTTATTACTTGTTAGCTATTACTTATTAATTGGTTCTGGATTGCTTAGAAAGGAAAATTCCGTGCTTGATCTTAACACCCTACCCATGCGGCTGGCCATCGGCCAAGTCCGCGAGTTAACAGATGAAATCGTGTCGTTCAGCAAGCAGATGGGCATTCACGACATGCAGTTCAACTTCTTCGGCGGCTCGCCCTACTTTCCGAGTGAGGCGCGCTGGGAATATATGGATCTGCTGCGCTTGCGCACGCGGGTCGAAGACGCTGGCTTGCGGCTGAATGGCATCGAAAATGTGCCGATCAAATTCTATGACAAAATTATGCTAGGTAAGCCGGGCCGCGACGAGCAGATCGAAAACATGCAGACTACGATTCGCAATATGGGGCGCGCTGGGATTCCGATCTTCGGTTACCACTTTGTTGTCACCGGCGTCTGGCGTACGTCGAGCACAGCCCGCACGCGCGGCGATGCCCTGACTACGGCCTTTGACCTGGAACTGGCCAAGGATGCGCCACTCAACTTTGATCGCGAATATACCGATGACGAGATGTGGGCCAACTATGAATATTTCATCAAGGCCATGATCCCGGTCGCCGAGGAAGCCGGTGTTCAATTGGCGTTGCACCCCGATGATCCCCCAGTGGAATCGTTGGGCGGTGTGGCGCGTATTATGCGCAGCTTTGAGGCATTTGACCGCGCCATGACGATTGGTGATAGCCCCAATCATGGCTTAGATTTCTGCGTCGGTTCCTGGTCAGAGATGAGCCCAGAGGAGTGTAAGAAGGGTTTGAAGTATTTTGGCGAAAAAGGCAAAATCTTCTATGTCCATTTCCGCGATGTGCTCGGCACCGTGCCTAAGTTCCGCGAGGCGTTTATTGGCGAGGGCAACCTTGATATGTTCGACATCATGAAAACCCTACGTCAGGTTGGCTTCAAGGGTTACATGATCGACGATCATGTGCCGGCTATGACAGGCGACAGTGGCTGGGCGAGCCGTAGCCGCGCCTTTGCCAACGGCCAGATGAGCGCGTATATGGAAATTTTGAACAGCGGTGCGTTTGATTAGGTAGGGGTGAAGGGAGCCAGGTTAGATCTGACCTGACTCCCTTTACATTGGCGACTGAATTCGCCGCAATAGTTGCGCGTGATTTTAATCACCGCTACTGCTTTGGGAATAACGTTAGGACAGATAAAGACGCGTCACACCCAGATAACGTTCTTCTAGATCCATGATAATTTCTGCTAACTGTTCTGCGCAGCGTTCACAGTAGCGGCGATCCACCAAAATACGATCAAGATCCCCGATCGTAATAACCGGTAAGCTTGTTTCTGTGACAAGGCGACGCACGGTAAGCTCTAACGATAACTGCCCATCTTTGGCCGTGCGATTGCCAGTTAATAAGAGGTAGCGATTCTCCTGACAGAAACGCCACACCGTTTCATCATTTTCCCCTTGATATAATCCCACTTCATCGAAGATCTTAAACTCTAGTGAGAGTAACTCCACATATCCTAACCGCTCTAGCGCGTGGTAGAGATTTTCTGCATGTTTTCCACAATGTTCATCGCTAAGAATGATCCTTATCACCATTCTCGCCTCGCAATCGTCGGTTCTTTTCACGCAGCGCATAAAAAGCGACGCGCTCAGGTGTCATGGTTACAGGAATTTTTCTTCTTTCCGCGGCAATTGCGCGGTAATGCTGCTCTCGTTCGGCCTTTTTCGGCAAAATCTCCTTCAAATCCTCAGTCAGTTGTTCGCTGTGCTCCTCAATGTACTCAAGCGCAATTTGCACGTGAACCGGACTCAGGTTGTAATTGACACAGAGATGAAACAGATCTTGGCCTGCGTCGTGCGCCAACATCACGTCATAGATAGAAACTCGCGTGCCGCTTAACATCGGCCCTAGATCGGTCTCTTGGATGCTATAGTTTCGGTAGCTCATCGATCAATTACTCCTTTCTGACATCCAGCCCTTTTGCTCTCCTAGGAGAGGATACACCAAAAGACTCAAAAAATCTAGTGGCGCAAAGTAGTTGGCTCTTGTATAATTCTCCCGCAGCTCTATTCATATTCACAGCATGAAATTCACAGCATGAAATTCACAGTATGAAATTCACAGCAACGAAGGAGTTCTCTGTGGCAAAAATTAAAGAAATTCAGACAATCCGCACGCGTGAGAATGGCACCTGGCTCTTTGTCAAAGTGATCACCGATCAACCCGGGCTCTATGGCATTGGCTCGGCCAGCGATCATTACCGCGCCAAGACCGTGCAAACGGCGATCGAAACGATTGCGCCGCTGATCATCGGGCGCGAGGTCAGCCATATTGAAGACATCTGGCAATCCATTTACACCAGTGGCTATTGGCGCAACGACTCGGTAATTAATACAGTGCAGGCCGGGATCGACATGGCGCTGTGGGACATCAAGGGCAAAGAGGCTGGGATGCCGGTCTATCAACTGTTGGGCGGACCTTGCCGCAGTGCCGTCATGTGTTATGCTCATGCATCGGGCGATACCTTGCAAGAATTAGAAGATGACATCCGGCGCTACATGGAAGAAGGTTATCATGTGATCCGTTGCCAGCTAGGACCCTATGGCGGCGGCGGTTTCCTTGAAGCGGATAAGGCGGGTTTTCCCAAAAATCACTGGCCGCAGACGCGCGCCTTTGACGACGAAGCCTACCTGGAAAATGTGCCGAAAATGTTTGCCTATCTGCGTGATAAGCTAGGTTTCGGCCCCAAACTCACGCATGATGTGCATGAACATTTGCACCCGCACAATGCCGTCCATCTGGCTAAGTTGCTTGAACCATATCGGCTTTTCTTCTTAGAAGATCTGCTCTCGCCCGAACAGGTGAATTGGTATCGCCTGGTGCGCCAGCAATGTGTCACCCCCCAGGCAATGGGCGAACTTTTTATCAATCCGCATGAATTTCTCCCCCTGATCACCGAACGCCTGATCGATTATGTGCGCGTGCGCGTCTCTAAGGGCGGCGGCATCACCAATTGTCGCAAGATCGCCACGCTCTGCGAGTGGTTTGGTGTGCGCACGGCCTGGCAAGAAGGCGGCGACAACGATCCCGTTAATCAGATGGCGGCCGTGCATCTTGATATGGCCAGTTACAGCTTTGGCATCCAAGAAGAGAATCATTTCCGCGCCGAGGAATACGATCTCTTCCCTGGTTATGCCAAGCTAGAAGGTGGTTATCTCTACGCCAACGATCAACCCGGTCTGGGCATTGACATTGACGAGCAGAAGGCGCACGAACTTTTCAAGCCCGAATTAGCGACAAAATCGTTTTTTATCTCCGAAGATCGACGAAGTGATGGCGAGATCGTGCGACCATGAATAAACGGCGTCGAGGCCAGTAAGCATGCAAACTGACAAGCTTTTCCAAGAGTACTTCCAACTGGTGCCTCATGCCATTTTTGAGTTGCTGCAAATGACACCTGCCTGCGACTATCGGTACGAAAGTCCAGTCGTCAAAACGAGTGAACGACGTATGGACGGTTTTCTAGAACCGATGCAAGCCGGTTGTCCCTATTACTTTGTCGAAGTGCAAGGCTACTATGATCGACGCATCTACTGGCGCAGCCTGCATCATGTCACCCGTTATCATGAAACTCGCGCCGATTTGGATGGTCAAAATTGGCAGATGATCGTTTTCTTTTTGGATCGCGCCTACGATCCTGGCCCAGACACGCTTGGCCCGCTGGCCGTAGGGTCTGAACGCTGGTTGGTGAGTGGTTCCTTACCGGAACTACTCACCAAAACATCGGATTTGTCGCCTCTTCTAAATGTGCTTCGTCCACTGGCTGCGGCCGATGTAGCGGAGGTGCAAACACAAGGGCCAGGCTGGGTGGAATCGATCAAAAGTTTGATTGATTTGGATGCACAGCAACGTAGCAATCTACTGGATTTGCTGGTAAAATTTCTTATACAGCGTTTTGCTAATTTGCCGTACAAGGAGATCGAAGCAATGTTGAAATTGACCCCGCTCGAAGAAACACGTGCTGGTCAGGAATTAATCCAACTAGGTCGTGAAGAAGGTCGCGAAGTCGGTCGCGAAGAAGGTCGTGAAGTCGGTCGCGAAGAAGGTTTGCGCGAAGGAATTTCCGTTGTACTAGAAGGTCGCTTTGAAGATATTGCTGCCGATCTACTCATTCGAATTGCAACGCAGATGAAACAGATTCATGACCACGAGACGCTGGAAGTGTTGCTCAAATTGGCGGCGCGCATTGCATCACCGTCGGCCTTTGAACAACGAATTACAGATATGTTGACCAGAGCTGCTAATCCAGCCGAATTGAGCTAGCGGATTGTAGTACAACAGAGGGAGGAAGGATACGGGATACGGGATTAGACAGTACTAATCCCGTATCCCGTATCCTTCCTCCCTGCTCTTCTTCACCCCTCCTCAAAAATTCAAACATTTCGCTAACACAAACCAAACGTCTAACATATACGAGTGGATTACAATGTTGTTAACAGTAAGAAATAACGAAGGACCGAGTACAGACTAGACAGAAAAAATTAGAAGATAAATTATCTAGTTTCTGCACTCCGTCATCGTTTTGTTGTAATTTCGTATTTATTAGCGCTTTTGAAAAAAAATTGTTCGTGGAGGAAATTTACATATGGCTAAGATTATTGGTATTGACCTAGGCACCACCAATAGCGTTGTTGCCGTCATGGAAGGTGGCAATCCAACCGTGATTGCCAACAGTGAAGGCAATCGTACAACGCCGTCGGTCGTCGCCTTTACCAAAGGTGGCGAGCGCCTGGTGGGCATTACGGCCAAACGCCAAGCGGTAGTGAATCCAGAAAACACCGTCTATTCGGTAAAACGCTTAATGGGGCGCCGGTTTGATGACCCAGAAACCAAACGCACGACAGGCATGGTCTCCTATCACATTGCGGAAGGCCCTAACCATGATGCCCGCGTTTCGATTCCGACCAAGAACAAAGTCTATACACCGCAAGAAATTAGCGCGATGGTGCTCGGCAAGCTCAAACGCGATGCCGAAGCTTATCTCGGTGAAGAAGTAAAACAAGCGGTTATTACTGTGCCGGCTTATTTTAACGACACACAGCGCCAGGCGACCAAAGATGCCGGCCAGATTGCTGGCTTGGAAGTCTTGCGTATTATCAACGAGCCAACCGCCGCTGCTGTAGCGTATGGTCTGGACAAGAAGACTGATGAGACAATTTTGGTCTTTGACCTGGGTGGTGGTACATTCGACGTCTCTGTGCTAGAAGTCGGTGACGGCGTGATCGAAGTAAAATCCACCAATGGTGATACACACTTGGGTGGTGACGACTGGGACGAGCGTATTGTTCACTGGTTGTCCGATGAATTTAAGAAAGAACAGGGGATTGATTTGAGCCAGGATCGCCAGGCGTTACAACGTCTGCGTGAGGCGGCTGAGAAGGCCAAGATTGAATTGTCTTCGACGCCCCAGACTGAGATCAATTTGCCCTTTATTACGGCCGATAGCACGGGGCCAAAACATTTGGCGATTACGTTGACCCGGGCCAAATTTGAGCAATTGACGGCTGATCTGTTGGAACGCTGCAAAGCCCCGTTCCACAATGCGCTTAAGGATGCTGGGATTGCCGCCAAAGATCTGCACGAAGTCGTCATGGTCGGTGGTTCTACTCGTATGCCGATGGTGCAAGATTTGGTGCGCAGTTTGACGGGTGGCAAAGAGCCCCATCGCGGTGTTAACCCCGATGAAGTAGTAGCTGTCGGCGCTGCGGTTCAGGCCGGTGTGCTGGGTGGTGAAGTCAGCGATCTGTTGCTGTTAGATGTAACGCCGTTGAGCTTGGGTCTAGAGACGTTGGGTGGTGTGATGACGGTGCAGATTCCGCGTAACACGACGATCCCAACCAAGAAGACTGAAGTCTTCAGCACAGCTGCTGACAGCCAAACCGCTGTGGATATCCATATTTTGCAGGGTGAACGGCCAATGGCGCAGGCCAACAAGACACTAGGCAACTTCCGGTTGGATGGAATTCCACCAGCCCCCCGCGGTATTCCGCAGGTTGAAGTTACGTTTGATATTGATGCCAATGGCATTTTGCATGTGAAGGCCAAAGACAAGGCCAGTGGCAAGGAACAGAGCGTGAAGATTACCGCTTCGACCAACTTGGCCGCGGATGAAGTCGAACGCTTGGTGCAAGAGGCCAAGGCGCATGAAGGCGAAGACAAGAAACAACGCGAGTTGGTTGAGGCCCGCAACAACGCCGACAACCTGCTCTATGTGACCGAAAAGTCACTGCGTGAGCTTGGCGACAAGGTGCCGGCTGCCGATCGAAGTCAGATCGAAGAGACGATCGAAGAGCTGAAAGGTGCCAAGGATAGCGAAGATCTCAATCGCATTCGCACCTTGACCGAGAAGTTGCAACAGGCTAGCCATGCGTTGACGCAACAGATGTACCAGAACACGGACGGCGCTGGCCCAGCCGGCCCCGGTAGCCCCAATGGTACACAGGGTGGCAGTGAAGATGATGTGGTCGAAGGCGAGTATCGCCAGGTCTAAAACCGACCCTGAATTTTATGAATAAGTAACAACGGGCGGAGCACAAGCTCCGCCCGTTGTCTAGAAATCATTTAAATGTTATCGGTTTTCTTGCACATATAGTATGATACTGTCTCGCCCTTATCATCGTGATTGTCACGATTATATTTTGATCTGAATTAGATGCATGAGGAGGAACTGGGGATGTCAAATTTATTTAACCTGATTGACCCACAACGCGATCCTCGTAACCGGCGGCCAACTATGCCCGATGGACAACCATTACCTACTTTGGAAGATTACCAGCGTCTGGCGCAATCTTATGCCGATTTGCGATTGCGTTTTATCGAGCAAACGAAAGCACTGGACGAGCGTGCGAACGAACTAACCGTTAAAAACGAAGTATTGCAACGCCAAACAGCAGATGTTCGCCAGCTAGAAGAAGCCAAAAGTCAGTTAGAATCTGAATTGCTGTTTACGAAGGCGGCTTTACAACAGGCGAAAAAACAGCATGAACAGGAAGATGAAGACAATTGGCAAGAACGGTATCAGCAACTCCAAGCTGAGACCCAGGCTGAGTTGGATAATTTGCGCAAGCGTTGGGAACAACGTTTTGTTGCAGAATCGACCGAAGCACGCCATCGTATCTTGTCTGATATGTTGCCGCTAGCCGATCATCTGGACTTGGCCTTGCAACATGCCAGCGCCGGTGATGACAATGCTCGCAGTTTTGTCACCAATATTGAAGCGACGCGGCGGGCCTTTATGGATACGTTAAAGCGGTATGGGGTTGAACCGATGGATGCCCAGGGCAAACGATTTGACCCGAATCTGCATGAGGCGATCGCCCATGTTGACGATGCTCAAACACCGCCAGACCATATCGTTCAAGTTGTGCAAGCGGGTTATGTGGATGGCGGTAAGCTATTGCGGCCGGCCCGTGTTGTTGTCCGCAAACCTTAGTGGCTGGCTCCTATTTTGCTGACCACTGTCGAGCCTATGGCCGGATAAGCGGATGGCGGCGGTCGCTTAAAGCCTGGGGTTGCCCAGTGCTTTTCGAAAGGCAAAATGAATGACTCAATTTGCGATAGCCGGTCTAGTTAGTTGAGGTGACTATGGATTACAAAGATTATTACAAAATCCTCGGCGTCGAACGGACTGCCGATGAAACAGAAATTAAGAAAGCCTTTCGCAAATTAGCGCAACAGTATCATCCAGATAAAAACCCTGGCAATGCTGAGGCTGAGCGAAAATTCAAAGAGATCAACGAGGCCTATACGGTGCTCTCTGATGCTGAAAAGCGGGTCCAGTATGACCGCTTTGGTGCGCAATGGGAACAGTATGCCCGCTCTGGTGGTCGCCCCGAAGATTTCAATTGGGGTGGGGGTGGCGGCAATCAGTCTCGCACCATGACCCCCGAAGATCTGGAGCAGATGTTTGGGGGCAGCGGTTTTTCTAGCTTCTTCGAATCGCTGTTCGGGAACAGCCCAGGCGGTGCACGCCCAGGTCAACAGACTCGGTCACGTAATGGTGGCTTTGATGGGCGGTCAGCTTTCCAAACTGCCCCGGCAGAAGTGCCAGTCAAGGTAACGCTAGACGAAGCCTTTCGCGGCGCAACCCGCATGCTAGAAAGTGGCCCTGGCACCCGTTTTGAAGTAAACATTCCGCGCGGCGTTAAAACAGGCTCTAAAGTACGGGTGAGCGGCGTCGGTGGTCAAGATATTTTATTAAAAGTGGAAGTGATGCCACACCCCCAGTTCACGCGTGACAATGATGATCTGCGTGTGCAAGTGCCCGTTGAGCTGTATACAGCTGTGCTTGGCGGCGAGGCGCAGATTCCTACATTGGATCGCCCGGTGGTATTGACTATCCCAGCGGGCACCCAAAACGGCAAGCTTTTCCGTTTGCGTGGTTTGGGCATGCCAAATTTGAAAAATCCTGATCAGCGCGGCGATCTGTTGGCAGAGCTTACTACTACGTTACCAACCAATCTGAGCGACAAAGAAAAGGAACTGTTTGAGGAATTACGCAGCCTGCGCAGTTAATTAAACCCTGGTTATATCACGCCACACCTAGAATCCTGGGGTGTGGCGTTTTTATTTGCCTCTGACTGTGGGCGAGCTTTTGATATGATATACTTTATCCATGAAATATTCCGTAGAGCACTCTTATGGCGTGATCTGCTTTAGCGAGAAAATAAAGGAACTTATCATGACAAATGCACTTAAATTGAGCGCTCAAAAAGTACAAGATGCGTTGATCGCGGGCGGCTTTAGCAACCAAATTATTGAACTGGCTGATTCTACCCGCACATCGGTTGAGGCGGCCATCGCGGTTGGCTGTGAAGTTGCACAAATTGCCAAATCACTGATCTTTCAGGGTCGGGAAAGCCGGCACGCGATCTTGGTAATTGCCAGTGGCGTCAACCGTGTCAATGAGAAACGCCTTGCTGAATTGCTCGGTGAAAAGCTTCAGAAGCCGGATGCCGATTTTGTGCGCGAACAGACAGGGTTTGTGATTGGCGGTGTCCCACCGATTGGCCACAGCCATATGTTGACGACCTATATTGACGAAGATCTGCTGCAATATGCTGAAATTTGGGCCGCTGCTGGTCATCCGCATGCCGTTTTTAAGCTGACCCCCGCCGAACTCGTCCGCATGACAAGCGGCACCGTAATTTCGATTCACTAAGCGGAGGTTAATCTTCTTTATACAAGAACAGCGGTTACACGGCGTGCGACAAGGCCGATTAGCGCGCAAGCGAACTTTTTCAGAATTGTTGCTCTGTGTAATCGCTTCCTTGCGATCTGTAGACTAATTTCTAGCTTGTTAGGGATAATAGGTTTGCCCCATCACCTGTGCATCCTGCACATCTAAGCCCCTAGAAATCCGAAATAATTGCCGATAGACAGCCTGATCCGGCTATGTTATTCTTCCTCTATGCGGGCTTTTCTGATACCTTCCTAACTGTATACGTTAGAAATAAACACTCCCAGTATGGCGTAGAGGAAATTTGAGATAAATTTACCGCGCTCATTTGCCCTTATACCCCCAAGCGAACAAGCAGCAAGTTCGCACAGTGCATAACCGATGTTGCTGACAGCCTTTATACTGTTCCACGCCGCCAGCGCTAACCGAGTGAAAAATGCCTGTTTTCAAATAATTGCGTAGCTAATGTATAATCAAACCGATCAATTGTAGGCATCAATGTCTGATTTCGTGTTACGCGCATACTTTCTCCCAGCTTCTATCATTTGAATAGATCAACTCGTGTTAGGCACTAATACGAATGGTCGCAGCGTGCTTTTGCTGTTTCTACCTGGAACAAATGCACGGCTGGCAAGGTGCAATTCCCACATGGGTTAAACCCCGGCTTTCGAATCGCACAACTTATAGCGCACAGCATATCACCTGTAAATGGTCTTATCTTTCCAATTTATTGTCACAAAGGAGAAGCTTCATGAAGAAATGTACGACCACAATAGCGCTGCGCATGATGGCGCTCGGCGTTCTAATCCTTCTACTCGTTGCTTGTGTGCCGGCGACCACACCGGCACCCACCGGCTCGGACGCGACCGCGAAGCCGGGTGGGCGTTTGGTGATCGCAACGGCTGCCAACGAACTTTTGCTTGATCCCACCACCACCACCGCCAACAACGATATCATGCTCCATCTCAATCTCTATGAGCTGCTCTATCGCGTCAATCGCGATGGCACGAAATTGGAACCCTCGGCGGCCAAATCCTACGAAACCAGTCCTGATCTCAAGGTTTGGACCTTCCATCTGCGCGATGATCTCAAATTTTCGGATGGTAGCCCGATCACGGCTGAGGATGTGGTCTATTCGATTGAGCGCGGCCGCCGCAAAGAGTCGCTATGGGGCTGGATCTATGACGATGCTGGGTTAGAGAGTGTCAAAGCGCCGGATGACAAGACCGTTGTCTTTAC